>NZ_JBYCZS010000002.1:0-289472 GCF_057586355.1 Caulobacter sp. SRI_008
CGCGCCCGCGCCGGCGCCGACCACGGCCCCCAGCACCGCGCCTTCGGTCTTGGCGTTGTGAGCGGCGACGTTGGAGCCGATCACCGCCCCGGCCAGGGCGGCGAAGGCGCCGGCCAGCGCCTCGTCCGGCGTGGCGGCGTCGAGGGCCAGGTGCGCGCCCAGGGCCGACAGCGCCGCCGCCGCCTGCCGCTGGTTGTCGGCCAGCACCAGCGACAGGGTCGGCAGGCTCAGCACGCAGCGCTCCCAGCTGCTCGACCCGGCCGCGCCGATGGCGAGGTCGGCGGCGGCCGTCAGGGCGGCCATGTGGCGGCTGTCGATGTGGAGGGTCAGGCGCGGGTCGGCGGCCGCCAGGGCGCGCAGGGCCGGCAGGCTGGGCGCCTGGCCGCCGACCACCACGTCCAGCGTCCGCTCGCCGAGCACAGGCAGCAGGGCGGCGACCACGCGGGCGGTGATCCCGCCGACGTCGGTCAGGCCCAGCGAGACCAGCACCCGTTCGACCTCGGAGACGGTCGCACGGCGGGCCAGGGCCGTCTCACGCAGGGCGGCGAAGGCGGGCGACAGGGCGGCGTGCGAGGGGCCCAGCAGCATCTGCGCGTCGGCCGGAATGAGCCCCGCATAGTCCTGCGCCCGCCGCGAGATGCCGGCGTCGACCACCAGGCCGGCGGCCAGCGGTCGGTCGGCCAGATCGTCCACCGCCAGGGCCGGGCGCTCGCCGGCGATCGCGCGATGGTCGGGGGCGGAAAGGCCGTAGTGGTCGAAGATCACGGCGTCGAAGCCGGCCGCCAGGGCCGCGCCGCCGGCGACCAGGGCGTCCTTGGTCTCGAAGATTCCGGCCGGGGCGGCCCCGGGCGCGAAGGCGGCCATCAGCCCGGCGAGCGCGGGTGGTCCGGCGAAGTCCCACTCGACCCCCATTGGGGCGCCCTCCGCTTCCAGGGCCCGGGCCAGGTTCAGGCTGCGCATGAAGTGGCCGCCGCCGACCCTTGGGCCTGCATCGACGACGAACAGGATGCGCGGTCCGGGCATGGGGGTCTCGCGGGCGCGGGCGATGGTGCCCGAGTGTGTGCTGGGATTCGTCCCCCTCGCCACCCCCCTATCGCCGCCGCGCGCGGAGCGGGGGAGGCGGGCCGATGGGCGGCCGGCACGGAATTCGCCCATCAAATCGCATTGGTCCTCTTTTGTCTGACAAATGAATCCACCATGCTAGGGCGACAGCGTCCGACCAACGGGACGCGGGTATAGGGAGGCGTGCATGCGGAAGATCCTGGCGGCCGGCGCGGCGATGACGGTCCTGGCGGCGGCGGGTGCGGGCCTCGCCCAGCCCAAGGTCGATCCGGTGCAGATCGATTCCACCCGCCCCGACTGGGAGAACCCGGCGGTCAACGCCCGCGGCAAGATGCCCGCCAGCGCCAGCCACTTCCCGTTCGAAAGCAGAGCCGCCGCCCTGGCCGGCGACATGACCAGGTCGGCTCGCTATCTCAGCCTCGACGGCCAGTGGGCCTTCCACTTCAGCCCGTCCTCGGACGACGTGCCCGACGGCTTCGAAAAGTCGGACTACGACGCCTCCAGCTGGAAGAGCATCAAGGTCCCCGCCATGTGGCAGGCGCAGGGCTACGACCAGGCCCGCTATAACAACATCACCTACCCCTTCCCGGCCAACCGCCCGCTGATCCCGCACGCGACGAACCCGGTCGGCTCCTACCGCCGCACCTTCGAGGTTCCGGCCGGCTGGTCGGGCCAGGACGTCATCCTGCACATCGGCGCGGCCGGCGCGGCCTACCGCGTCTGGGTCAACGGGCAGGAGGTCGGCTACTACGAAGACTCCAAGCTGCCGGCCGAGTTCGACGTCACCAAGTGGGTCAAGCCCGGCCAGAACCTCGTCGCCATCCAGGTGCACCGCTGGGCCGACGGCTCCTATCTCGAGGACCAGGACTTCTGGCGGGTCTCCGGCATCGAGCGCTCGGTCTATCTGAAGGCCGTCCCGCAGGCCCGGACCAGTGACGTCTTCGTCCATGCCGGCCTCGACAAGGCCTATCGCGACGGCGTGCTCTCGACCGAGCTCTCGCTGACCGCTCGCAAAGCGCCGCTGACCGCCCGCATGACCCTGCTGGACGGCGAGCGCGAGGTCCTCAAGACCGAGACCAAGGTCGCCGCCGGCGCCGCCCGCACCGTTTCGCTGAACGCCACGGTTCTCGGCGTCCGCCAATGGACCGCCGAGACGCCCAACCTCTACACCCTGCTGGTCGAGCTGCTCGACGCCAAGGGCGAGGTCGTCCAGGCCACGCCCCAGCGGATCGGTTTCCGCACCGTCGAGATCAAGGACGGCAAGGTGGCGGTCAACGGTCGCCCGATCGTCATCCGCGGCGTCAATCGCCACGAGCACGATCCGGAGACCTTCCACGTCATCTCCGAGGCCTCGATGCGCCGCGACATCGAGCTGATGAAGAAGGCCAACATCAACGCGGTGCGCACCTCGCACTACCCCAATACCGAGCTCTGGTACGCCCTGGCCGACGAGTACGGCCTCTATGTGATGGACGAGGCCAATATCGAGAGCCACGCCTATATGGACTACGGCAACAAGCATCCCGAGCTGCGCGAGAGCCTGCAGCTGGGCTTCGACCCGGCCTGGGAAGCCGCCCATCGCGACCGGGTGCTGAACATGGTCGAGCGCGACAAGAACCACCCGTCGGTGATCTTCTGGTCGCTGGGCAACGAGGCCGGCATCGGTCCCAACTTCGCCAAGGCCGCCGCCGCTGCCCGCAAGCGCGATCCCAGCCGGCTGATCTCGTATCTGGGCTGGGGCACGCTGGACTGGGAGCACCAGCCCAACAGCTACGTCGACATCTACGCCCCGATGTACGACGACATCGAGAAGATGGTCGACTGGGCCACCGACCCCACCCGCACCCAGCCGATGATCCAGTGCGAATACGCCCACATGCAGGGCAACGGCGGCGGGAACTTCAAGGACTACTGGGACACCATCTACGCCTACGACAAGCTGCAGGGCGGCTTCGTCTGGGATTGGGTGGACCAGTCGATGTACCGCTACGCCAAGGACGGCCGCCGCTACTGGGGCGACGGCGGCGAGTACGGCCCCAATCCCGGCGGTGACATCGAGTTCGGCGACGGCATGATCCAGCCGGACCGCACGCCCAACCCGCACTATTACGAAGTCAGGAAGGTGCTCTCGCCGATCCAGTTCGGCGGCTTCGATCCGGCGACCGGAAAGGTGAGCGTGACCAACCGCCACGACTTCCGCGACCTGTCGGGCTTCGACTTCGAGTGGGTGCTGGAGGGCGACGGCGTCGAGGTCGCCTCGGGCGCCCTGCCGGCCCTGGCCACCAAGGCCCGGGGCGTGGAGACCATCACCCTGCCGCTGCCGGCCATCGCGACCAGGCCCGGCGTCGAATACTTCGTCACCGTGCGGGCCAAGGCGAAAGCCGGCGCAGTGCCGATGACCCCGGCCGGTTTCGTGGTGGGCTGGGAGCAGTTCGCCGTCTCGGCCACGCCCAAGGCCGCTGTCGCCCGTCCCGGCGCCGTGGCCCTGACCGACGGCAAGGACGCCGTCGTGCTGGAAGCGGCCGGCGCCAGCCTGACCATCGACCGGGCCACGGGCCTCGTCTCGGCCTACGCCAAGGACGGCGCGGTGCTGGCCCAGGGCGGTCAGCCCAACTTCTTCCGGGCCGAGACCGACAACGACACGGCCACCGGCACGGTCGCCCAGCAGAAGCCCTGGCGCCTGATGACCGACGTGCGCCAGGTGCGCCCGATCACCGCCCGCAAGCTGGCCGGCGGAGAGGCCCAGGTCACGGTCGAGCACGCCCTGGGCGCCGGCGCGGCCAGGTTCGTCACCACCTATGTCATGGCCGGCGACGGCTCAGTGGCCGTGACCGGCGACCTCACCCCGCTGAAGGACGATTTGCCGCCGCCCGTGCGCGTGGGCCTGTGGTTCACCCTGCCGGGCCAGCCCAAGACGGTGGAATGGCTGGGTCGCGGCCCGCATGAAAGCTATGTCGACCGCCTGACCTCGGCCCCGGTCGGCCTCTGGCGCGGCGCCCTGGCCGACCAAAACCACGACTACATGCGGCCCCAGGACACCGGCAACAAGACGGGCGTGCGCTGGCTGGAACTGTCGGGCGGCGACAAGGCGGCGGGCCTGCGCGTCGAGGCGGCCGGCGCCCCCCTGATGATGAACGCCCTGGCCTTCCCCTACCAGGACCTCTACCGCCGTCCGGCCGGGACCTGGAAATCCACCGACATCGTCCCCCACGACGCCGGAACCCTCCTCATCGACGCCACCCAATGGGGCGTCGGCGGCGACACCACCTGGAACTTCGTCGGCCAACCCCACGTGAAGTACCGGACGAAGCTGGCCCCGACCCGGGTAAGCTTCCGGCTGGAGCCGTTCACGGGCGAGGGGACGGAGGTTGGCAAGGCCAAGCCCGCGCGGGCGACGGAGGTGGAGTGAGGGGCTAGTCGGGCAGCCGGTTGTGGAGCTGGGAGAACACCCCAGCCTCCCGCCAGAGATCGCGATTGCCCACGACGTAGAGCGCCTCCTGGGCTCGGCTCACGGCGACGTTCAGGAGATTGGGCGTCCCGCCGGCCCATCCGCGTGCGCCCCTCTGGGCGGGCTCGGGGGCGCCAAGCACGAAGATCACCGCCTCGGCCTCGCGGCCCTGGACGGTGTGTACGGTGCCGATGCGGTCATAGACCCATTTCTGGGCGTTGAGTTGGGGCCAACGCTCCAGCACCCGGCTTCGAAGCACCAGCGCGCGCAGATGGTCCTGAACGGTCACGAACGGCGTGACGATGTAGACGTCGGGCGCGGTTTCCAGGGCTTGTAGAGCCTTGAGCAGATCCACGACGATTTCGCCCTCGCGCGGCGACCACTTTTCCTCGCCCGTGCTCTCGATGTGGAGCCACCGCGACGGGCCGAGCAGGTCGGCGATGGCCGAGGGGCGGGGGCGCTTGGCCTGGACCATCAGGCCGTTGTAGGCGACGGCGTTGGAGATGCCGAACATCGGCTCGGCGCAGCGACGGTGCACCAGCAGCGGCGCGCCCACCCGGCGGCTGCCCTCCCGGGCCTCGAACTCGCTGGCGAAGGGCGTTGCGCGGTCGGCCAGGGTCTGGGCCGAAGCGGCGGGCGCGTTGTAGCGATCCGGATCGACATCGAAGGCCTTGCAGATGGCGCCGGTCAGGCTTTCCGGGAGGGTGACCACTGGCTCGACCTGGATGGGATCGCCGACCACCACGGCCTTTTGCGCGCGCATCAGGCCGCCGACCGCGGCCTGGGGCAGGGCCTGGCCGGCTTCGTCGATCAGCAGCCAGCCGAGGCTCTTCGACGGCAGGGCGCCCAGCATGCGCGACACCGAGGCGAAGGTCGTCGAGATCACCGGGGTGACGAGGAACAGCGAGCTCCAGAGATGAGGCAGCAGGTGCTGCTTCTCGACGGGCAGACCCGGGTTCGACATCGCGCTCATCAGCGCGCCTATGTTGTGGCGCAGCGGTTTGGCGGCGGCGTCGATAAAAGCGCGATGCAGGGCCATCGCCGCGGCGAAGACCTCCTGCCTCAGGTCCTGTTCGCCCTGGGCCAGCCAGGGCGTGGTCATCTGCCGGTCGTGATGGGAGCGTTCGAAGAAATCGTCGTCGATGACGCGTGGCCCGAGCCTGCGCTTGCCGTCTTCGATCAGGGCGATGGCCCGCTCCAGCGCCCGCACGGCCGATGTCCATTCGGAGTGGAGGCGAGCAAGGCCCTCCGTGGCCTGACGTTCCGCCGTCTCGGAGGTTCGCAGGGTCTCAAGCGACTGGGCGGTTTCGTAGAGCCGGCGGCTGATCTGGTCGGCCAGAGCCCGATCCTGTTGGCTCCAGGTCCGGGCGCGCTGTGTCCGGAACAGTCTGGCCAGCAGGCCGGGGCGGGTCGCGCCGTGGCTGCTTCGCAAAGCGTTCGCCGCGTCCAGGGCCTGTTTGTCGCGACTGTGAGCCGCCTCGGCCTCGCCACGAGCCTGCATCGCGGCCTGGGCGAAGGTGCGCGTCTCATCGAGGCGCCGCTTCGACGCGGCCGCCTGGGCTTCCAGCCCCGACCGTTGGTCGATGGCGCGGGCGACTTCCTCAAGGGCCGCCAGAGCCGCTTTCGCCTTGCCGTGGACCGCCAGAAAATCGCGCCGGGCCGTCCGCCAGCGACGCGCCGCCGCCTCGGGACCTTCAGGCGGGCGTTCGGCCGCGATCACCTTGGGCTTTCGCCGCCCGACGACCTTCCCGGTCTTGGCGTCGAGCGTTTCTATCCACTGCGGCGTTCCGGCGGCTTCGGCCAGATAGGTCCGAAGGCCCGCCTCGTCATCGAACCAGAAGCGCTTGCGAAACCGCGCGCGGTTGGTTCCCTTGCCCAGAACCGCGGCGGCCAGGCCCCAGCACGGCCGTTCCAGCAGGTGCTCGGCGATGCTGGCGAAATAGCGGACCTCGCCATCGACGGCGTCCAGCGCGGGCAGTTCGGCGCTGACGTTTTCGACGGCCTTGTTGTTGGACGAGGCGACCAGCATCTCGAAGCCGCGGAGCTTTTCGTCCAGCGTGTAGAGGTGCAGCCAGCTCTGGCCCACGCGCATCTGGCCCGCGTGGCCGAAGGCGGCGGCGGGATCGTCATAGGCGGCCATGGCCAGGGCCCGGCTCGTGACCTGCGCGGCGACCACGTCTCTCAGCAAGGTCGTCTTGCCCGTGCCCGGCGGGCCATTGACGCCGAGGATCGGCGCCTGGGGCGACGCCGCCGTGGAAGCATTCACCGCCGCCTGCTGCAGGAGGACGAGGCTGCTAGGACCCAAGGGCCATCGGCCGGCCGGCGTCCTGGCGGGCCGCACGGCGTCGAAGAGGGTTCAGCAGATCCTGTTGGGACGCCGGCGCGGCGGCGCCGAGATAGGCCTTCAGGGTTGCGGGTAGAAGATCCCTTGTCGCGAGGGCGCGGGCCGCGCCCAGGTCTTCGAGATAGAAGCTGTTGAGCAGCAGGGGGTCGGGAGCGTCGGGCAGCTTGTAGTACTGGTAGGTCTTGATGGCCCTCAGCTCCAGCGAGGCCATGTCGCCGTCGATGCCCAAGGTCTCGACCAGCCAGTGTGACGCCGTCGCCAGTTGCGACAGGGTGACGGGCAGTGTCTCGCCGTCCTCGTCTTCGAACCGGACACGTCGGTCGAGGTCCTTGAGCAGGTCGCGTTCGGCTTCAGGCCAGTCGCCCAGGCCGCCCAGATCGCCCCGCAGGGCGCGTGGCAGGCCCCAGCCGAAGCTCGAAACGGCGCACCCGTTGGGCTCGACCGGACGTCCGTTCCGGTCGAGCAGGACGCTGGCCAGCACGGCCTCGCCCCGGACGGCGTGGCGCTCGGGGCGCCGATCCTCATAGACCCGAAGAAGGCGTTCCACGGCGGGTTCGAGCCGCACCGTTCCCAGCACGACCTGGTAGTAGAGGCGGTGGTCGGGCTTGGATCTCTGCCCCGCGCCTTCCCAGGGCGCGGTGGCCCTGGCTGACAGATCGATCAGGTCCTGGACCTCCGAGCCGGCCATGGCGGCCAGGTCGGCCGGCCGCCGGAAGCTCTGGGGGGAGAGCACTTCCAGGGCCGTCCAGGCGTCGAGGATCCTGGCGGGGGCGTCCCGTTCTCGGCGCGTATCGGCGCCTGGGCTTTCGCGATGCGGGGCCGATCCGTCCGGGCGGGTTCGGGCGTCTTCATGCGGCGGCCGAGCCGAGCTTTTCGGCGTGTCAGATGGCTGTCGCGCGGGTTGCGGGCGACGAGCGGCCTCGTCCGCCTTCGCCCGCTCCGCCTTTTCGGCGAGGATGCGCGCCAGCCTGCCGCGAAGCTTTCCGGCTCGCGCGGTATGCCGTTCGGCCAGTTCACGCTCGAGGACACGCAGCTTGGCGGGATCGTCGCGATGGGCGACCAGATAGGCCTCCAGGGCCTCTATGCGCTCACCGATGAGCGGGCGCGGGCTCTTCGTCGTTCGCGCCATGCTCTTTCAGCTTCGCCATGACGATCGATATCCATCCTTAGCGAAGGCGAGCAGCGAGGGCTACTCTCGGGAAGGTGAGGCTCGCCGCCGCCACTCCCCCTCACCTTCGCCCGGCCGATAAGGCGAATTGATAGTTTTCATCGGCTCGATTGAGCGGGTCGATGGGGTGGTGGCGGGAGCTTTAGCCACGGCCCCGCGCGCCTAAGGAGTTGCCTCCCTCGCCCTTGTGGCGAGGGTCCATGCCGGCCGCCGCTCAGATCGGGGGCGATCGGCAAGGTCTGAGCGGCTGAACGATGGGTCCTGGGCACAGGGCCCAGGAAGGCGAATTAGGTTAGGGACGCGGGAGGAGCCCTCACCCCGCCAGCGCTTCGCGCTTCTCTTCCAGCGCCAGCCAGTCTTCCTCGGCCTGCGCCAGATCCGCCCGGGCCTTGTCGAGCGACTTCATGATCTTGTCGAAGCCGGCCGGGTCGCGGGCGTAGAGGTTGGGGTCGTCGAGCTTCTTCTCGAGGTCGGCCAGGATCTTGGGCGAATTGGCGATCAGGGCCTCGCACTCCTCCAGGCGCCGCTGGTCCTTGTAGGACAGCTTGACGGCCTTCTTGGGCGCGGCCGGGGCGGCGGGGGTGACGATGGCCTTGTGCGAGCCGGTTCCGGTGGCGAAGTCGCCGGCCGCGCCGCGGGCGCCCTTGAAGAAGTCCGGGGCCTGGTCGATCAGGTCGCTCCAGCCGCCGGGGGTTTCCAGCACCTGGCCGTGGCCGTTCATGGCGATGGTCGAGCTGGCCAGGCGGTCGATGAAGTCGCGATCGTGGCTGACGAGAATGAGGGTTCCCTCGAAATCGGCCAGAAGCTCTTCCAGCAGGTCGAGCGTGTCCATGTCGAGGTCGTTGGTCGGCTCGTCGAGCACCATCAGGTTCATCGGCGTGGCCAGAGCCCGGGCCAGCAGCAGGCGGTTGCGCTCGCCGCCCGACAGGCTGGTGACCGGCTGGCGCAGCTGGGCCTCGGTGAACAGGAACTCCTTGGCGTAGCCGGCCACGTGCTTGGGCTGGCCGCGCACCAGGATGGAGTCGCCGCCCGACGGGGTCAGGAAGTCCCAGACGGTGATCTTTTCCGACAGGGCCATGCGGTTCTGGTCGACATAGGCGACCTCGAGATTGGTGCCCAGCTGCACGGTCCCGGCGTCGGCCTCCAGTTCGCCCAGCAGCAGGCGCACCAGGGTGGTCTTGCCCGCGCCGTTGGGGCCCACGAGGGCGACGCGGTCGCCGCGCAGGATGCGGGTCGAGAAGTTCTCGACGATGGTGCGCTCGCCGAACGTCTTGGTCAGGCCCTTGGCCTCGACCACGCGCTTGCCCGAGGCGCCCGAGCTCTCGACCGCCATGGTCATCGAGCCGCGCTTGTCGGCGACGATGTCGCGCTTCTGGGCGCGCAGGTCCATCAGGGCGCGGCGGCGGCCTTCGTTGCGGGCCCGGCGGCCCTGGACGCCGCGGGCCAGCCAGGCGTTTTCCTTTTCCAGCTGCTTGTTCAGCCGGCGCTCCTCGTCGGCCTCGGCGGCCAGCACCTGCTCGCTCCAGGTCTCGAACTCGGCGAAACCCTTGTCGAGGCGGCGCACCTTGCGGTGCTCCAGCCAGAAGGTGCGCTGGGTGACGCGGTTGAGGAAGGCGCGGTCGTGGCTGACGATCAGGGCCGCGCACTTGGAGTTGGCCAGCTCCTCTTCCAGCGTCTGGATGGCGAAGATGTCCAGGTGGTTGGTCGGCTCGTCGAGCAGCAGCACGTCGGGCTGTTCGGCGAAGGCGCGGGCGAGCGCGGCGCGGCGGCGCTCGCCGCCGGAGAGGCCTTGGGTGCTCTTCTGGAAGTCCAGGCCGAAGTCGGCCAGGGTCGCGTGGGCCTCGTAGTCCTGGGCGCCGCCGGCCGTGCAGTAGTCGAGCAGGGTCTCGCCGGTGATGTCAGGCTCCTGGCTGACGAACACCACCTTGGCGCCCGGCTGCACGGCGCGCTCGCCGCTGTCGGCCTCGGCGCCCTGGGCGGCCAGAACCTTCAGCAGGGTCGACTTGCCGGCGCCGTTGCGGCCGACCAGGCAGGCGCGCACGCGCGGCTCCAGGGCCAGGTCCACGCCGTCGAACAGCGGCTTGGCGCCGTCGGCGAGACGAACGTCCTTGAGGGCGAGCACGGGGGCGCGGGCGGGGGCGGCCATGGAGCGGTCTTTACGTCTGGGTGGGCGGCGAGGCGGGGGAGGCGAAGGAGATGGGGCCTATAGCAGGGCGCGGGGAGGGGGAAGGCGGAAAGTTATTGAGGGCGTGAGCTGGACGGCGGCGCGCCCGGGAAACCTCCCCCTGCGGGGGAGGCGATCGCGTAGCGATCGGTGGGGGGAGTTGATGCGAAATCTGGGCGCCGCCTGGCCAGTTGAAAACGACCCCCCACCGGCCTTCGGCCGCCTCCCCCACAGGGGGAGGTTCCTTGTGGCTAAGCCGCCAGTCTCTGCTCCTCCACCGGCGCCGGGACCGGCCTGCGCAGCACCCGCTCGCGCAGGCGCAGGAAGGGGCGTTCGATCAGCAGCCACAGCAGGATGGCGGCCGCGAAGTCGGCGGCGAGATAGGCGCCAACGCCGGTCCAGCCGCGCAGCACGGTGTCGCCCAGGGCCTCGCGCAGCATGTGCTGCACCGGCTTGTGGACGAGGTAGAGGCTGTAGGCGAGGGTCGCCACGGCGGTGACGGGCTGGAGCGGCAGCCGCTGCAGGGCCGGCTCCAGGTCGAGCAGGGCGCAGAGCAGCAGGGCCGTGGCCAGGCACGCCAGCGGATAGAGGAAGACCGCGCCGATGAGGTCCAGCGCCACGCCGTCGGCGGTGCGCTGGCACAGGATCACGGTGGCGACGGCGGCGGCCAGGCCCAGTGGTCCGGTGACGGTCGGCGGCAGCCAGCGGGCGACCTGGGCGGGACGGAAGATGCGGGCGGCGGCCAGCAGCACGCCCAGGGCCAGGCCGTCCAGCCGGGTCCAGGTCGGGTAGTAGATCAGCCGCAGGAAGTCGGCGGGCCGGGTGGACGGATCGGCGGCCGGGCCGTGCCAGATCCCCCAGCGCAGGGCCATGCCGCCGAGGATCAGGGCCGCGCCGACGGCGACGCTGGGTCCCCATCCTTTGAAGCGGGCCAATACGAGGACCAGCGGCGGCAGGATCCAGTAGAAGTGCTCCTCGACGCACAGCGACCAGGCCGAGGTGAAGGCGCCGGTGACGCGGTAGTCGAGGCCGACGTTCATGGTGAAGGTCAGGAACCGCCACAGCGGCTGGATCGCCTTGCCGTCCGAGAAGCCGGGCAGCAGGAAATAGAGCGCCAGCACCACCAGAAAGGCCGGCAGGATGCGGAAGGCGCGGCTGGTCCAGAAGCGCTTGAAGTCGACGCCGTTCCCCGCCGCGATCCCCTTCAGCAGCTGGGCGCCGATCAGGTAGCCGCTGAGCACGAAGAACACGTCGACCCCCAGCCAGCCGAAGGGCTGGACGGTGAGCAGCGGCTCGGGCCGGGCGGGCTTGGGCATGTGCCAGGCCATGACCAGCAGGATGGCGGCGGCGCGCAGCAGGTCGGGTCCGTAGGCGCGGCGATGCTGGTCGCGCCCATGCTGGTCGCGCGATGGGGCGAAGAGGGCGGCGAGGGCCCTGGAGACGGCGTTCATGATTATCCCGAAAGGCCGCCGGGAGGCGAGGGCGGCGGCCTGGGAGGATGGTGCGCGATCAACCTTGAGTCGTCACGGGGGCGGAGGGTGGATTTCGGAAGATTTCGCGGGGTCCTTCTCCCATTGCGGGAGAAGGTGTCGGCGAAGCCGACGGATGAGGGGTCTCTCAGACTTGAGACGCCGCGCCGGCCCCCTCAGTCGCTCCGCGACAGCTCCCCCAGAGGGGGAGCATCTGCTGAGCTAAATCCTCCCCCTCTGGGGGAGGTGGCCCGGAGGGCCGGAGGGGGTCTACGCCCCCGCCAGCCGCCACACGGCGAAATCCTTGAACCGCAGCCGGCTCCAGGTGGTGCGCAGGCCAAACCAGCCGGTGCGGTAGGGATCCTGGTCGGCCAGCTCGAACAGCTTGCGGCCGTCGGCCCAGTACTGGATCAGGCCGTCATAGGCCACCAGCTGGACGGCGACCCAGCGGTTGGGCTGGAGCAGGGCCCGGGCGTCCTTGAGGTCGTGCTGGGGCAGCATGGGGCGGTCGCCGGCGCGGCCGACATAGCGGCGCAGGCGGGTGCTGGAATTGTAGTTGCCGCCTTGGCCGACGTAGTAGGTCTTGAGCAGGTCGTAGTCGGCGAAGGCGCCGCTGCGGGGGCTGGCGAAGAGGTCGTCCGGGGAGCGGACGTCGGTCGCCATCCAGAAGGCGTTGAGGTCGCTGATCCGGTCGTTGTGGCCGCCTTCATAGACCGCCAGGGCCTGGTATTCGATCAGCAGCGGGCCTTGCAGGCGCGGCTTGAACCAGGCGGTGAGGCCGGCCGGGGCGTCGAGCTCGAGGACGCCGTTTTCGGCCTTGGCGATTGAAGGCTTCTCGGCCTCGATCGTCCAGTTGGCGAGGCCTTGGGTGAAGTCATCCGTGTAGAGACGGTCGGCCTTGCGCCAGGGCTCGGGGGCTTGGGCCCGCGCGGCGTTGGCCAGCGGCAGGGCGAGGGCGGACAGGGCGAGGGCGCGGCGGGTGAGCATGGGAGGAGGCTTAACCCGGGGCTGGCTTTCAAGGAACCTCCCCCTGTGGGGGAGGCGATCGCAAAGCGATCGGTGGGGGGAGGCCTGCCGATGCCTCGAAAGCTGAAAACGGCCCCCCTCCGGCGCTTCGCGCCACCTCCCCCAGAGGGGGAGGATCCTGATGCGCAGGCCTCACCTCGGAAGGATCTAGTCTTCCGGGGCGTACGGCCAGTCGCCCTTGTCGACCATCAGGTCGGTGGCGACGAAGTCCATGGCGTCTTCGGGGTCGTCGAGGCTGGTTTCGCTGATGGTCTGGTCGCGGATCGAGATCCCGGCCTTGTGGGGGCTGTCGGGGTCGCCGGTGATCAGCGGGTGCCACTGGGGCAGGGTCTTGCCCTCGTGCAGGCGGCGATAGGCGCAGGAGGGGGGCATCCACTCCAGGTCCTCGATGTTGTGCGGCGTCAGCTTGATGCAGTCGGGCACGGTCTTGCGGCGATTGGGGTAGTCGCTGCAGCGGCAAAGATGGGCGTCGAGCAGCTGGCAGTGCACCCGTGTGGGGATCACTTCGCCCGTATCTTCGTCTTCGAAGCGAACCAGGCAGCAAAGGCCGCAGCCGTCGCATAGACTCTCCCACTCGGGGACGGTCATCTGGTGAAGGGATTTCGTCTCCCAGAAAGGTTTGCGCGCCATCATCGGGGCGTCCTAAACCCAATCGGCCCGAAGACCAACTGGACGCAACACCGCACGTGAACGACTGGACGCTGCCGCCCTACAAGTTCGAGGACACGCCCGCGCGCCCGACGCCGCCGGCGCAGGGCGGATTCGCGCCTGTTCCGCCGTCTCCGCCGGAGCCTCCCCAGCAGCCTCCGCCCCCTCCATCTGGGCGTCCGCCGGAAGAGCCTTTCCGGGCCGACCTGAAGCCGCCGCGCAAGACGGGCGGCTGGGGCTGGGTGTGGATCACCCTGCTGGTCAGCGCCCTGATCGGCTTCATCGCCGTGGGCGGCGGCGCGGCCTATGTGTGGTTCAAATATCTGAAGGACACGCCCGAGCTGCCCAGCCGGGAGGCCCTGTTCGCCATCAACCGCGCGCCGGGCGTGCGGTTCGAGGACCGCAGCGGCCAGGTGATCGCCACGCGCGGCCCGCGCTACGGCCAGCGGGTGACGGTCAATACGGTGCCGGGCTACGTGCCGCTGGCCTTCCTGGCGGCCGAGGACAAGCGCTTCTACAAGCACGGGCCGATCGACCTCTACGGCATCACCCGCGCGGCCTGGGTCAACTGGCGCGCGGGGCGCACGGTGCAGGGCGCCTCGACCCTTTCCCAGCAGCTGGCCAAGGGCCTGTTCCTGACGCCCGACCGCACGGTCGAGCGCAAGCTGCAGGAAATGCTGATGGCCTGGCGCCTGGAACAGGTGCTGAGCAAGGACGAGGTGCTGGAGCTCTATCTCAACCGCGTGTTCTTCGGGGCCAACACCTATGGCGTCGATGGCGCGGCGCGGACCTATTTCGGCAAGCCGGCCAGCCAGCTGACGCTGTCCGAAGCGGCCCTGCTGGCCTCGCTGCCCAAGGCGCCGTCGCGCCTGGCCCTGACGCGGGACATGGAGGGGGCGCTGGCCCGCTCGCGGCTCGTGCTGGCCAACATGAAGAAGGAAGGCTGGATCACTGAGGCGGAAGAGGCCAAGGCGCTGGACGACACCCCGCGCCTGTCGCCCGACGCCGTCAGCGACGAGGGCGATTACGGCTGGGTGCTGGACTACGCCACCACCGAGGCCATCCGCATCGCCGGCCAGAATGCGCCGGATCTGGTGGTGCGCCTGACCATCGACAGCCGTTTGCAGAAGGCCGGGGCCGACATCGTGCGCCAGGCCATCGCGCTCGGCGGCGAGCATGCGGGCGCCAGCCAGGCGGCGCTGCTGTCGATCTCGGCCGACGGGGCGATCCGGGCGATGGTGGGCGGTACGGACTACATCGCCAGCCCCTTCAACCGGGCTGTGCAGGCCAGGCGCCAGCCGGGCTCGACCTTCAAGCCGTTCGTCTATGCCGCCGCCCTGGAGAAGGGCGTGCTGCCGACCGACATCCGCGTCGACGCGCCGGTGCAGTTCGGCGACTGGAAGCCGGAGAACTATGGCGGCGACTATCGCGGGCCGATGACTGTCGAGCAGGCCCTGGTCACCTCGACCAACACCATCGCCGTCAAGCTGGCCCAGGAGGCCGGCGGCGCGCGGGTGGCGGACCTGGCCCGCCGGTTCGGCGTGACCAGCCTGCCCGAGCGGCCGGACCTGTCGGTGGCGCTGGGGGCCTATGAGGTCAATCTCTTGCAGATGACCTCGGGCTTCCAGGTGTTCCAGCTGGGCGGGCAGCGGGTGAACCCGTATGTCATCGAGAGCATCGCCGCCCAGGACGGCCGGCCGATCTACAGCCGCGGGCCGCTGGCCCCGACCCAGGTCTACGACGTCGCCAAGGCCAGCATGATGGTCAAGATGATGAAGAAGGTGGTCGACCAGGGCACGGCCAAGCGGGCGGCGTTCGGCTGGCCGGCGGCGGGCAAGACCGGCACCAGCCAGAACTGGCGCGACGCCTGGTTTGTGGGCTTCACGCCCGATTTCGTGACCGGCGTCTGGGTGGGCAACGACGACGACAAGCCGATGAACAAGGTGGTCGGCGGCGACATCCCGGCCAGCATCTGGCGGCGGTTCATGCTGGCCGCGCACCAGAACCTGGCGATCCGCGACTTCCCGTGGCTGCTGCCCGATCCCGAGCCGAGGACGTCGCCGGATCCGAGGAACGGGTTCTACGAGACCCTGTCGTCGGAATTCGCCCGCACGGCCTCGGAACTGGAAGCCGACGCCGCGCCGGACGAGGATGCGCCGGGGGCGGGGCCGCAACCGCAGACGCCGCCGGAGCTGCCTTACTAGATCCCTCTCCCCTTGCGGGAGAGGGTGGCCTCCCGGAGGGAGGTCGGGTGAGGGGTCTCTCAGAAGTCGAACGCCGCGATAGCCGATCAGCTGTCGCGGCGTTTTTCGTGGGTGCGACCCCTCATCCGTCGGCCGGAGTTTACCCTCGGGCCGGCTTCGCCGGACCCGGGGGCCGCCACCTTCTCCCGCAAGGGGAGAAGGACGCTTTTACGCCTGGAAGATCGCCCGCAGTCGCGCCTCGTCCGGCGCGGCGGCGATGTGGACGATCAGGGTGGCGGCCAGGTCGAGGGACGGGTGCAGGGCCGCGTGGGCGGCGAACCAGGCGACCTCTTCGAGGGGGTCGTCGTCGTGCCAGGTGGTCATGATGAAGTCGTCGTCGGGCGGATCGCCCGGGAAGGCGGCGATAGCGGCGTCGTCGATGGCGTCGTGCCAGGCCTCGCAGTCGGTTCCCCAGGCCAGAGCGTAGCGGCAGCCGGACCGCGCCAGCCAGGCGGCGACCTCGGCCCGCCAGGCAACGTCGGCCGGGGCTTCCAGCACCAGCGCGGCCTTGAACGGGGCCGAAGACGGCTCGGGCGGCGGGAACGCGCCGGGCGGCAGGTGCAGATAGGCGACGGCGTCCATGGCCAAGGTCTAGCAGGTCGCGTCGCCGACGGGGATAGAGCGCCGTGGATCCCCGGTCCGTGACGGAAAAAGTTCCGAGATTCCGGCGGCTTGCAACTTTATCAGCGTCGTGGATCAGACGCGTTCGCTGGCGCCGTACACTTCTGTCATGGCCGAGAAAAGCGACATCGTAGAGCTGCTGGACACGACCCTGGCCTTCGCGGCCTGCGTCTGTGCGGCGGCCTCGCGGAAGATCCTGGATCAGGCGGCGGACAAGCCGCCAGAGGCCCAGGTCGCCGCCACCAATGAAATCGGGCGGACCATCCGGACGCTGAAGCTGGCCGTTGTCGCTGGCCGTCGGGCCGGGGCGGATCTTTCCCGCCTGCTCAAGGCGCCCGCCGCCACGGCGGCCGGCGAGGAGGTTGCGATGAATGACGGTGGACCCTGGACCCCCGAACGAATGGGCGAGCTTCGAGCCGATCTCGAGCGTCGAATGGAAGCGTTTAAGTCAGGGCTCGAATTTAAGCGCCTGGATGGACAGTGCGCCCCCGCCGGTGATCGCGCGGGCGACACGAAACTGGCGGCCGAGGCTGGATCATCAACTACCGCCGGACGACCCGTGGGCGACCTGGCTGATGCTGGGCGGACGCGGGGCCGGCAAGACCTTCGCCGGGGCGAGCTGGCTGCTGGAGCAGGTCACGCGGCCCTGTCGGCTGGCGTTGGTGGGACCGACCTTCCACGACGTT
Source organism: Caulobacter sp. SRI_008 (assembly GCF_057586355.1). Classification (NCBI taxonomy): domain Bacteria; kingdom Pseudomonadati; phylum Pseudomonadota; class Alphaproteobacteria; order Caulobacterales; family Caulobacteraceae; genus Caulobacter; species Caulobacter sp. SRI_008. The sequence goes on from NZ_JBYCZS010000002.1 coordinate 16,880, forward strand.
CGTGAGGTGATGATCGAAGGGTCGTCGGGCCTGAAGGCGCTTTCGTACGAGACCGACCGCCCGCGCTGGGAGACATCGCGTCGGCGGCTGGTTTGGAAGAGCGGCGCCGAGGCCTACGCCTTCTCCGCCGAGGATCCCGACAGCCTGCGCGGGCCGCAGTTTCACGCCGCCTGGGCCGACGAGTTCTGCGCCTGGCCCAAGGCGAGCGAGACCCTGGCCATGCTGCGGTTCGGTCTGCGGCTGGGCGAGGATCCGCGGCTGGTGGTGACCACCACGCCGCGTCCGACCCGGGCGTTGAAGGTGCTGATGGCGGAGGCGGGGGTGGCGACGACACGGGCGGGGACGGCGGCCAACGCCGGCAACCTGGCGCCTCGGTTCCTGGCGAGCCTGGAGGCGCTTTACGGCGGCACCCGGCTGGCGGCGCAGGAGCTGGAGGGCGTCGTCGTCGAGACCGACGGCGGCCTGTTCCGGGCCGAGGACCTGGCGCGCTGTCGCGGGGCGCCGCCGGCGCGGTTCGACCGGGTGGTGGTGGCGGTCGACCCGCCGGCCACGGCGCGCGGCGACGCCTGCGGGGTGGTGGTCGCGGGCCGCCGCGACGGCCGCGCCTATGTGCTGGCCGATCGCACCGCGCGGGGCCTGTCGCCCAACGGCTGGGCGAGCCTGGCCGTGGCGGCGGCGGTGGATTTCGACGCCGACGCGCTGGTGGCCGAGGCCAACCAGGGCGGGGAGATGGTCCGCTCGGTGCTCGCGCAAGCCGCGCCGCCGTGCCCGATCAAGCTGGTGCGGGCCTCGGTGGGCAAACGGGCGCGGGCCGAACCGGTGGCGGCGCTCTACGAGCAGGGCCGGGTGGTGCACTGCGGGGCGTTCCCGGCGCTGGAGGAGGAGCTGATGGGGCTGGGCGACGGGGACCTGGGGCACAGTCCGGACCGGGCGGATGCGTTGGTCTGGGCGTTGAGCGAGCTGATGCTGGGCGGGGGGGAGCCGAGGTTGCGGGTAGTTTAGGCGCCCTTCGGGCGACCCCCTCAGTCGCTCCGCGACAGCTCCCCCAGAGGGGGAGCATCTGAAGCACCAAGATCCTCCCCCTTTGGGGGAGGTGGCCCAGAGGGCCGGAGGGGGTCAGCGCAGGCGTTGGCCAGGATTGTCGCGAGGGTGTCGTCGACCGAAGCCAGCACCTCGATGGCTGGAATACGAAGCGTGCGTATGCCTCGTGCGGCAAACCAGGCGTCGCGACGGGCGTCACGCCAGGGGCGATCGCCAGTGTCGTGCGCATAGCCATCGACCTCGACCGCCAGTTTCAGGGCGTCGCAATAGAAGTCGAGCACGTAGGGCCCGACAGGGTGCTGCTTGCGAAAGTGCAGGCCTTCGAGGCGACGCGCCTTGAGGCCAATCCACAGGAGGACCTCCGGGAGGCTCATGGTTCGGCGGAGCGTCTTGGCGTTTCGTCGGGTGCGCTTGGGCGCGTCCACCGGGGTCCCCCTCCGTCGCTTCGCGACACCTCCCCCAGAGGGGGAGGATCTTTGGCTTCGCCTTCACTCTACATTGTTCGCTATTTGTTCTCAACCCGCACGGGAGCGGCCATGCCCCTCTTCGCATCCCGGCGCGCGCCGGAAATCAAGGACTCCCGCGCCGCCAGGCTGGTCGCCCTGACCAGCGGCGGGCGGGCGCAGTGGACGCCCAGGGACTATGGGGCGTTGGCGGCGGAGGGGTTCGGGAAGAACCCCGTGGCCTATCGCTGCGTGCGGATGATCGCGGAAGCCGCGGCCGCCGTGCCGCTGGTGGTGTTTCGCGACGGCAAGCGGACGGACGATCACCCGCTGGCCAAACTGCTGGCGCGGCCCAATCCCGAGCAGGGCGGGCCGGATCTGATGGAGCAGTTCTTCGGGCATCTGCAGGTGGCGGGGAACGGCTATCTGGAGGCGGCCGGCGACCAGCCGGAGGAGCTCTATGCGCTGCGGCCCGACCGGATGGCGGTGGTTCCGGGGCCGCGCGGCTGGCCGGTGGCCTATGACTACCAGGCCGGCGGGCGGACGGCGCGGATCGCGCGAGACGCCGACGGCTGGCTGCCGGTGCTGCACCTGAAGCTGTTCAACCCGACGAGCGACCACTACGGGGCCTCGCCGCTTGAGGCCGCGGCCTTCGCCATCGACGTGCACAACGCCTCGGGGGCGTGGAACAAGGCGCTGCTGGACAACGCCGCGCGGCCGTCGGGGGCGCTCGTTTATGGCGGGCGCGACGGGGATCGGCTCTCCGAGGAGCAGTTCGAGCGGCTGAAGGCCGAGCTGGCGGGCGCCCACGCCGGCGCCGACAATGCCGGCCGGCCGCTGCTGCTGGAGGGCGGGCTGGAGTGGAAGCCGATGTCGCTGACCCCGGCGGACCTGGATTTCGTCGAGGGCAAGCACGCGGCGGCGCGGGAGATCGCCCTGGCGTTCGGGGTGCCGCCGCAGCTGCTGGGCATTCCCGGCGACAACACCTACGCCAACTATCGCGAGGCCAATGGCGCGTTCTGGCGGCACACGGTCGCGCCCCTGGCCGAGCGGGCGGCGCGGGCGCTGACGGCCTGGCTGGGGGTGAAGTTCCCCGGCGCGCGGGTGGCGTGCGACCTGGACGCCGTGCCCGCCTTGAGCGCCGAGCGGGACGCGCTGTGGGCGCGGCTGGAGGCGGCGAGCTTTCTCACCGACGCGGAGCGGCGGCGGCTGGCGGGGGTGGAGGGGTAGCCGCCCCTGGCGGGGCGGCCCCCTCCGGCCCTCCGGGCCACCTCCCCCAGAGGGGGAGGATCTTTGAGCGCGAACCAGATGCTCCCCCTCTGGGGGAGCTGTCGGCGAAGCCGACTGAGGGGGTCTTTTTCCATGACCACGACAAACCGCTGGCGGCTGGACCGCCAGATCTCGGCCGCCGTGCTGGTGGCGGTGGTGCTGCAGGCGGCGGCCGCCTTGATGTGGGCCGGGCGGGCCAGCGCGCGGATCGACGATCTGACGCGGCGGCTGGAGGCCCAGGCGCCGGTGGCCGAGCGGCTGGCGCGACTGGAAGCCCAGGCCGACGCCACGCGCGCGGCGCTGGTGCGGATCGAGGCGAAACTGGACTCTCCAAGCCGGGAAGGGGGCGAGCGATGAAGGACCTCCGCATCGAGGGCTACGCCTCGCTGTTCTGGACCCGCGACCTCAATGACGACGTCACCGCCGCCGGCGCCTTCAAGGCGAGCCTGGAAGGCGGCGCGGGCGCGATCCGCATGCTGCACCAGCACGACGAGGCCGAGCCGGTGGGCGTCTGGGACGAGGCGTTCGAGGACGCGCGCGGCCTATTCGTCCGTGGGCGGATCATCACCGCGACGCCGCGGGGTCGGCTGGTGGCGGCGCTGGTCTCAGCGGGGGCGCTGGACGGGCTGTCGATCGGCTTTCGGCAGGTCAAGGCGCGGACGGACGGGCCCCTGCGGGTGCTCAGCCGGGTGGACCTCTGGGAGGTGTCGATCGTGACGTTCCCGATGCTGCCGGGGGCGCGGCTGAAGGTGGTTTGAACATCGAGATCCTCCCCCGCTGGGGGAGGTGGCCCGAAGGGCCGGAGGGGGTCTGCCGCCGCGCCGGCCCCCTCAGTCGCTCCGCGACAGCTCCCCCAGAGGGGGAGCATCTGAACTCCAACTGGAGAACTCCATGAAGGAAACCAAACAGGTTCCGGCCTCGCCGGAGGCTCGGGCGGCGTTTGCCGAGGTGTTGGCGGCGTTCGAGGGCTTCAAGGCGGCCAACGACCAGCGGCTGGCCGCGATCGAGGCCAAGAGCGCCGACGTGCTGCTGGAGGAGAAGGCGGCGCGCATCGACGCGGCCCTGACCAGCGCCCAGGACCGGCTGGACCGCATCCTGGCCGAGAGCCGGCGTCCGGCGCTGGGCGGCGAGGCCCCGGCCGCGCGGGTGGACGAGCGCAAGGCCGCCTTCGACCGCTATGTGAAGACGGGCGAGACCGCTGGCCTGCTTGAGGCCAAGGGGCTGTCGGAGGGCACGGCCACGGCCGGCGGCTATGTGGCGCCGCCGGAGCTGGAGCGGCAGATCCTGCGGCGCCTGGCGGCCACCTCGCCGATGCGCGAGATCTGCCAGGTGCGCACGATCGGCGGCGGGACGTTCCGCAAGCCGGTGAGCCCTGCTGGCCTGGCCGCCGCCTGGGTGGCCGAGACCGCCGCGCGTCCGGAGACCACGGCCCCGACGCTGGACGTCATCGACTTCCCGGCCGGCGAGCTCTACGCCAGCCCGGCCGCGACCCAGGCCCTGCTCGACGACGCCTATGTCAGCATCGACGAATGGCTGGCCGAGGAGGTGCAGGACGCCTTCGCCGCCCAGGAGACCAGCGCCTTCGTTTCGGGCGACGGGGTCAACAAGCCCAAGGGGCTGCTGTCCTACACGGCCGCGGCGGACGCTTCGTACACGTGGGGTCAGCTGGGCTATCTGGCCACCGGCGTCGCCGGCGCCTGGCCGGCCAGCAACCCGACCGACAAGCTGATCGACCTGATCTATGCGGCCAAGACCCAGTACCGCCAGAACGGCCGCTTCGTGATGAACCGCCGCACGGTCAGCGCCGTGCGCAAGTTCAAGGACGCGCAGGGCAACTACATCTGGAACGCGGCCCTGCAGCCGGGGCAGTCGGCGTCGTTGCTGGGCTTTCCGGTGACCGAGATCGAGGCCATGCCGGATGTGGCCGCCAATAGCCTGGCCGTGGCGTTCGGCGACTTCGAGAAGGGCTACCTGATCGTCGACCGGGCCGGGGTGCGGGTGCTGCGTGACCCCTATTCGGCCAAGCCGCACGTGCTGTTCTACACCACCAAGCGCGTCGGCGGCGGGGTGCAGAACTTCGATGCGGTGAAGCTGCTGAAGTTCGCGGCGAGCTGACGACGAGGAGCCTTCTCCCCTTGCGGGAGAAGGTGTCGGCGAAAGCCGACGGATGAGGGGTCTCTCAGATCCGAGCCGCCGCGCCCGGCCCGACCGCTGTCGCGGCGGCGAGGGTTTTCGACCCCTCACCCGACCCCCTTCGGGGGCCACCCTCTCCCGCAAGGGGAGAGGGATTTTTCCCAAGGAACATCCCCATGCCCAATTCCGTGACCCTGGCCGAGGCCAAGGGGTTTTTGCGCGTGGGCGGGAGCGGCGAGGACGCGCTGGTTTCCCTGCTGATCGACGCCGCCGAGGCGCGGGTCGGGCAGGCGGCCGGCGTGGTGCTCAACGCCGCCGCGCCCGCGCCGCTGCGCCTGGCCGTGCTGGTCCTGGCCTGCCACGCCTATGAGCATCGCGACGGTGAGAAGCCGCCGCCGCTGTCGCTGGTCGAGCCCTGGCTCGCGCCCTATCGGGGAGCGCGGCTTTGAGCGGCCTCGAGAGCGATCTGGCCGCCGCCCTGGCCGGGGCGTTGGCGGCGGCGCCGGCCGTCGCCGCCATCGTCGGCGGGCGCATCCACGCCGATCCGCCGCGCATGCTGACCTACCCCTGCATCAGCGTGGGCCGCATCGAGAGCCGCGCCGTGGGCGAGGACCTGCTGGAGCACGTGGTCACCATCACCTGCGCCTCGCGGTTCGGCGGGCCGGAGGAGGCGCGGGCGATGACGGCGGCGGCGCGGCTGGCGCTGCACGACGCCGCGCTGAGCGCGCCGGGGCGCCGGCTGGCCTCGTGCCGGGTGCGCTACGCCGACGTGTTCGCCGCCTCGGACGAGGAGCTGACCCTGGGGATCCTGCGCGTGCGGGCCGTCAGCGAGCCGGCCTGACCCTTTCCCTTTTCTCAAACGATGGAGGCGTCCATGGCCGCGCAAGCCGGCAAGGACATGCTGCTGAAGATCGGCGACGGCGGGTCGCCCCAGACCTTCGTGACGGTGGCGGGGCTGCGGGCCCGGACCATCAGCCTGAACGCCCGCACGGTGGACGCCACCGACGGCGACAGCGCCGGCCGCTGGCGCGAGCTGCTGGCCGGGGCGGGCGTGCGCTCGGCTTCGGTGTCGGGCAGCGGGGTGTTCCGCGACGCGGCCTCGGACGCGGCGGTGCGCGACAGCTTCTTTTCCCAGACGGCCAGGACCTGGCGGCTGGTGATCCCCGACTTCGCCCAGCTGGAGGGGCCGTTCCTGGTCTCGGCGCTGGAATACGCCGGCCAGCACGACGGCGAGGCGGCCTTCGCCCTGACCCTGGCCTCGGCCGGGCAGGTGAGCTTCACGGCGATCTAGCCCCAACGCGCGTCATCCCGGCCGGAGCGCGCAGCGCGCAGAGCCGGGACCCAGGGGCCGCCGCACTGCGCCGGCGACCGTGAGGGCGGTGAACCCGACCGCCGAGCCCGGTCCCCTGGGTCCCGGATAGCCTCTGCGAGGCTTCCGGGATGACGAAGATTTTGAGTTCGAAAGCTGGAGGGAACTGAAGATGACCATGCATAATCCGGGACGCGGCGAGGTGACGGCCGTGCTGGCCGGGACGACGCGGACGCTGTGCCTGACCCTGGGCGCCCTGGCGCGGATCGAGGAGGCGCTGGGGCTGGAGGACTGGAGCCAGCTGCCGGGGCGCATCGTCAGGATGTCGGCCCGCGACCTGCTGGCGGTGCTGCAGGCGCTGCTGGACGAGGACGGCCCGCCGCTGGACGTGGCGCGCCTGGACGTGCGCGAGGCGGCCGCCGCGGTGGCCAAGGCCCTGGCGGCCGCGGCGTGACGGGCTGGAACGAGATGCTGGCCCGGGCGGCGCGGGAGTTCTCCGTGCCGCCGGCGGCGTTCTGGCGGCTGTCGCTGCCGGAGTGGCGGGCGCTGGCGGGGCCGCCGGCTTCGCCCGCCTTGCCGCGTCCGGCGCTGGAGGCGCTGATGGCGCGGTTTCCCGATGACGACGAGGAGGCGGCGCCATGAGCGGCTTCGACGACATGACGATCCAGGCGGGCGAGGCGGGGCAGGCCCTGGCGGCGTTGGAGGCCCCGGCGCGGGCGGCGGCGCGCTCGATCGAGGACGCCTTTTCGGCGGCGGGGAGCAGTCTCGCCCGCTCGCTGGCCCGGGCGGCGGCCGACGGCGAGGTGTCGCTGGCCGAACTGGCGCGGGCGGTGCTGGCGGCCGTGCAGGCGGCGACCGGCGGAAGCGGCGGCGGGGGCGGCCTGGGCGAGGCGCTGGGGTCGGCGCTGACCTCGGCCTTCTCGGGCGCGCGGGCCGACGGCGGGACGGTGACCGGCGGCGGCGCCTATCTGGTCGGCGAGCGCGGGCCGGAGGTGTTTCGCCCGGCGGGCGCGGGGACGGTGGAGCCGCTGGGCGGCGGCGGCATGAGTGTGACGGTGCAGGTCAGCGGCGGCGACGTCGGCGGCCTGGCGCGGTCGGACGCTCAGCTGGCGCAGGCCTTGGCGCGGGCGGTGAGTTTGGGCGCGAGGCGGTTGTAGTTCGGCGACCCTTACCTCTTCTTCCCGTCATTCCCGCCCTTGTGGCGGGAACCCCTCTGTCAGCCGCAGGTGCAGATGGGGCGACGTGCTGAGCACGTCGCTTGCGCCTCACATGCGAATGGAACCAGGGGTTCCCGCCACAAGGGCGGGAATGACGGGAAGAAAAGGGGAGGGGTCATGCGAAAGGCCCGCCGATCGCTCGGCGGGCCTCGGGATCCTTAGACGGCCAGGGCGTGCAGGGGCGGGTCGCCCCAGCGGTTGTCGCGGGTCTGGCCTTCGGCGCAGCCGACCCAGAGGGTGAAGCCGACCGTGACCAGGAAGCCGAGGACGGCCGCGACGACCATGCCGCCGACGCTGGCCAGGGCGAAGATCTCCGGGTCGCCGCCGCCCAGGGCGATGGCGGCCGAGCCGAACACCAGCCACATCACCGAGCCCATCAGCAGGACGGGACCGAGCAGGATCGGCAGCAGCTGCCACCAGGCGCTCTTGCCCATGTCGTGCAGGCGCTTGGCGTAGATGCAGACGAAACAGAACAGCGTGACCAGCGAGGCGGCCCACCCGATGAGCGGGATCCAGCCGGCGACCACGTTGACGCCCAGCAGCATCAGCCAGGCGATCCAGAACGCCTGACGACCGATGCGGCCGTCGGCGGTGAACATCAGGGTTTTCCAGTCCATGTCTTTTCAGTCTCCCAACCTTGAGGAGGAGACTAGGCCCGGCGGGCTCGCGCATTAAGTGAAATGGGCGTCATGACAAGGGTTTAACCAGCTTGGGGTTTAACCCGGCTGTGCGGCCTTGCCCGGGGTGAAGCCGAGCCAGGCCAGGAAGCCCAGCCAGATCAGGGCCATGGTCGGCAGGGCGATCAGGAAGGGCGTGATGACGGCCATGCCGTCGAGCCCGGCCATCCAGGCGCGGCCGCCGCCCTGCAGGGCGAGGTTGGCCAGCCAGACGGCGATCAGCACCCAGGGGCCGCGGCCCATGTCGCGCAGCCGCTTGAGGCAGAGCACGCCGCTGATCCAGGCCTGGAACAGCATCATCACCGCGCCCGTCCCCCAGACCTCGACGAGGCCGGGCAGGGCGGCGTCGGCGTCCATGTCGCCGAACCAGGGGCCGAGCACCGGGGCGGCGAAGAAGGCCCGCGCGCCGTAGGGCATGGCGGCCAGACCCATGGCCGCGTCGATCGCCGCCAGCAGGAACAGCCCCAGCCAGAAGTCGCGACGGCCGACGGCGCCGCGCGGCGACAGGAGCAGGGCGAGAAGGGGCACGGGTCGGTCTCCGATCAAATGTAAGTAAGTGATCACTCACATTCCATATTCTTGTCAAGGAGGGCTCGCATGAGCGCCTTTCACGAGACGCGCCTGCCGCTGCGCCTGGCCTTCGGCGGGACCAGCGGGATCGAGCGGCGGACCGAGGTGGTCGGCCTGGCGTCCGGCTTCGAGCGGCGGTCGAGCCCCTGGGCGCAGGGGCGGCGGCGGTTCCTGATCGGCACGGCCAGCCGCAGCCTGGACGAGGCGGCCGAGCTGGTGGCGTTCTTCGAGGCGCGGCGGGGGCGGCTGCATGGGTTCCGGTTCCGGGATCCGGCCGACTTCAAGTCGTGCGCGCCGTCGCTGGCGCCGGCGCCTACCGACCAGGCGCTGGGCGTCGGCGATGGGACGCGGACGGCGTTCCAGCTGGTGAAGCTGTACGGCAGCGGCGAGGAGGCGGTGGTCCGCGCGATCGCCAAGCCGCAGGCCGGGTCTGTGCGGGTGGCCGTGGCCGGCGTCGAGCAGGCGGCCGGGGCCTTCGCGGTCGATGCGGCGAGCGGCCTGGTGACCCTGACGGCCGCGCCGGCGGCGGGGGCGACGGTGAGCGCCGGCTTCCTGTTCGACACCCCGGTGCGCTTCGACCTCGACCGGCTGGACGTGACCCTGGAGGGGTTCGGCGCGGCCAGGGTCGGGGCGGTGTCGCTGGCCGAGGTGCGGGTCTGATGCGCGCCGTGCCGGAGGCGCTGGCCCAGCGCATCGAAAGCGGGGCGGCCAGCCTGTGCCACGCCTGGGTGCTGACCCGGGCGGACGGCGTGGTGCTGGGCTTCACCGACCATGACCGGGATCTGGTGGTGGAGGGCGCGACCTGCCGGGCCGCCAGCGGCTGGAGCGCCGGGGCGGTCGAGGACGAGGCGGGTTTCGCGCCGGGCCTGGCGGCGGCGCTGGGGGCGTTCGACGACGCGGCGATCAGGGCGGCGGATGTCGAGGCCGGGCTCTATGACGGGGCGATCGTGGCCTGCCTGCGGGTGGACTGGAGCGCGCCGGATCTGTTCGTCGAGCTGTGGCGGGCGCGGGTAGCGCGGGTGTCGTGGACGGGCGGGGCCTTCACTGCCGAACTGGAGGGGCCGGCGGCGGCGCTGGAGCGGGTGGTCGGGCGGACCTATGCCCGCAGCTGCGACGCCAGCCTGGGCGATGCGCGCTGCGGCGTGGATCTGGCGGCGCATCCCGGCGCGAGCTGCGACCGGCGGTGGGCGACCTGCCGCGCGGTGTTTTCCAACGGCGTCAACTTCCGGGGCTTTCCGACCCTGCCGGGCGAGGATTTCCTGACGCTCTATCCGGTCGAGGGCGACCTCAACGACGGCGGGCGGCGATGAGTGCCCGGGGCTCCATCAGCGAGCGGGTGCTGGCCGAGGCGCGAAGCTGGATCGGCACGCCCTATCAGCATCAGGCCAGCCTGAAGGGCGTCGGCTGCGACTGCCTGGGGCTGGTGCGCGGGGTGTGGCGGGGTCTGGGCGGGGCCGAGATCACGCCGCCGCCCTATCGTCCGGACTGGGCGGAATTGGGCGAGGGCGAGCCGCTGCTGGCGGGGCTGGCGAGCGTGCTGATCCCGCTCGAGCCGACGGCGGCACGGCCCGGCGACGTGCTGGTGTTCCGCATGGCGCGGGGCGCGCCGGCCAAGCACTGCGCGATCCTTTCAGGTGAAGGGACGCGGATGATCCACGCCTATTGGGGCCGGGCCTGCGTCGAGACCTGGCTGGGCGCCTGGTGGCGGCCCCGGCTGGCGGCCGCCTTTTCCTTTCCGGAGCATGTCTGATGGCCCAGATGATCCTGCAGTCGGTCGGCTCGCAGTTCGGCCCGGCCGGGAGCGCCATCGGCGCGACCATCGGGGCGGCGATCGACCAGAGCCTGATCGCTTCCCTGAGCCCGGCCCGGCAGGTCGGGCCGCGGATTTCGGAGCTGAAGCTGACGGCGGCGGCCGAGGGCGCCGCCATGCCGTGCGTGTTCGGCCGCGCGCGGGTGGCGGGCCAGGTGATCTGGGCCGCCAGATTTCGCGAGCATCGCACGACGAGCGGCAGCAAGGCGGGGCGGACGCGGTCGTACGGCTACAGCCTGTCGTTCGCCCTGGCCGTGGGCGAGGGGCCGATCGACGGGATCGGCCGGGTGTGGGCCGACGGCAAGGCGCTGGACATGGACGGGGTGACGATGCGCGTGCATCGCGGAACCGAGGACCAGCTTGCCGACCCGCTGATCGCGGCGGTGGAGGGCGAGGACGCCGCGCCGGCCTTTCGGGGCGTCGCCTATGTGGTGTTCGAGGACCTGATGCTGGACGCCTTCGGCGGGCGGCCGCCGCAGCTGTCGTTCGAGGTGTTCCGCCGGCCGGCGGGCGACGGCACGGCGCTGGAGGACCGTTTGGAAAGCGTCTGCCTGATCCCGGGGGCGGGCGAGTTCGTGCTGGCGACCGACGTGGTGCTGCGGCGCTCGGGCCTGACGCGGACCAGCGCGGAGAACCTCAACAACGCCGAGGGGCGGGCCGACCTGCTGGTGTCGCTGGACCAGCTGCAGGCGCAGCTGCCGAAGGTGAGGTACGTGAACCTGGTGGTGGCCTGGTTCGGGACCGACCTGCGCTGCGGGTCGTGCGAGATCCGGCCGGGCGTGGAGCTGGCCGACAAGCCGACCGAGCCGATGGCCTGGAGCGTAGCGGGCGTCGAGCGGGGCGGGGCGCACCTGATTTCGTCGAGCGACGGCGCCGTCGCCTATGGCGGCACGCCGGCCGACGCGGCGGTGGTGCAGGCGATCGTCGAGCTGAAGCGGCGGGGTCTGGCGGTGACGCTCTATCCGTTCGTGCTGATGGACGTGCCCGCCGGCAATGGTCTCGCTGATCCTTACGGCGGCGCCGAGCAGGCGGCCTATCCGTGGCGGGGGCGGATCACCTGCCATCCTGGGCCGGGACGGCGGGGCACGGCGCACAAGACGGCGGCGGCCGCGATCCAGGTCGGCGCCTTCTTCGACGGGGCCTGGGGCTATGGGCGGTTCGTGCGGCACTACGCGGCCCTGGCGGCGCAGGCCGGCGGGGTGGACGGCTTCCTGATCGGCTCGGAGCTGGTGGGGCTGACGCGGCTGCGGGACGCGACGGGCTTTCCGGCGGTCGGCGCGCTGAAGACGCTGGCGGGGCAGGTGCGGGCGCTGGTCGGGCCGGGGACCAAGGTCGGCTACGCGGCCGACTGGAGCGAGTATTTCGGGGCGCAGCCGGCCGACGGCTCGGGCGACGTGCACTTCCATCTCGACCCGCTGTGGGCCGACGCCAACATCGACTTCGTGGGGATCGACTACTATCCGCCGATCACCGACTGGCGGGACGGGGAGGGGCATCTGGACGCCCTCGCCGGCTGGGGCGGGCCGCATGACGGGGCCTATCTGCGCCACGGGCTGACGGGCGGCGAGGGTTTCGACTGGTTCTATGCCTCGGACGCGGCGCGGGCGGCGCAGGCGCGCACGTTGATCACCGACGGGGCGCATGGCGAGCCGTGGGTGTTCCGGCCCAAGGACCTCTTGAGTTGGTGGAGCCATCCGCATCACGACCGGCCGCTGGGCGTGCGCTCGCCTGCGCCCACGGCCTGGGTTCCGATGTCCAAGCCGATCCGGCTGATCGAGTTCGGCTGCGGGGCGGTGGATAAGGGCGCCAACGCCCCGAACCTGTTCGTCGACGCCAAGAGCGCCGAGAGCGCCCTGCCGCCGTTCTCGGACGGCACGCGCGACGAACTGGGCCAGCGGCGGGCGCTGGAGGCGGTGCTGGGCTGGATCGCCGAGCCGGCGGCCAATCCGCTGTCGCCGGTCTATGGCGGGCCGATGATCGAGCAGGCGTCGGCCTGGTGCTGGGACGCGCGGCCGTTCCCGGACTTTCCCGCGAGGTCGGGCGTGTGGGCCGATGCGGGCAACTGGAGCCTGGGCCACTGGCTGAATGGCCGGGCCGGATCGATGGGCGTGGGTGAACTGGCTCTGGCGGTGGCGGCGCGGGGCGGGGTGGAGATCGATCCCGGCGAGGCCTCGGGCCTGGTGGCCGGCTATGTGATCGAGCGGCCGATGCGCCTGCGCGACGCCCTGGCGCCGCTGACCGAGGCCTTCGGGCTGGACGTGGCGGAGCGCGGCGCGGGCGTGCGGCTGGTGTCGCGCTCGGGGCCGGCGGCGGGGATGCTGGCGGACGACGACCTGGCCTGGCCGGAGGATCGCGAGGCGGCGCAGAGCGCGGCGCGGATCCTGGAGGCGGCGGCGGGCGCGGTGCGGCTGCGGTTCGTGGACCTGGCGCGCGACTATCAGGCAGGGGCGCTGATCGTGCGGCGTGACGGGCTCAGTGAGGGAGGGGGCGAGACCCTGGATGTCGACGCGCCCTTGGTGCTGACGGCGGCCGAGGCGGCGGTGGTCGCCGGGCGACGGCTGGACGCCGAAGCGGCCGTGCGGCGCGAGCGGATCGTGCACCTGTCGCCGCTGGCCGTCCTGCGCTGGCGGGCCGGGGATCGGCTGGCGCTGGACGGCGAGGCCTGGCGCGCAGCGCGGGTGGACCTGGACGAGCGGCCCAGGGCGCGTCTGCTGCCGGTCCTGCCCGAGCCGGGCGCGGCGGGAGCGATCGACTGGAGCCCCGCGCCGGCCGCGTCGGTGACCGGGCCGCCGGCCCTGGTGGTGCTGGACCTGCCGCCGCTGCCGGGGGCGGAGGACGACGCGCGGCCGCTGGTGGCGGTGTCGGCCCAGCCCTGGCGGGCTTTCGACGTGCATGCCGGCGTGGCGGTGGACGCGCTGCGCGTGCGGGCCAATGCGAGCGCGCCGGCGATGGTGGGTGTGACCTTGTCGGACCTGCCGGCCGGTCCGCGCCATCGCTTCGACCGGGGAACGCGGCTGGTCGTACGGCTGGAGGGCGGCGTTCCGCAAAGCCGCAGTCGGGCGGCGGTGCTGGCCGGCGAGAACCTGCTGGCGGTGCGCTCGCAAGCCATTGGGGGCGAGGGCTGGGAGCTCTTGCAGTTCCTGACCGCCGAGGCGGTGGGGAGCGAGGTCTTCGCCCTGGGCGGCCTGCTGCGCGGGCAGGGCGGCTCGGACGTGGCGGATCTCGTTCCGGCGGGCGCCGAGGTGGTGCTGGTCGATGAGGCGCTAGTCCGCGCCGAGCTGGCTCTGGCCGAGCGGGGGCTGCCGCTGGTCTGGCGGGCGGCGCCGGCCGGTGGTCCGGCGGCGGGGACGGCGATGGCGCAGGTGGCGGCGACCTGGCGGGGGCTGGCCCTGCGGCCGTGGTCGCCGGCGCACCTGAAAGCCAGGACGGTGGGCGGCGATGTGCGGCTGTCGTGGATCGCCCGCGCGCGGACCGGCGGCGACAGCTGGGAGGCCGAGGTTCCGGCCGGCGAGGCGCTGTGGCGGGTGGAGATCCTGGACGGCGAGACCGTGGTGCGGACGGCCGATGTCGAGGCGGCGGGCTTCGTCTGGACGGCGGCGATGCGGGCGGCGGATCTGCCGTCAGGACCGTCCGGCGCCCTGTCTGCGCGGGTGCGGCAGGGCTCGGTGAGCTGGGGCTGGGGCGCGCCTGCGGCAACGGGTCTGTGATATTAATGCAACATTTGGCTTGCGCCCGGCGCGGAACGGCCTAAGTGAGGGGCTTCGGCTTTTATCCCTAGTCCTTCGAGGGCCTTCCTTGGCGCGCGACCCCTATCTGGAGCTTGGTGTTTCCCGCGGCGCGAGCGCCGATGAGATCCGCAAGGCGTTCCGCAAGCTGGCCAAGCAGTATCACCCCGACACCAACCCGGGGGACAAGAAGGCCGAAGACAAGTTCAAGCTGGTCAGCGCCGCCTTCGACATCCTCGGCGACGCCGAGAAGAAGAAGAAGTTCGACGCCGGCGAGATCGACGCCGACGGGCGCGAGACCATGCGCGGCTTCGGCGGGGCGGGCGGCAATCCGTTCGGCGGCGGCGGCTTCAACCGGGGCGGCGGCTTCGGTCGCGGCGGCGAGGGGCCCGAAGTCGACCTCAACGACCTGTTCGGCGACATCCTGGGCCGCAATCGCGGCGGCGGCGGCGGCGGTGGTTTCGGCGGCGGCTTCTCGGCCAAGGGCGCGGACGTGCGCGCCAAGCTCGAGATCGACCTGGAAGAGGCGATCAAGGGCGGCAAGAAGCGCGTGGCCTTCTCCGATGGCCGCACCATCGACGTGACCATCCCGACCGGCGCCCAGGAAGGCCAGACGCTTCGCCTGAAGGGGCAAGGCAGCCCGGGGCGCGGCGGTCCGGGCGACGCCTTGATCGAACTGGCGGTCAAGCCCCACCCGATCTACCGCAAGGAAGGCGAGCACCTGGTCATGGACCTGCCCGTCTCGATCCCCGACGCGGTGCTGGGCGGCAAGGTCGAGGCCCCGACGCCCGACGGCCCGGTGAACGTCACCGTGCCCAAGGGCGCCAACAGCGGTTCGAAGCTGCGGCTGAAGGGCCGGGGCCTGTCGGACGCCAAGGGCGTGCGCGGCGACCTCTACGCCCGGCTCATCGTCACCCTGCCCGAGACGATCGACGAGGACCTGGAGAAGTTCGCCCAGGCCTGGCGGGACCAGAAGCCGTATACGCCGAAGCGGCGGTAGGCCCTGGATCGCTACAGCTATCCCG
Organism: Caulobacter sp. SRI_008; assembly: GCF_057586355.1. Lineage (NCBI taxonomy): Bacteria > Pseudomonadati > Pseudomonadota > Alphaproteobacteria > Caulobacterales > Caulobacteraceae > Caulobacter > Caulobacter sp. SRI_008. Next base: position 32,099 of record NZ_JBYCZS010000002.1, read on the forward strand.
CGGACCTGCGCGCGACCATCCTGCGCGCCTGGCGGCCCCGTGCGCTGCTGTGGTGTTTCCGTGCGTCGCACGGGCTGGACCGCCGGCGGCCTCATACGGTGGAGGTGCGCCTCGACCTGCCGGCCGGCGTGATCGCGGCGCTGACGGAGGTTCGGGGCTGGCGGATCGCCCGCGCCGATATCGAGCGCGAGATGCTGTTCCTGCGGCGCGAGCAACCCCTGACCAACCGCGCCCTGCGGCTGATGTTCCGCGAGGCGCTGGTGCTGGCGGATGCGCACGGCGGGCGGCTGCATTCCTGGATGCACGCGCCGGGGCTGACCGAGTGGGAGTGAGCGTTCTCGCCTTCTCTCACCAGTCGTCGGTGAAGGGCGGCCTCTCGGCCCGTTGCGGACATCTATCGCGAACCAAACCCTCTCTCTTAGAGAGAGGGAGGGGCCCGCCGCCGCAGGCGGTGGGAGGGTGAGTGGTTACGGTCTGGCCGATCGGAGCGCGGCCAGGATGTCGTTGGTTGTCCCGCCGGGATCGGCCAGAACTTGCTCGTTGCGGAATCTCAAGACCACATATCCCAGTCGTTCCAGCGTATCGGTGCGATGGTCGTCATAGACCTCACGACCGTCATGCGCGGCGCCGTCGAGCTCCACGACTAGCTTGCCCGACTCGCAGACGAAGTCCGCGAAATAGCGGTCGATCGCAATCTGCCGCATGAACTTGAAGCCGGCGAGGCGGCGGTTCCGGACGAGCGCCCATAGCGTCTTCTCCGCCAAGGTCTGGCTTTGGCGAAGGCTGCGGGCGTAGGCGGTCCTGTCCATGCAAAAGCATGAGAGCGGCTTTCCCTCGGTCTCAAGCAGAGGAATTGGGATTTTCCTGTAGGCGGCGAAACCACTCACCCTCCCACCGCTTCGCGGCGGGCCCCTCCCTCTCTCTAAGAGAGAGGGTTTGGTTGGGGGCGCACCGGTTTGGCGCGCCCCTTGTCGGTCAGGCGTCGAGCGCTGCCCGCGCCGCTTTCGCCGCCGCGACCATGTTGGCGAGCGCCGGCTCCACTTCTTCCCAGCGCCGGGTCTTCAGGCCGCAGTCGGGGTTGACCCAGAGCTGAGACGACGAAAGGCGCTGGCCGGCTTTTTCCAGCAAGTCGAGCATCTCGGCGGCCGCGGGGCTGCGGGGGGCGTGGATGTCGTAGACGCCGGGGCCGATCTGGGCCGGGTAGGCGTAGGCCTCGAAGGCGTCGAGCAGTTCCATCTTCGAGCGGGCGGTCTCGATGGAGATGACGTCGGCGTCCATGGCGCCGATGGCGGCGATGATGTCGTTGAACTCCGAATAGCACATGTGGGTGTGGACCTGGGTCTGGGGCTCCACGCCCGAGGCGGCGATGCGGAAGGCCTCGACGGCCCAGGCGAGGTAGGCGTCCCAGTCGCCGCGGCGAAGCGGCAGGCCCTCGCGCAGGGCGGCCTCGTCGATCTGGATGATCTTCGCGCCGGCGGCTTCGAGGTCGACGACCTCGTCGCGGACGGCGAGAGCGATCTGGCGGCAGGTCTCAGAGCGCGGGATGTCGTCGCGGACGAACGACCACTGGAGGATGGTGACCGGGCCGGTCAGCATGCCCTTCATCGGGCGGGCGGTGAGGCCTTGCGCGTAGGCCCACCACTCGACCGTCATGGGCGCGGGGCGCGAGACGTCGCCGTAGAGGATCGGCGGGCGCACGCAGCGCGAGCCGTAGGACTGGACCCAGGCGTGCTTGGTGAAGGTGAAGCCGGTCAGGCGCTCGCCGAAATACTGCACCATGTCGTTGCGTTCGAACTCGCCGTGGACCAGCACGTCGAGGCCGATCTCCTGCTGCCAGGCCACCGCGCGGGCGGTCTCGGCGCGCAGGAAGGCCTGGTAGTCGGCGTCGGGCAACTGGCCCTTGGCGTGGGCGGCGCGGGCCTGGCGGACGGCGGCGGTCTGCGGGAACGAGCCGATGGTGGTGGTCGGCAGGGGCGGCAGGGAGAGCCTGGCCTGCTGCAGGGCGATGCGCTCGGCGAAGGGCGTGGCGCGGGCGGCGTCGGCCGGGGTCAGCGCGGCGGCGCGGGCCTGGACGGCGACGTCGTGGATCAGCGGCGAGGTCTTGCGCGAGGCGACGGCGGCGCTGGAGGCGGCGAGCTGGTCGCGGACGGCGGCGCGGCCCTGGTTGAGGGCCTTGGCCAGGACGGCCAGCTCCTCCAGCTTCTGGACGGCGAAGGCCAGCCACTGGCTGATTTGCGGGTCGAGGCTGGTCTCGATCGAGAGGTCGAGCGGGGTGTGCAGCAGCGAGCAGGACGGGGCCAGGATCACGCGGTCGGGGCCGCGGGCGGAGACGACGGGCTCGACGCGGTCGAGGATGGCCTCAAGGTCGGCGCGCCAGACGTTGCGGCCGTCGATGACGCCCAGCGACAGGACGAGGCTGTCGCGGGCCAGGGCCAGGGCGGCGTCGAGGTCGCCCGGGGCGCGGACGAGATCCAGGTGCAGGCCTTCGACCGGCAGGTTGGCGGCGGTGGCGAGGTTGTCGCCATAGGTCCCGAAATAGCTGGCGAGAAGGATGCTGATGCGCGGGGCGGCGTGGGTCAGGGCGCCGTAGGCGCGGCGGATCTCGGCGCGCTCGAAGTCGGTGAGGTCGAGCGCCAGGCAGGGCTCGTCGATCTGCACCCAGTCGGCGCCGGCGGCGGCCAGGCGCTGGAGCAGCTCGGCATAGACCGGCAGCAGGGCGCTGAGCAGCGACAGCGGCTGGAAGTGGCGGTCCTTGGTCTTGGCCAGCTTCAGGAAGGTGACGGGGCCGAGGATGACCGGGCGGGTGTGGACGCCTTGCGCCTTGGCCTCGAGGAAGGCGTCGATGATCTTGGTCGAGGCCAGGGTGAAGGCCTGGTCGGGGGCCAGTTCAGGCGCGAGGTAGTGGTAGTTGGTGTCGAACCACTTGGTCATCTCGAGCGCCGGCAGGCCGGTCGCCGTCTGGTGCGAACAGCCGTGGCCGCAGGTTTCCGGCTCGCCTTGCGTCCCGCGCGCCATGGCGAAGTAGAGCTGCAGATCGACCGGGCCGCCGGTCCAGCCGTAGGCGGCGGGGATCGCGCCGACCATGACGGCGGTGTCGAGCACGTGGTCGTAGAGCGAGAAGTCGCCGCTGGGGACGTGGTCGACGCCGAGATCGGCCTGGCGGCGCCAGGCGAGCGCACGCAGGGCGGAGGCTTCGGTCTGGAGCCCTTCGGCGTCGAGGCGGCCGGCCCAGTGGGCTTCGAGGGCGGTCTTCAGGCGGCGCTGCGGGCCGATGCGGGGAAAGCCGAGGGCGGCGACGGTGACGGTCATTTCTTAGCCTCTGTCTCGATGGTGACGGAGGCTGGACGGGGCGCAGGCATAGGCGCGCGAACGGGCTGGCCGACCCGCGCCTGGAGCTAGCGACCAGACCGGGCACCCCGCCGGAGGACGTTATCTGTCGAGGCAGGTCTCCTGGCTCGCGGGTCGACGCCGCCGTCCTGGCCTTCCCGATGCGCCACCGAGTCGAGTTCGGCGCATCAGTGACACGTATCGGACGGCCGCTCGCCGCTTACAGTTGCGGGGGCAGCGCCGGTTTCACACCGGCTTCCCTCTTAGCTTTGGACGCAAAACGTCCGCAGACCACGACCCGCTTATCAAGCCTGGGTCGGCTGGCGTTGTCAATAAGGACATAAAGATATCTTTATGTGATTTCAGATTGTGGTCGAGCGGGGCTTGGCCCGTGACAGGACGTCGCACACCGTTCATAAACCCCGCGTTCAGTCTCCATTCAGCCGTGCTCCTCTAAACCGGACGACATGAAGCCGATCCGCGCCATACTCGCCGCAGCCGCCATCGTCGCCGCCCTCCCGGGCGCGGCTCTGGCCCAGCGCGGCCCGGACTCGCTGGGCGCCGACTGGCGCGCCCGGCAGGACCAGGCGCGTGGCGGCGTGCAGTCGGGCCGCCTGGTGCCGCTGAGCGCGGTCATCGACAGCATCGCCCGCCGCACCCCCGGCCGCCTGCTCGACGCAGGGCTGGAAGGTCGCAACTACCGCATCCGCTGGGCGACCACGGACGGCCGCCGCATCGACTTCATCGTCGACGCCGAGAGCGGCCGGATCCTCAGCGGCGGGTAGAGCGTGACGGCTGAGACCATGAGCGATTTCGGCGTTCGTCGCGCTCTACCTTTTGATTGCGAGCCTGTTTATCCGTTTCGGACGGGACCGTCCGAACCGGACAGGCTCTAGGGAGTTCCCCGAGACATGCGCATCCTGCTCGTCGAAGACGATCCCGACCTGTCGCGCCAGCTGAAGCTGGCCCTCTCCGACGCGGGCTACGCCGTCGACCACGCCGCCGACGGCGAGGAAGCCCAGTTCCTGGGCGAGACCGAGCCCTATGACGCGGTGATCCTGGACCTCGGTTTGCCCAAGGTGGACGGGGTGTCGGTTCTGGAGCGCTGGCGGCGCGGCAATGTCGCAACGCCCGTGCTGATCCTGACCGCCCGCGGCGCCTGGAGCGAGAAGGTCGCCGGCTTCGACGCCGGGGCCGACGACTACCTGACCAAGCCCTTCCACACCGAGGAACTGCTGGCGCGCCTGCGGGCGCTGCTGCGGCGCTCGGCCGGCCACGCCGCGCCGAGCCTGACCTGCGGCGGCCTGCGCCTGGATCCGCGCGCGGCGCGGGCCAGCGTCAACGGCGAGCCGCTGCGCCTGACCTCGCTGGAATACCGCCTGTTGCACTACATGATGATGCACCAGGGCCGGGTGATCGGCCGCACCGAGCTGGTCGAGCACCTGTACGACCAGGACTTCGACCGCGACAGCAACACCATCGAGGTGTTCATCGGCCGGCTGCGCAAGAAGCTGGGCGCCGACCGCATCGAGACGGTGCGCGGCCTCGGCTACCGCCTGATCCCGCTGGAAGGCGAGACCGCGGGGTGATCGCGCGCGGGGGCGAGGCTTGATGCTCGACTTCCGCAAGCGCTCGCTCGTCCGGCGGCTGGTGCTGCTGGCGGCGATCTGGACGCTGTTCGTGCTGCTGGCGGCCGGGGCCTTCCTGACCGCCCAGTTCCGCGACGCGGCCATCCGCCGCTTCGACCAGTCGCTGGCGGTGCTGACCGACGACCTCTATGCCGGCTCGACGGTGGAGGACGGGGTGGTCAAGGCGCCGTTCCTGACCGACATCCGCGCCACCCGGGCCTATTCCGGCCGCTACTGGGCGATCTTCGCCCAGAAGAGCGGCGGCGGGCTCTCGGCGATCGAGCGCTCGCGCTCGCTGTTCGACAGCGATCTGATGCTGTCCACCGCCCAGATCGACCGGCTGACGGCCGATCCGGGCAAGACCCTCTATTTCGACATGCGCGGGCCGCAGGACAAGCCGCTGCGGGCGGCGGCGATCCTGACGCGGCTGCCGGGGCATCCGGCGCCCGTGGTGTTCATCGCCGCCGAGGACCGATCCCCGATCGACGACGACGCCGACCGCTTCGGCCGGATCACGGCCTTCGCCCTGCTGCTGCTGGGCGTGGGCCTGATCGTGGCCATCGTCTTTCAGGTGCGGTTCGGCCTGCAGCCGATCTTCCGCCTGCGCCGCGAGATCGCCGGGGTGCGCAGCGGCAAGGCCGAGCGGCTGGTCGGACCCTATCCGGAGGAGCTGGAGCCGCTGGCCGGCGAGCTGAACGGCCTGCTGGCCCACAACCAGGAAGTCGTCGAGCGCCAGCGCACCCATGTCGGCAACCTGGCCCACGCCCTGAAGACGCCGCTGTCGGTGATGCTGACCGAGGCCAGCCAGCAGGGCGGCGCGCTGGCCGAGGTAGTCGAGCGCCAGGCCCAGACCATGCGCGAGCAGGTCGACCACCATCTGCGCCGGGCGCGGGCGGCGGCGCGTTCGCAGACCAGCGGCGAGCGCACGCCGGTGGAGCCGATCCTCGACGAACTGGCCGTGACCCTGGAGCGGATCTTCCAGGACAAGAACGACGGGCGGGGCGTGGAGATCGACTGGCGCTGTCCGGAAGACCTGTGCTTCCAGGGCGAGCGGCAGGACTTCATGGAACTGGCCGGCAACGTCATGGAGAACGCCGGCAAGTGGTCGAAGGCCCGCATCCGCGCCGAGGCCAAGGCGGACGGCGAGGGGCGCATGCTGCTGACCGTCGACGACGACGGCCCGGGCATTCCGGCCGAGCAGCGGGCCCAGGCGTTGAAGCGCGGCCAGCGGATGGACGAGCACACGCCGGGCACCGGGCTTGGCCTGTCGATCGTCGATGAACTGGCGCGGGCCTATGGCGGCTCGGTGACCCTGGACGATTCGCCGCTGGGCGGCCTGCGGGTGGTGCTGTCGCTGCCGCGCGCGGAGGGTTAACGCTACCGCGCGCCACTCTGGCGATAGCGCGCTGTCGTCAAGGTGGAGCTTTCGGCGCCGCGACACTTCGCCTTGCCTTGCGTCATTGAAAAAGCAGCGGTTTCGGAAAGTCTTAACCTCGTTGGCAACATGGTTGACGCTGCCTGGACATGTCCCGTCCCCGGCGGAGATCGATGCCCGCAATCGCCGCGCACAAACTGCAGATCATCCGGACGCTGGTCGAGACCGCGCCCGATGCGGCTCTGCGCAGTCTCGAGCTCGCCCTGGCCAACGCCGGCGGGCAGGGGGCGCTGGCGACCGTGCGGGCCATGGTCGAGGACGAGACCGCCGATCGCTACGTCCGCAACACCATTCTTTCCCCCATCGCGCCGCTGTGCCAGCCGCGCGCCGAGGACCTGCCGCAGTTCCCGCGCCGGGCCCTGGCCCTGCTGTGGAAGGCGCTGAAGGTCGAGGCCCCGCGCCAGGTGGCCGAGGGCGCGGCGCGCTGCAATCCCTGGGATCTCGACAACGGCGCGCCCGATGTCTTCAACGAGCTGTGCAAGATCGCCGCCCGCGGCCTGCGCGCGGCCGAACGGCCTGAGTACGAAGCGATCGCCCAGATCTGCGACGCCGACGAGTTGGCCGACTATCTCGACCTGTCGGTGATCGTCCGCAACGCCCTGCCGCGACTGTCGGAGTGGGTCAGCCGGATGAGCGGCGAGCGCGCGGCGGCCGCGCGCCTGGCCTATCGCGACGCCTGCGCGATCAGCGACGACGCCGGTCCGCGGATGTTCGAGATGCTGGCGGCGCACCTGCCCGAGCCCTGGCGGATCCTGCGGGTGATCTCGGCGGTGATGGACCGTCCCAACGACCGCTACCTGGCCTCGTCGGAGGTCAAGGAATTCGGCGAGCGGATGCTGGCCGACATCGAGGCCAGCATCGAGCACGTGCGCGGCTTCGACCTGGAGGGCGGCGAGGCCTCGGGCCGTTCGGCGGCGGCCTCGGCCCAGCGCATCGCCCACCAGCTGACCGAGTTCGAACAGGCGGTCGACGTGGCCAAGGACGGCCCGTGGGGCAAGCGCCTGGCCAAGTTCAAGCAGGCGGCGGCCCAGGCGGCCGAGACGCGGATGAACGCCGCCGACAAGGAGCTGGGCCTGGCCTTGCCGCTGCGGCCGATCTCGATGATGGGCAAGATGGGCGGCGGCAAGGGCGTGCCGAAGCTGGAAGAGGCGCCGGACGCGGTCCTGGTGCGCCGCGCCGCCTCGGCCCTGGCCTTCGTCGAGGACCTGCGGCCTTGCGCGGCCCAGGCCGGCTACGGCTCGACCCGCGCCAAGGTGCTGGAGAAGCTGAACCAGCGGCTGGACCAGTACATCGAGGACAGCCTGCACGTGGCCCGCACCGGCGAGGGCGGCGACCCGCAGGTGGCCCGCGCCTATCTCGAGATCGCGGCCGCCTACATCGCCCACACCCGCGACGAGAAGACCGCCGAGATCGTCCGCCGCCGGGCCGTCGCGGCGATGGCGGCGTAGGGGCGGACGGCAGTCTTCACCGCCGAAATCCGCCGTTTGAAATCTGCGGGTTGGATACCCCCTCCGATCGCCTTCCTGGGCCTCGTGCCCAGGATCCATCGTTCAGCCGCTCAGACCTTTCGAGGCTGGTCGAGGTTTGAGCGGTCGCCGGCATGGGCCCTCGCCACAGGGGCGAGGGAGGCGACTTTGGGGGCGCGGTGGGACATTGCGCCTCGGGCGCTGATCCGGGACCTGGCGGACGCCGCGACGCAATCTGGGCCTTAAGTGTTTTTTTCACTGACGCGCGGATCGATCTGCGGCTAACAGCGAACCATGATCGGTTTCTGGATCGCCGCCGCGGGTCTGTCCGCCGCCGCCGCCGCCCTGGTGCTGCGGGGCGCAGCGCACGGGCTCGCGCCCGTCGGGGACGACCCGGCCCTGGCCGTCCATCGCCGGCAGCTTTCCGAGATCGACGACCTGGCCGAGCGCGGCCTGCTGGCCGACAGCGAGCTGAAGGCCGCCCGCGCCGAGGCCGGCCGCCGGCTGCTGGCCGCCGCCGACCAGGGCGCGGCCGACTGGCCCCAGGACGGGAAAGGTCCGCGCCGCGCGGTGGTGGCCGTCGCGGCGATCGCCGCCCTGCTGGCCGTGGTGGTCTATGTGCTGGTGGGCGCGCCAGGCGCGGCCGACCAGCCTTTCGCCCGCCGGGTGGCCGAGTGGAAGTCGACCGACCCGTCGATGCTCGACCCGCCGCGCATCGCCGCTGTGCTGGAGCAGGCGGCCAAGACCCGGCCCAACGATCCCGAGCTCTATCGCAACCTCGCCCTGGTGCGCATCGCCGGCGGCGACGCCGTCGGGGCCGGCGAGGCCCTGCGCCGCGCCGTGCGCCTGGCCCCGCAGCGGGCCGACCTGTGGACCGCCCTGGGCGAGACCTTCGTGGCCGGCGACAACGGCCAGGTCGGCCCTGACGCCCGCATGGCGTTCAGCGAAGCGCTGAAGCGCGACCCGAGCGACCTTTCCGCCCGCTATCACCTGTCCAAGGCCCTGATCGCCGATGGCAGGCTGGACGAGGGCCTGGCCGGCTGGCGGGCGCTGCTGGCCTCGCTGCCGCCGGCCGACGAGCGCCGCGCGATCCTGGCCGGCGAGATCGACCGCACGGCCAAGGCCGGCCGGCTGGTCGAGCCGAATTCGCAGGCGGCCCAGGCGGCCGCCGACGGCGGCGTCACCCCCGAGATGATCCAGGGCATGGTCGACAGCCTGGCCGCCAAGCTGGCCGCCGATCCCGACAACGCCGACGGCTGGGTGCGGCTGGTCCGCGCCTATGGCGTGCTGGGCGACGTCGCCCGTCGCGACGCGGCCCTGAAGACCGCCTCCGAGCGCTTCAAGGACCAGCCGCGCGTGCTGGCCGCCCTGCGCCAGGCCGCCGATGCGCCCGCCGCCACCTCGGTTCCCCGATGAGCTTCCTGCCCAAGTCCCGCAAGGCGCGCCGGCGCCTGACCATCCTGCTGGCGATCGCGCCGGTCGCCGCCCTGGCGGCGGGCCTGGCCCTGTACGGCATGCGGGACTCGATCTCGCTGTTCTACACCCCGGCCCAGGCCCACGAGGCCCACGTGCCTGCCGGCCGCAAGGTGCAGCTGGGCGGGCTGGTCCAGGCCGGCAGCGTGGTCAAGCACCCGGACGGCCTGGTGGAGTTCGTCGTCGCCGACCAGAAGGCGACCAGCAAGGTGCGCTATCAGGGCGACCTGCCCGACCTGTTCCGCGAGGGGCAGGGGATCGTCGCCTCCGGATCGTTCGACGAGGGCGGCGTCTTCGTCGCCAAGCAGGTGCTGGCCAAGCACGACGAGCGCTACATGCCGCGCGAGGTGGCCAAGGCCATCAAGGAGCAGGGCGAGTGGCGCGGCGAGGGCGCGGCTCCGCCGTCCTACGGTGAGGGAAAGACCGCCCGATGATCGTCGAGTTCGGCGCGTTCGCCCTGGTCCTGGCCCTGGTGCTGTCAGTCGCCCAGAGCGGCCTTTCCGCCGTCGGGGCGCTGCGGCGGTCGGGCGCGCTGGCGGGGGCGGGACGCGGCGCGGCCGTGGCGACCTTCGCGGCCCTGGCCTGCGCCTTCGCCGCCCTGATCTACGCCTTCGTGACCTCCGACTTCTCGGTGGCCAACGTCGCGGCCAACTCCCACACCGCCAAGCCGCTGCTCTACAAGGTGGCCGGCGCCTGGGGCAGCCACGAGGGCTCGATGCTGCTGTGGTGCCTGGTGCTGACCGGCTACGGCGCGGCCATGGCGGTGTTCGGCGAGCGTCTGCCGCCGCGCCTGCGGGCCTGGGCCATCGCGGTGCAGGGCGCGCTGGGCGTGCTGTTCCTGGCCTACACCGTCTTCGCCTCGAACCCGATGACCCGCCTGCCGGACCCGCCGGTGGAGGGGCGCTCGCTCAATCCGCTGCTGCAGGACTGGGCCTTGGCCGTGCATCCGCCGTTCCTCTATTCGGGTTATGTCGGCTTTTCGGTGGTGTTCTCGCTGGCGATCGCCGCCCTGATCGAGGGCAAGGTCGACGCGGCCTTCGCCCGCTGGGTGCGGCCCTGGACCCTGGCGGCCTGGAGCCTGCTGACCGTCGGCATCACGCTCGGCGCCTTCTGGGCCTATTACGAGCTGGGCTGGGGCGGTTGGTGGTTCTGGGATCCGGTCGAGAACGCCAGCTTCATGCCCTGGCTGATCGGCGCCGCCCTGCTGCACTCGGCCATCGTGCTGGAGAAGCGCGGCGCGCTGCCGGGCTGGACGGTGTTCCTGGCCCTGGCGGCCTTCGGCTTCTCGATGCTGGGGGCGTTCCTGGTGCGCTCGGGCGTGCTGACCAGCGTCCACGCCTTCGCCGTCGACCCGACGCGGGGCGTGCTGCTGCTGTCGATCATGGGGATCGCGGCCGGCTTCGGCTTCGTGCTGTTCGCCATCCGCGCGCCGAGCCTGAACGCCGGCGGCCTGTTCGCGCCGGTCAGCCGCGAGAGCGCCATCGTGCTGAACAACATCATCCTGTCGGCGGCGACGGCGACGGTGCTGCTGGGCACGCTCTATCCGCTGATCCGCGAGGCGCTGGACGGCGAGGCCGTCTCGGTCGGGCCGCCGTTCTTCAACCTGACCTTCACGCCGCTGCTGGTGCTGGCCCTGGCCATACTGCCGGCCGGGCCGCTGCTGGCCTGGAAGCGCGGCGACGCGCGGCTGGTGGTGCGGCGGCTGTGGCTGGCGCTGGTCATCGCCGCGGTGCTGGGTCTGGCCGCCTACGCCCTGGTCACGCCGCGCAAGGCGCTGGCGAGCCTGGGCCTGGTGCTGGGCTTCTGGCTGATCGGCGGCGCGCTGGTCGAACTGGCCGAGCGGGTGAAGGCCTTCCGCGCGCCCTGGGCCGAGGTGCGCCGGCGCCTCTCGGGCCTGCCGCGCGGGGCCTGGGGCATGACCATCGCCCATGCCGGCCTTGGCCTCTTCGCGCTGGGCGCCAGCTTCGAGACCGCCTGGCGGGTCGAGAGCGCCCAGGCCCTGGGCGTCGGCGGCAAGATCGAGCTGGGCGCCTATGTGCTGACCCTGACCGACGTCGGCACGCTGGACGGTCCCAACTACCTGGCCGAGCGCGGCGTGGTGCGGATCGAGAAGAAGACGGGTGGTTTCGTCTGCACGGCCGAACCCGAGCGGCGGTTCTTCCCGGTCGGCGGCCAGACGACTTCGGAGGTGGCGCTGTGCCCGCGCGGCCTGGACGACCTCTACGTGGTCATCGGCGAGCGCCGGGCGGGTCCGGCGGGCGAGCCGGCCTGGCTGGTGCGGGCCTATGTCAATCCGTGGGTGCGGCTGATCTTCCTGGGACCGCTGATCATGGCCCTGGGCGGGGCGGTGTCGCTGTCGGACCGTCGGCTGCGGCTGGGTGTCGGACGGAAGGCCAAGGGAGCTGAAGCGTGAGCGCTGACCCCCTCCGGCCCTTCGGGCCACCTCCCCCAGGGGGGGAGGATCTGGGCGCCAAGATGCTCCCCCGCTGGGGGAGCTGGCGGCGAAGCCGACTGAGGGGGATCGCGGTAGCGATCGCCGCCGTCGCCTGCATGGCCGCGGCCTCCGACCCGTCCGAGCGGCTGGCCGATCCGGGGCAGGAGGCCAGGGCGCGCGAAATCTTCAAGCAGGTGCGCTGCCTGGTCTGCCAGAACGAGTCGATCGACGATTCCGAGGCGGACCTGGCCCGCGACCTGCGGGTGCTGGTGCGCGACCAAGTGAAGCAGGGCCGGAGCGACGGCGAGATCCGTGCGTTCCTGACGGAGCGCTACGGCGAGTTCGTGCTGCTGAAGCCGCCGTTCTCGCCCGGCAACGCCGTGCTGTGGCTGACGCCGCTGGCGGTTCTGCTGGCCGGCGGCGGGCTGATGGTCGCGCTGCTGCGACGCCGGCGGGAGGCGGAGGCGCCGCCCGAGACGCTGTCGCCCGAGGAGGAAGCGCGGCTGCGCGGTCTGCTCGGGAAGGAATGACACGATTGCGCCGCGATGACGCCGCAAGAAGCGCCGCGTGGGTGAAGGAAAGATAATCCTGGAACCGTTGCACGAATTGCTGGTGCGACTAGGTTCTGTTCGACAGAACCCGGCGCAAAGCGCCGTGGGTTGAGGAAAGACGAAAGATGGCTGCTCGGAAGTCAGGATTCATTGTTGGCGCCGTCGCGGGGGCGGGCGTCGCGTGCGCCGCCCTGGCGGGCGTGGGCATGCGGATGGGACCGGCCGGCGCCGCGGAGCAGGAGCCGCAGCTGGTGCGCGCCTCGGCCACCGCCGCCCCGATGTTCGCCCCGCCGCCCGGCGCGCCTCTGTCCTTCGCCGACATCTTCGAGAAGGTTTCGCCGGCCGTCGTGCAGATCGACGTGACCTCGAAGGCCGACCCCAAGGCCCGCCTGCGCATCCCGGGCCTTGAAGGCCTGCCGTTCGACATCGTGCCCAAGGGCCAGAAGCCGGGCGAGGACGGCGACGACGCCGCCCAGGCGCCCAAGCAGCAGTCCTCGGGCTCGGGCTTCTTCATCTCGGCCGACGGCTACATCGTCACCAACAACCACGTGGTGGCCGACGCCGACACCGACGGCATCAACGTCGTCATGAAGGACGGCCGCGAGCTGAAGGCAACCATCGTCGGCCGCGACGAAAGCACCGACCTGGCGGTGATCAAGGTCATTGATCCCAAGGCCAAGGGCGCGGCGTTCCCGTTCGTGAACTTCGAGAACCAGGCTCGTCCGCGCGTCGGCGACTGGGTGATCACCATCGGCAACCCGTTCGGCCTGGGCGGCACCGCCACGGCCGGCATCATCTCGGCCTATGGCCGCGACCTGGGCGACAACTCCTCGCAGTTCGTCGACTACATCCAGATCGACGCCCCGATCAACCGCGGCAACTCGGGCGGTCCGTCGTTCGACATCTACGGCCGGGTGATCGGCGTGAACACGGCGATCTTCTCGCCGACCGGCGGCTCGGTGGGCATCGGCTTCGCGATCCCGGCCGACGTGGCCGAGGCCACCGCCAAGCAGCTGATCAACGGCGGCAAGGTGGTGCGCGGCTATATCGGCGCCCAGATCCAGCCCTTCACCAGCGAGATGGCCGAAGCTCAGGGCCTGGCCGACGTCAAGGGCGCCATCGTCGCCGACCTGGTGCCGGGCGGCCCCGCCCAGCGCGGCGGCCTGATGCCGGAAGACGTGGTCACCTCGGTCAACGGCGTGGCCATCAAGAGCGGTTCGGAACTGACCCGCGAAGTCGCCAAGGCCCGTCCGGGCGAGGTGATCAAGCTGGCCGTCCTGCGCGGCGGCAAGCCCCGCACCGTCGAGATCCGTTCGGGCGTGCGCCCGACCGAGAAGGAACTGGCCGACAACGACAACGAGGACGGCGGCGATCAGGCCGCTCCGGCCAAGCCGGCGGCTCCCAAGGTCGAGGCCCTGGGCATGAGCCTGTCGCCTCTCGATGACGCCGCCCGCAAGGCCAACGGCATCGACACCGCCGTGAAGGGTCTGCTGATCGACAGCGTCAAGGCTTCGTCCGACGCCGGCGAGAAGGGCCTGCGCAAGGGCGACGTGGTGACCAGCGTCAACGGCGAGCCGGTCGCGACCGTCGCCGAGGTCAACGCCGCGGTCGAGGCGGCCAAGAAGCTGCAGCGTCCGAGCGTCAACCTGCGCATCGTCCGCGCCGGCCGCCCGACCATCGTGCCGCTGAAGATCGCGCCGTAAGCCTCTTCGCAGCGTGAACCGATCGATCCCGCCCCGGAAACCTCCGGGGCGGGATTTTTCGTATGTGACCAAGGTTTAAGGTACGCTCGCGCGTAAAGCCGGTATCAGACCGCTCGCTATCGCTCCGGTCGACAGAATCGGGAGAACGTGGGTTGTTTCTCCATCCGGACGGCGCACGAGGGGTTGGCTGATGCGTATTCTGATCATCGAGGACGATCTGGAGGCCGCCGCCGCCATGTCCCACGGCCTGACCGAGGCCGGCTATCAATGCGTCCACGCGCCGGACGGCGAGGCGGGCCTGACCGAGGCCGGCAAGGGCGGGTTCGACGTGCTGATCGTCGACCGCATGATGCCCAAGAAGAACGGCGTCGAGGTGGTCTCGACCCTGCGCCGCGAAGGCGACCAGACGCCGGTGCTGTTCCTGTCGGCGCTGGGCGAGGTGGGCGACCGCGTCGATGGCCTGAAGGCCGGCGCCGACGACTATCTGGTCAAGCCCTACGCCTTCCCCGAGCTGATCGCCCGCGTCGAGGCCCTGTCGCGCCGCCGCGAGACGGGCGCGGTGGCCACGACCCTGAAGGTCGGCGAGCTCGAGATGAACCTCATCAACCGCACGGTCCATCGTCAGGGCAAGGAGATCGACCTCCAGCCCCGGGAGTTCCAGCTGCTGGAATTCATGATGCGCCACGCCGGCCAGTCGGTGACCCGCACCATGCTGCTGGAGAAGGTGTGGGAATACCACTTCGACCCACAGACCAACGTCATCGACGTGCACATCTCCCGTCTACGCTCCAAGATCGACAAGGGGTTCGACCGGGCCATGCTGCAGACCGTGCGCGGGGCGGGCTACCGGCTCGATCCGTAGGCGGCCTGCCGGACCCGTGTTAGGCTGAGCGCCATGAACAAGCAGTCCAAGCCTATTGCGAAAGGCGCTCCCGTCGATCCGGAGCTTTCCGGAGCGGATCTGGACGCCTGGCTGTCGCGCAATGGCGATGCGCTGGAAGTGCTCGTCGCGGAGGCGGACGCCCAGGACGGTGAGCGCTCGGTGCTCGACGTGGAAAAGCTGATCGTGGAGGAAACCTCGCGGTTTCTTCAAGTCCAGCGCAAGGCCTGACCCGTCCACCGTGCCGCCGCGTTTCGTCACCACGGCCAAGGCTGAGACGGACCTTCGCGACATCTTTCGTCAGGTCGTCGCCGACAACGGGCTTTCGGCCGCATCGTCGGTGCTGAGGAGACTGGAGGCGGCCTTGCCAAACCTGGCGGCTTTTCCGCACCTTGGCCGGGCCACACGCCGCGGCGCGCGCGTTCACAGCGTCAAGCCGTGGATCATCGTTTATCGCCCGATATCGGGCGGCGTCGAAGTGCTGCGGGTCCTGGATGGCCGGCGCGACCTCGACGTTCTGATCGGCAAGAAGACCTGAAGCCATGCGCCTGCCGCGCCTCGTCCGATCCACGCCGTTCAGGCTGACCCTGCTGTTCCTGGCCCTGTTCGCGGCCGCGGCGACGGCTTTCCTCGGCTATATCTACATCGCCACCGCCGGCGAGGTGGACCGCCGCGCCGACGCGGAGATCACCCGCGAGATGGAGAGCCTGGAGGCGGCCTATCGCCAGGGCGGGGTCAACGCCCTGAACCAGACCCTGGTCGAGCGGGCGATCGGCGAGCGGCCGTTCCTCTATTACTTGGCCGACAAGGACGGCAAGCGGATCACCGGCTCGATCGAGGAGTCGCCGATCGACGACTTCACCGGCACGGGGCCGACCTGGCGGACCTTCACCCTGACCGAGACCGACCTCGACGGCGCCACCGTGCGGCGCTCGGCGCGCGGGGTGCAGGAGCGCCTGAGCGGCGGCGAGATCCTGTTCGTCGGGGCCGACGTCGCCGAGTCCCAGGGCTATGTGATGAAGATCGTTCGGGCCCTGTGGGGGGCGGGGGCGCTGGTCATCATCCTCGGTCTGGCCGGCGGGGTGCTGATCAGTCGCAACGTCAGCCGCAGCATGCAGGGGCTGGTGGACGTCGTGAACGCCGTGCGCTCGGGCGACCTGCACGCCCGCGCCAAGCTGCGCGGCACCCGCGACGAGTATGACGAACTGGCCGAGGGCCTGAACGACATGCTCGACCGCATCGAGCGCCTGATGGGCGGCCTGCGCCACGCCGGCGACGCCATCGCCCACGACCTGCGCAGTCCCCTGACCCGCCTGCGCGCCCGCATGGAGGTGGCCCTGATCGACGCCGAGAACGGCAAGGGCGATCCGGTGGCGGCGCTGGAGACGGCGCTGATGGACGCCGACGGCGTGCTCAAGACCTTCAACGCCGTGCTGGCCATCGCCCGCCTGCAGGCCGCCGGCCAGGCCCCCGACCAGAAGCCCTTCGACGCCAGCGAACTGGCGACCGACATGTCCGAGCTCTACGAACTGTCGTGTGAGGACAAGGGCCTCGACTTCAAGTCCGAGGTCACGCCGGCTCTCAGCTTGCGGGGCAATCGCGAGTTCATCGCCCAGGCCCTGGCCAACCTGCTCGACAACGCCATCAAGTACACGCCCGAGGGCGGGGCGATCATGATGCGCCTGCGCCGGCGCTCGTCGGGCGAGCTGGAGTTCTCGGTCACCGACACCGGCCCCGGCGTGCCCGAGGCCGACCGCGCCCGCGTCGTCCAGCGCTTCGTGCGCCTGGAGAACAGCCGCAGCGAGCCGGGGGCGGGCCTTGGCCTGTCGCTGGTGCAGGCGGTGGCCGCCTCGCACGGCGGCCGCCTGGAACTGGCCGAGGGGCCGGGCGAATACAACGGCATGGGCCCCGGCCTGCGGGTGGCCCTGGTGCTGCCCCGGGTGGAGTAAGGGACGCCTAGGCGGCCGCCTCGCAGGCCGCCAGCGCTTCGGCGGCGAGCTGGTCGATATAGGGCTCGTCGGACGGCTCGGCCCAGACCTTCAGATCCGCGATCAGCGAGGGATGGGCGCAGAGCGCGGCCGCCTCGAACAGCGGCAGGGCCGCGGCCTCGCCGGCCAGCGCTTCGCGCACCAAGGGCAGGGCGAGGCCCGGATCGCGTTGCGCCAGACCCAGCATCGCCTCGGCCCGGACGACCTCGTCGTCGTCATGCCGGGCAGCCTGCAACAGCGCCTCGCGCACGGCGGGGGTGTCGATCTCCGCCTGGGCCAGCAGGAAGACCGCCCAGTCGCGGTTCGACGCGTCGGCGTCGCCCGTCAGATCGACGACCCGGCGCAGGTTTTCCTCCGCCGTCGCATCGCCCAGGAGCGGGGCGGTCTCGGCGATGACCGCCTTCAGGAAATCGGACGCGGGTTCGTAGGCTTCACGCATGGGCCGATCGTGGCCGAGCAGCGCCCGCTGGGCAAGCCGACGTCGAAGCGCGTTCGTCCCAGGCTTCGCCCGATATGTTCAAGCCCGCTCCCGGGTCGTGGGCCACTGTGCGCCTCGTTCGGGGAGGCGACGACGCGCCGTCCCGACTGTTCGATCCAGAGGGGCGACCGATGACCAATCCTTCCACCGACGACGGCGCCTCCCGCCGCGACGTGCTGACCGCGGGCCTTGGCCTGGCGGCCTTCGCGCTCGCGCCGCCCTTCGCCGCGGCCACGGCCGCGCCTCTTTCCTCCCATGGAGCCATGACCATGAGCAGCGGTTACGTCACGACCAAGGACGGCGTGCAGATCTACTACAAGGACTGGGGTCCCAAGACCGCCCAGCCGATCGTGTTCCACCACGGCTGGCCGTTGAGCGCCGACGACTGGGACAACCAGATGATGTTCTTCTACGCCAAGGGCTACCGGGTGATCGCCCACGATCGCCGGGGCCATGGCCGCTCGACCCAGACCGACGACGGCAACGAGATGGACACCTACGCCGCCGACGTCGCGGCCCTGACCGACCACCTCGACCTGAAGAACGCCATCCACGTCGGCCACTCGACCGGCGGCGGCGAGGTGATCCACTACGTCGCCCGCGCCAAGCCGGGCCGCGTGGCCAAGGCCGTGCTGATCGGCGCGGTGCCGCCGATCATGGTCAAGAGCGACAAGAACCCCGGCGGCCTGCCGCTGGAGGTGTTCGACGGCTTCCGCGCCGCCACCGCCGCCAACCGCGCCCAGTTCTTCTTCGACGTGCCGGCCGGCCCGTTCTACGGCTACAACCGTCCGGGCGCGAAGGTCGACCAGGGCGTGATCTGGAACTGGTGGCGCCAGGGCATGGCCGGTGGCATCAAGGCCCACTACGACTGCATCAAGGCCTTCTCCGAGACCGACTTCACCGAAGACCTCAAGAAGGTCGACGTGCCGGTGCTGGTGATGCACGGCGACGACGATCAGATCGTGCCCTACGCCGACAGCGCCCCGCTTTCGGCCAAGCTGCTCAAGAAGGGCGAGCTGAAGACCTACAAGGGCCTGCCGCACGGCATGTGCACGACCCACCCGGAGATCGTGAACCCCGACCTGCTGGCCTTCTTCAAGGCGTGACGAAAAAGGGGCGGCCGCAACGCGCGGTCGCCCTTTCCACGGTCAAGGCCACGCTCTAGCGTCGGTTTCGCAAATCAGCGAGGCGACCGGATGCGTGGACTGACGATTTCGACCCTGGCGGTCGCCCTGACGCTGAGCGCGGGCCTCGCCCAGGCGGCCGAGACCAAGGTCGTCACCGCCGCGCGGCTGCTCGACGTCGCCAGCGGGCGCTATGTCGACAATCCGGTGGTGCTGGTGGTCGGCGGCCGGATCACCGCCGTCGGCAAGGCGGGCGAAGTGGCGATCCCGCAGGGCGCCGAGACCGTCGACCTGCCGGGCGCGACCCTGCTGCCGGGCCTGATCGACATGCACGTGCACCTGGACGCCTCGCCGGTCTATGGCGGCTACAATTCCCTGCAGTTCAGCGACGCCTTCTGGAGCGTGACCCAGACCGCCAACGCCAAGGCCACGCTGAACGCCGGCTTCACCACCGTGCGCAACGTCGGCGCCGATCGCTTCAACGACGTGGGCCTGCGCGAGGCGATCGACGAGGGGATCGTGCCCGGGCCGCGCGTGGTGACGGCCACCTACGCCATCGGGGCCACCGGCGGGCACTGCGACAGCACCTTCTTCCCGCCGTCGATGGACCAGAAGGCCCCCTACAACATCGACAGCCCCGACCAGGCCCGCAAGGCGGTGCGGACCTTGAAGAAGTACGGCGCCCAGGTGATCAAGATCTGCGCCACCGGCGGGGTGTTTTCGCATGGCGACGAGCCGGGCCAGCAGCAGCTGACCCTGGCCGAGATGACCGCCGTGGCCGACGAGGCCCACATGGCCGGCCTGAAGGTCGCCGCCCACGCCCACGGCGCGGCCGGCATCAAGGACGCCATCCGCGCCGGCATCGACACCATCGAGCACGCCAGCCTGGTCGACGACGAAGGCATCAAGCTGGCCGTCCAGAAGGGCGCCTGGTTCTCGATGGACATCTACAACACCGACTACACCCAGGCCGAGGGCGCCAAGAACGGCGTGCTGGAGGACAACCTGCGCAAGGACCGCGACATCGCCGAGGTCCAGCGCGAGAACTTCCGCAAGGCCCTGAAGGCCGGGGTGAAGATGATCTACGGCACCGACGCCGGGGTCTATCCGCACGGCGACAACGCCCGGCAGTTCGCCGTCATGGTCCGCTATGGCGCCACGCCCCTGCAGGCGATCCAGGCCGCCACGGTCAACGCCGCCCAGGCCCTGGGCCGCGAGAAGGACGTCGGCCAGGCGACCCCTGGACACTATGCCGACCTGATCGCCGTCTCGGGCGACCCGCTGGCCGACGTCACCGTGCTGGAGCATCCGGTGTTCGTGATGAAGGGCGGCCAGGTGGTGCGGAAGTAGACGCCGGGCCCGGCCCACTTTTCCCGCAGCAGGGGCTGTTGCGGAAAAAGTGTCATCAACCTGTGAAATAGACGCGGCGCTGAAAACAAACGGCGCTGGGGGCACGAGTCTCGTGGCGGCGCCGTCACGGGGGATGCCTAGATGCTGCAACGGTCCGCTAGCGCGATCGCGATCGCCGCCTGTCTCATGCTCGCCGCCCAGGCGCACGCGGCCGAAGTCCCCGCAGCCGACGCCGCTCCGGCGGCGGCCGACAGCAGCGAACTGGACGGCGTCATCGTCGTCGGCGCCGGCCAGACCCGCTCGGTCACGACCCTGACGCCGGCCAGCCTCGAAGTCCTGCCGCCCGGCGCCAGCGTGCAGAAGGCGCTGAACTTCCTGCCCGGCGTCAGCGCCCAGTCGATCGACGCCCTGGGCGTCAACGAGCAGTCGCTGACCCTGCAGGTGCGCGGCTTCAACACCACCCACCTGGGCTACACGCTGGACGGCATGCCGCTCGGCGACGGCGCCTACAACAACTACAACGGCCTGACGATCAGCCGGGCGCTGATCTCGGAAAACCTGGGCCGCGCCGACCTGGCGACCGGCATCGCCGGCCTCTCGATCCCCTCGACCAGCAATCTCGGCGGCGCGCTGATCTACGTCTCCAGCGACCCGAAGAAGCAGATGGGCCTGTCGGTCAGCCAGAGCTTCGGCAGCGAGGACACCGCCCGCACCTTCATCCGCTTCGACACCGGCGAGCACAACGGCTGGTCGGCCTATCTGTCGGGCCAGTACAGCGAGCAGGACCTGTTCGTGAACCAGGCCGCGTACAACACCTCCACCGGCAAGCAGTTCAACGGCAAGCTGACCTATACGGGCGAGCGCGGCCAGCTGACGGCCTTCGCCGACATCTCGCGCACCAACCAGGCCGACGACGCCTATCTGTCGAAGGATATGCAGAGCCGCCTGGGCTGGGACTGGGCCGGCTACGCGCCCAACTGGGACGCCTATGTCTCCCGCGCGGCCTGCTCGGTGGCGTCGCTGGCCTCCAAGTGCGTGACCTCGACCGCGCCCGAGAAGCTGTCGGACGTGACCTTCACCAACGGCCAGATCCTGCGCGACGACAACCTGTTCTACATCGCCGGCGACTTCGACATCACCTCGAGCTTCAAGGCCCACGCGCAGGTCTACAAGCACGAGAACAAGGGCGCCGGGAACAACTTCATCACCGGCCTGTCGAACCAGGGCACGACCTCGACGGCCGACGACCTGCCGGTGCAGATCCGCGACACCCGCTACACCATCGACCGTGACGGCGTGGTGGCGAACCTCGCCTGGACCTACGGCTTCAACCACCTGCAGGCCGGCCTGTGGCTGGAGCAGAACACCAGCAGCGCCGCCCGCTACATCTGGACCACCGTCACCGGCCCGATCGACCTGGCGCAGTACCTGAAGGGCCGTCCGGACACCGCCCAGTGGGTGCAGAAGACCGACTGGAACACCCAGCAGTTCTACGTGCAGGACACCATCACCCTGCTGGACGACGCGCTGAGCATCGACTTCGGCTTCAAGAGCACCAACGCCAAGTCGAACGCCACGGCCCTGCCGGGCATCGCCAAGACCGCCGCGGCGGCCTCCACCCAGTTCGCGACCGGCTCGCTGAAGGCCTCGGACAGCTTCCTGCCGGAAGCCGGCGCCCGCTGGCGGATCGCGCCCGGGCACGAGGTGTTCGCCAGCTACGCCGAGAACATGGCCATGTTCCAGGGCGGCTTCAAACTGGGTCCGCAATCGGTGTCGCAGACCGTCTGGGACGCCCAGGGCAAGTACCTGAAGCCCGAGACCTCCAAGAGCGTCGATGTCGGCTACCGCTATGTGGGCGAGGCCCTGCAGGTTTCGGTGTCGGCCTATGAGGTCGATTTCGACAACCGCCTGCTGCAGTACAATCCCTGCCCGACCAACCAGCAGCAGAACCCCGGCTGCGGCAACTCCTTCCACAACGCCGGCAGCGTCACCAGCAAGGGCGCCGAGATCGGGGTGCTGTGGAAGCCGCTGTCGTGGCTGAACTGGTACAACTCGGCCTCGTATAACGAGTCCACCTACGACGAGGACCTGAACTGGTGCACGACCACCTGCGTGGTCAAGAAGACGGCCGGCAAGCAGCAGGTCGACACGCCCAAGGAGATGTTCTCCAGCGTGGTCAGCTTCAAGCGCGGCGGCTTCTCGGCCTCGCTGCAGGGCAAGTACACCGGCCGCCGCTACTACACCTACACCAACGACCAGAGCTTCGGCGCGTACACCACCTTCGACCTGGGCCTGGGCTATCGCTTCAGCGAGGAAGGCTTCGTGAAGGGCGCGAAGGTGGCGCTGAACGTCACCAACCTGACCAACAAGCGCTACGCCTCGAACTTCGACAGCAGCGTGTTCGCGCCGGACGACGCGACGGGCAGCATCGTGGTGTTCCACTCGTCGGCGCCGCGCCAGATCTTCGCGACGATCGGCTTCGACTTCTAAGCCTCGTCGTCTGACGCAGACCTCTCAACGGCGGGCGGCCCGGGGCCGTCCGCCGATCGACTTCG
Source organism: Caulobacter sp. SRI_008 (assembly GCF_057586355.1). NCBI lineage: Bacteria > Pseudomonadati > Pseudomonadota > Alphaproteobacteria > Caulobacterales > Caulobacteraceae > Caulobacter > Caulobacter sp. SRI_008. Next base: position 54,491 of record NZ_JBYCZS010000002.1, read on the forward strand.
GGAACATCACGATGCGCCGTTCGATCCTGCTGGCCCTCGCCGCTCAGACCCTGGCCGCTGGGACCCTCGCCGGCGCCGCCCACGCCCAATCCCAGACCCATGTGGTCAAGCACTGGAGCGAGGCGGCCGGCGACGAGACCGTCGTCTTCGAGGGGCGGACCTTCGTCAATCACGGCCTGGTCGCCGTCGGGCGGCTGGACGCGGCGACGCGGGACTTCAAGGGCGACACCCTGGGCTCGTTCTCGGGCATGGCCCTGCGGTCGTGGCGGCGCCTGCCGGACGGGACCTACGAGGGCGAGTTGCTGACCCTGCCGGACCGCGGTCCCAACGGCGTCGGCACCGTGGCCGGCACGCTCGACTACGCCAATCGCCTGCACGCCCATCGCCTGGCCCTGGCCGACGGCAAGCTGACGATCACGCCCACGGGCGGCTTCCTGCTGAAGGACCAGACCGGCCAGCCGTTCACCGGCAAGGACCCAGGCTCCAACGTGCTGACCCGCAAGGACATCCGCTATCCCTCGCCCGAGGCGGGGGAGGGCGCGGGCAAGATCAGCCTGGATTCCGAGGCCGTGGCCTACCTGCCGGACGGGTCGTTCTACGTCTCCGACGAGTACGCGGCGGGGATCTATCTGTTCGACGCCTCGGGCCGCCAGATCGGCGCGATCCAGGCCCCGCCGGCCCTGCTGCCGACGCGCGACGGCCAGGCGGACTTCACCGCCGAGAGCGCGCCCGCCACGGGTCGGCGCAACAACCAGGGCCTGGAGGCCCTGGCGGTCAGCCCCGACGTCAAGCGCCTGATCGCCATCCTGCAGAGCGCCACGATGCAGGACAGCGCCGGGGCCAGCGCCGCCGCCCGCAACAACACCCGCGTCCTGGTCTACGACATCAGCAAGACCCGCACGCCCGCCGCGCCGATCGGCCACTACGTGCTGCAACTGCCGACCGTGCGCGAAGCCGGCGACGGTCAGCCCGCCAACGTCACCGCCGCCCAGTCGGAGATGGCGGCCCTGAACGACCACCAGTTCCTGGTGCTGTCGCGCGACGCCAACGGCCGGGGCAAGGGCTCGACCAAGGCGCCGGTGTTCAAGAGCGTGCTGCTGGTCGATACCGACGGCGCGACCAATCTCGCCCGAACGCCCTACGAACAGGCCGCGACGTCTCTGGCCAAGGACGGGGCGCTGGTCGCCGGCCTGACGCCGGTGCGCCAGGCCGAGCTGGTCAACCTGCTCAACCCCGTCCAGCTGGCGAAGTTCGGCATGAACCTGTCGACCGCGCCGTCGGACCGCTTCAGCCTGTCGGAGAAGTGGGAGGCCATGGCGCTGGCCCCGGCGCTCGATCCGGCCGCGCCGAACGACGTCTTCCTGCTGGTCGGCAACGACAACGACTTCGCCACCGCCGACGGCCACGTTAACGGCCAGGCCTTCGACGCCGGCCTGACCAACGACAAGGGCGCCGGCGCGGGCGACAACGACAGCGTCATCCTGGTCTATCGCCTGACCCTGCCGGCGGGCGCCTCGGGACGGAACTGACGGGCAGGAACGATCGGCGATATGCCAGTCAGGCTCGATTTTTCGTTCACCTGAGCCGTTCGTACGCCTATTGCTGCCCCTTCCTGAGAGTTCCGGGGGCTTCATGTTCGATACGCGTTTCCGTCGCCGCGCCGCGGCCCTGGCTTCCACCGCCGTCCTGGCGGCCCTGATCGGCGGCGGGTCCGCCCTGGCCGGCGAGGCCTATCGCACGCCGCCGGCGCCGATCGCCCAGATCCTCGACGCCGCTCCGACCCCCGGCGTGACCCTGAGCCCCGAGCGCAAGACCCTGGCCATACTGGGTCGCGAGAACCTGCCGCCGATCCGGGCCGTGGCTGACCCGATCCTGCGCCTGGGCGGCTATCGCCTGAACCCGCGCACCAACGGTCCGATCGAGGCCCGCACCACCTGGATGAACAGCCTGTCGTTCGAGGACGTGAAGACCGGCGCTGTGCGCAAGGTCGCCCTGCCGGACGGCGCGCGCTTCATCGAGACCCGCTGGTCGACCAATGGCCAGAACCTGGCCTTCGTGATGGAGGCCCCCACGGGCCTGGAGCTGTGGGTCGCCGACCTGAAGACGGCCACGGCGCGCAGGCTGACCGGGCCGGTGCTGAACGCCGCCTTCGGGGCCGGCTACGACTGGCTGCCCGACGACAGCGGCTTCCTGGTGCGCCAGATCCCGGCCGGCCGTGGCGCGGCCCCCGCCGAGCCGGCCGCGCCTGAAGGCCCGATCGTTCAGCAGGCCGCCGGTCGCACCGCCGCCATCCGCACCTATCAGGACCTGCTGGCCGACGCCCATGACGAGGCGCTGTTCGACCACTACTTCACCAGCCAGCTGACCCGCGTGGCCCTGGCCGACGGCGCGGCGACCCCGGTGGGCGCGCCCGGCGTGATCAACGGCTTCTCCACCTCGCCCGACGGCCGCTACCTGCTGGTGACCCGCTTGAAGCGTCCCTACAGCTACCTGGTGCCGGCCAGCCGCTTCCCCACGCAGATCCAGGTGCTGGACGCGACCGACGGCAAGCTGGTCAAGACCCTGGCCGACCGTCCGCTGGCCGATAACCTCTCGTCGGCCTTCGACGCGGTGGTCGCTGGTCCGCGCAGCGCCGAGTGGCGCGCCGACGCGCCGGCCACCCTGGTCTGGGCCGAGGCCCAGGACGGCGGCGATCCGAAGAAGAAGGTCGAGATCCACGACCGGGTGCTGATGCAGGCCGCGCCGTTCGACGCCGCCCCGGCCACGCTGATCGACCTTGATCTGCGCTATGCCGGCATCGACTGGGGCCGCGGCGACTTCGCCCTGGTCACCAGCCGCTGGTTCGACAACCGCAAGGAAAAGCGCCTGGCGGTCGATCCTTCGAAGCCGGGCCAAGGCCGCCTTCTGCTGGAGCGCAACTACCAGGACCGCTACGGCGATCCGGGCGACGCGGTCAGCCGCCGCAACGCCCAGGGCGAGGCGGTGCTGCACTTCACGCCGGACGGCAAGGGCGTGTTCGTCACCGGCGCCGGGGCCACGGCCAAGGGCGAATATCCGTTCGTCGGCGTGATGAACCTTGCCGACGGCAAGACCGCGCGCCTGTGGCAGGCCAAGGCCCCGTACTACGAGGCGCCGGTGGCCCTGGCCGACGAGGCCGGCAAGACCCTGATCACCCGCCGCGAAAGCAAGGACGAGGTTCCCAACTACTTCGTCAAGCCGCTGAAGGGCGGTAACGGCAAGGCTCTGACCCAGTTCGCCGACCGCGCCCCGCAGTTCGCCGGCGTCACCAAGCAGACCATCACCTACAGCCGCCCCGACGGGGTGAAGCTGTCGGGCGACCTCTACCTGCCGGCCGGCTACGACAAGGCCAAGGACGGCCCGCTGCCGATGCTGATGTGGGCCTATCCCGAAGAGTTCACCGACGCCTCGGTGGCCGGCCAGACGGTGGACGCGGGCAACCGCTTCACCCGTCCGGGCGGCGCCAGCCCGCTGTTCCTGCTGACCCAGGGCTATGCGGTGCTCGACGGTCCGGGCATGCCGATCATCGGCAAGGACGGGGCCGAACCCAACGACACCTATGTCGAGCAGTTGACAGCCGACGCCAAGGCGGCCGTCGATGCGGTGGTGGCCCTGGGCGTGGCGGATCGCGACCGCATCGCCGTGGGCGGCCATAGCTACGGCGCGTTCATGACCGCCAACCTCTTGGCCCACACCGACCTCTTCCGGGCCGGCATCGCCCGCTCGGGCGCCTACAACCGCACCCTGACGCCGTTCGGCTTCCAGTCGGAGCAGCGCACCTACTGGCAGGCGACCGACACCTATACGAAGATGAGCCCGTTCACCTACGTCAAGCAGATCAACGAGCCGATCCTGCTGATCCACGGCCAGGCGGACGACAATTCCGGCACCTTCCCGATCCAGAGCGAGCGCTTCTACGCCGCGCTGAAGGGGGCGGGGGCCACCGTGCGCTACACCGTGCTGCCCTACGAGGCCCACGGCTATCGCGCCCGGGAGTCGGTGATGCACACCCTGTGGGAGATGACCGACTGGATGGACCGCTACGTCAAGAACGCCCCGCCGCGCGCCGCGGCGCCCGCCGCCGCCCAGTAAGGACCAACCGCCGGTGATCCGTTTCGACTCCGTCTCCAAGACCTACGCCGCCTCGCGCGGCGCTTCTGGTCATGCGGCCCTGCGCGAGGCCTCGCTGGAGGTCGCCCAGGGCGAGGTGTTCGGGGTCATCGGCGCCTCGGGGGCCGGCAAGTCGACCCTGATCCGCCTGATCAACGGCCTGGAGCTGCCGACCGGCGGCAAGGTGGTGGTCGACGGCGACGACGTGGCCGCGCTGGACGTCGCCGGCCTGCGGGCGCTGCGCCGCCGGGTGGGGATGATCTTCCAGCACTTCAACCTGCTGTCGTCCAAGACCGTCGAGCAGAACGTCGCCTTCCCGCTGAAGCTGGCCGGCTGGGAGCCCGCGCAGATCAAGGCGCGGACGGCCGAGCTGCTGGCGCGGGTCGGGCTGACCGACCACGCGACCAAGTATCCGGCCCAGCTGTCGGGCGGCCAGAAGCAGCGGGTCGGCATCGCCCGCGCCCTGGCGACGGGACCGAAGATCCTGCTGTGCGACGAGGCCACCAGCGCGCTGGATCCGGAGACCACCGAGCAGATCCTGGCCCTGATCTCCGACCTCAATCGCGAACTGGGCCTCACCATCGTGCTGATCACCCACGAGATGGACGTGGTGCGCCGCGTCTGCGACCGGGTGGCGGTGCTGGAGGCCGGTCGGGTGGTCGAGGAAGGGCCGGTCGAGGCGGTGTTCCTGCATCCGGCCAGCGGCACGGCCCGCCGCTTCGTCGGCGAGGCGGAGGAGGTCTCCGAGGTCGCCCTGCCGGCCGGGGTGCTGGTGCGGCTGACCTTCAAGGGCGAGGCCACCTACAAGCCGGTGCTCGGCGCGGTGGCCCGCGAGACCGGCGTCGACTACTCGATCCTCGGCGGTCGCATCCACAAGCTGCGCGACGCCCCCTACGGCCAGCTGACCCTGGCTTTGACCGGCGGCGACATCGAGGCCGCCATCGCCCGCTTCGAGGCCGCCGGCGTGCGCGTGGACCGCCTGGAGGACGCCCGATGAGCCTGTTCGCCAACATCGACTGGAGCGACATCGGCTTCGCCACGCTCGACACCCTGACCATGCTCGGCGGCTCGATGGCCCTGACCGTGATCCTGGGCCTGCCGCTGGGCGTGATCCTGTTCCTGACCGGCAAGGGCCAGATGCTGGAGAACAAGGCCGCCCATACGGTGCTGGGCCTGCTGGTCAACATCCTGCGCTCGGTGCCGTTCGTGATCCTGCTGATCGTGATGATCCCGCTGACCGTGCTGCTGGTCGGCACCTCGCTGGGCGTGGCCGGGGCCATCCCACCGCTGGTGGTGGGGGCCGCGCCGTTCTACGCCCGCCTGGTCGAGACCGCCTTGCGCGAGGTCGACAAGGGCGTGGTCGAGGCCAGCTTCGCGCTTGGCGGTTCGCGCCGGCAGGTGGTGCTGGGCGCGCTGCTTCCGGAAGCCATGCCCGGGATCATCGCCGGGGCGACCGTGACGGCCATCGCGCTGGTTTCCTACACCGCCATGGCCGGGGTGGTCGGGGCCGGGGGGCTGGGCGATCTGGCCATACGCTTTGGCTACCAGCGCTTCCAGACCGACGTGATGGTGGTGACCGTGGTGGTGCTGCTGATCCTGGTGCAGGTGCTGCAGATGGTCGGCGACGCGGTGGTGCGGCGGGTCTCGCACCGGTGAGCACGCTCGTGATCAGGCCCGCCGTCGAAGACGACATCCCGGCCCTGGTCGCGCTGAACGCCGTGGTCCAGGCCCTGCACGCGGCGCTGTCGCCCGAGGTTTTCAAGCCCGTGGTCGATCCGGTCGAGCTGGCCGCCTTCCTGCGGGGGCTTCTCGATCAGCCGAGCCATCGCCTGCGGGTGGCGGCAGTCGATGGCGCGACGGTCGGCTATGCCTGGGCCGAGGTCCAGGACCGGCCCGAGACGCCGTTCGCCCTGGCGCGGCGACGGCTCTACCTGCATCACCTATCGGTGGACCCGGCGGTTCGCCGCCAGGGCGTCGCCTCGGCCCTGCTGGGGTCGTTGGAGAACGAGGCCCGCGCGGCGGGGCTGGCCAGCGTGGTCCTCGACGCCTGGGCCGACAACGCGGACGCCCAGGCCTTCTTCGCCGCCGCCGGCTATGGGCCGCTGAACATCACGCGCGCCAAGCGGCTGGGGTGATTGCGGCGGCCGTTCCGGGCGCCTAAAACCCCCAATATGAGCGACGACATCATCCTTCCCGCCCCGCCGCCCGAGCACTGGGACGAGGCCCTGGCGCAAACCATGCCGGGCAAGACCATCCTGGTGGGCCTGACCTTCCTCGACGCCGATGGCGAGATCGAAGCGGTCGAGCAGTTCCACGGCGTCATCCTGTCGGCCGAGGCCGACGAGGGCATATTGGTCGACCTGCTGGGCGAGGAGGACGACGGCGACACCTACCTCCTGCCGCCCCAGACCTCGAGCATCCAGGCCGCCCAGCCGGGGACCTACACCCTGGCCAATGGCGAGGTGCTGGAGAACCCCGACTTCGTGTCGAACTGGACGATCCAGGGACCCGAGGATCCGGCCAACGAGGCCTGAGGGACCTATCCCTCTAAACGCCCGTCATTCCCGCCCTTGTGGCGGGAACCCCTCTGTCAGCCGCAAGGGCGGGAGGGGCGGCGTGCTCAGCACGCCGCCGGCGCCTCACTTGCAAGCGGAACCAGGGGTTCCCGCCACAAGGGCGGGAATGACGGGAGGTGAGGGGGCTCTTCCCCGCCTCAGGAAAACTGATTCCGCCCCGGCGGCGTTTTCGCGCAATACCCATCCGGAATTATCGACTTACCGGAGCCGTTCATGGTCGCCCGCCGCGCCGCCCTCCTCAGCCTCGCCGCTCTCGCCCTGCTGGCCGCCTGCAGCCGCCAGCCCGCGCCCTCGGCCGCCGACACCCTGGTGGTCGGCGCCACCGCCGTGCCGCACGCCGAGGTGCTGGAGTTCATCAAGCCGAAACTGGCGGCCGAAGGCCTGAAGATCGACGTCAAGGTGTTCAACGACTACGTCCAGCCCAACACCCAGCTGGCCGAGAAGCATCTGGACGTGAACTACTTCCAGACCGGTCCCTATCTCGACACCGTCAACGCCGACCACGGCTGGGGCCTGATCAAGGTGGCCGGCGTGCACATCGAGCCGCTGGGCGCCTATTCCTCGAAGATCAAGGCCATCGCCGACCTGCCGGCCGGCGCGACCGTGGCCATCCCCAACGAGCCCAGCAACGGGGGCCGCGCCCTGCTGCTGCTGGCCCGCAACGGCCTGATCACCCTGAAGGACCTGAGCAACCCCGTCTCGACCCTGAAGGACATCACCGCCAACCCCAAGAACCTGAAGTTCAAGGAGCTGGAATCGGCGACCCTGCCGCGGGTGCTGAACCAGGTCGACCTGGCGGTGATCAACACCAACTACGCGCTGGACGCCAAGCTCGACCCGTCCAAGGACGCCCTGCTGATCGAGGACAAGACCAGCCCCTATGTGAACTTCCTGGTCGCCCGTTCGGACAACGCCAGCGACCCGCGCGTGCAGAAGCTGGCCAAGGCTCTGACCTCGCCCGAGGTGAAGGCGTTCCTGGCGGAGAAGTACAAGGGCGCGGTGGTTCCGGCGTTCTGATTTCACCTCCTTCGATCCCTTGAGGTCGTCATCCCGGAAAGCCCGCAGGGCTTATCCGGGACCCAGGGGGACTGGGCTCGGCGGCGAGGTCGTCCACCCGGGCGGTCGCTGATGCGGTGCGGCGGCCCCTGGGTCCCGGCTCTGCCGCCCGCTTTCGCGGGCGTTCGGCCGGGATGACGGCTGTTGATGCGGGGGCGAATGACGCCCTCTCGACAACTCCAGATTGCTAAGCTCTAATCCTTCCCTCGCAAGGGGGTGCGATGGTCAGCGGCAAGTCCTTGAAGGTGTCGGAGGCGCCGCCGCGTGCGCCCAAGGCGCCGGCCAAAACGGCGCCGGCCCACCAGACCGGCCATCGCGAACGCCTGCGGGAGCGGGCCAGGGCCGCGGGCCTGGCCGCGCTGCCCGACTACGAACTGCTCGAGCTCTATCTCTTCCGCAGCCTGCCGCGCGGCGACGTCAAACCGCTGGCCAAGGCGCTGCTGGCCCGGTTCGGCTCGTTCGCCGGGGTGCTGGGGGCCAGCGTCGAGGAGCTGAAGACCGTCTCCGGCGTGGGCGAGACCGCCGCCGTCGAGCTGAAGATCCTGCACGAGGCGACCTTGCGCGCCGGCCGCGAGACCATCGCCAAGCGGCCGGTGATCTCGTCGTGGACGGCGCTGCTGGGCTATGTGCGCGTCGCCCTGGCCAACGAGTCCCGCGAGCAGTTCCGGGTGCTGTTCCTCGACAAGAAAAACCAGCTGATCGCCGACGAGGTGATGAACCACGGCACGGTCGACCACGCTCCGGTCTATCCGCGCGAGGTGATGCGCCGGGCGCTGGAGCTGGCCAGCTCCAACATCATCCTGCTGCACAACCACCCCAGCGGCGACCCCACGCCCTCGCGGCCCGACATCGAGATGACCAAGCAGATCATCACCGCCGGCAAGGCGCTCAGCATCGTCGTGCACGACCACCTGGTGGTCGGCCGCGACGGGGTGGCCAGCTTCAAGGCGCTGGGGCTGATCTGACGCTCACCCGTGAAAAGTGGGCGCGAAGAAAATCTAATATCCTTGACGCCGGGCGCGGCGCCCCCGAGCTTGACCGGATCAGCTGTTCCGGAGTGTCCCATGCGTCGTCTGCTGTCAGTCCTGCTCGCCTCGACCGCCCTGCTGGGCGCTTCCGCCAACGCCGCCGACGCGCCCAAGAATGAGGGGGGCAAGAGCGAAGTCTCCAAGGCCGATCGGGCCCTGCACGAGCGCATCCTGACGCTGGACACCCACCTCGACACGCCCGAGCACTTCTCGCGTCCCGGCTGGAGCATGACCGACCGCCACACGGTGGGACAGGACTTCACCCAGGTGGACCTGCCGCGGATGAACGACGGGGGCCTGGATGGCGGGTTCTTCGTGATCTACACCGGCCAGGGCGACCTGACGGCCGAGGGCTATCGCTACGCCCGCGACTTCGCCCTGACCCGGGCCACCGAGATCCGCGAGATGGTGGCGGCCCACAGCGACAAGTTCGAGTTGGCCTACACGCCCGAAGACGCCGTCCGCATCAACAAGGCCGGCAAGAAGTTCGTCTTCCAGAGCATCGAGAACAGCTGGCCGATCGGCGAAGACCTGACCCTGCTGCAGACCTTCTACAAGACCGGCGTGCGGATGGCCGGGCCGGTGCACTTCCGCAACAACCAGTTCGCCGACAGCTCGACCGATCCCAAGGGTAAGATCTGGAACGGCTTCTCGCCGCTGGGCCTGCGCTGGATCGCCGAGGCCAACCGCCTGGGCATACTGATCGACGTCAGCCACGCCTCGGACGATGTGGTGGACCAGGCCGTGGCCCTGTCGAAGGTTCCGATCATCGCCTCGCACTCGGGCGCCAAGGCCGTCTTCGACCACCCGCGCAATCTCGACGACGCCCACATCAAACGCATCGCCGACAGCGGCGGGGCGATCTGCATCAACTCGGTCTATCTGAAGGCCGCCCCGCCCAGCGCCGAGCGCAAGGCCGCCCTGGAAGCCCTGGGCAAGCCGCCGCGCGACGAGGCGACCCAGGCAGAGGTCGTCGCCTACGCCAAGAAGCGCGGCGAACTCGACAAGCAGTACCCGCCGATCCGCGCCAACTTCGACATCTTCATGGACAGCATGACCCACGTGCTGAAGATCGGCGGCGCCAAGGCCGTCTGCGTCGGCGCCGACTGGGACGGCGGCGGCGGCGTCGAGGGCTTCGAGGACGTGGCCGACCTGCCCAAGATCACCGCGCGGCTGAAGGCGGCGGGCTATTCGGACGCCGACGTCGAGGCGATCTGGAGCGGTAATGTGCTGCGGCTGCTGGGCCAGGCGCAGGCCTATGCGAAGACGGCGGCGAAGTAAGGCCCCCTCAGTCGGCTTTGCCGACAGCTCCCCCAGAGGGGGAGCATCTAGCGCGGCGCTGAACAAGATCCTCCCCCTCTGGGGGAGGTGGCCCGGAGGGCCGGAGGGGGTCAGCGCAGGCTGAACCGCCTCCAAACCCGCCACCCCAACAGCACCGCCAGGATCGCGCCGTAGACCAGCGGCGGCCTATGGTCCGCCTTCACCAGCAGGTAGTAGTGGGCCACGCCCAGCGGCACGATGACGTAGATCAGCCAGTGCAACCGGCTCCAGGCCGCGCGGCCCATCCGCACCACCCAGCCGTTGGTCGAGGTCACCGCCAGCGGGATCAGCAGGGCGAACGCCGCCATGCCCAGGGTGATGAACGGCCGCTTGAGGATGTCCTTCACCAGCTGGCCGAAGTCGAAGAAGAGATCGACGCCGATGTAGCTGGAGAGATGCAGCGTGACGTAGGCGAAGGCGAACAGGCCGATCGTGCGGCGAAAGCGCACGAGGCGCGGCTTCCTCAGGATCACCGCCGCAGGCGTGATCGCCAGGCCGACCAGCAGCAGCCGCAGGCCCCAGACGCCCAGCTGCCGCACCAGGGTCTCGATCGGATTGACCCCCAGGTCGCCGGTGAAGGCGCGCAAGGCCAGCCACGCGAGCGGCGCGGCGCAGGCCAGCCAGACGGCGGCGTAGACGAGGTTGTCGCGGGTGCGGGAGGGCTTTCGCGCGGACCCCCTCCGGCCCTTCGGGCCACCTCCCCCAGAGGGGGAGGATCTGCGCCGCGCAACAAGATGCTCCCCCTCTGGGGGAGCTGTCGGCGAAGCCGACTGAGGGGGCTGCGCCATCAGTAGAACTTCTTCAGATCCATGCCGCGGTACATGTCCGCCACCCACTCGCCATAGCCGTTGAAGGCCAGCGTCTCGCGCCGTCGGAACTCGCCGATCCGGCGCTCGGAGGCCTGCGACCAGCGGGGGTGGTCCACGGCTGGATTGACGTTGGAATAGAAGCCGTATTCGCGCGGCGCCGACAGGTTCCAGGCGGTAGGCGGCTGGCGCTCGACCAGGCTGATGCGGGTGATCGACTTGATGCTCTTGAAGCCGTACTTCCATGGCACGACCAGCCGCAGCGGCGCGCCGTTCTGGTTGGGCAGGGTCTCGCCGTAGAGGCCGACAGCGATCAGGGCCAGCGGGTGGGTCGCCTCGTCGATCCGCAGGCCCTCGCGATAGGGCCATTGCAGCACGTCCCAGCGCTGGCCGGTCATTTCCGAGGGCCGCATCAGGGTCTCGAAGGCGACGAACTTGGCCTTTGAGGTGGGTTTGACCGCCGCGATCAGGTCCTTCAGCGGAAAGCCGACCCAGGGGATGACCATCGACCAGCCCTCGACGCAGCGCAGGCGATAGATGCGCTCCTCCAGCTTCTGGCCCTTGATCAGTTCGTCGATGTCGAAGGTACGCGGGGCCTCGCAGGCGCCGTCGACGCGGACGGTCCAGGGGCGAGTCTTCAGCTTGCCGGCGTTTTCGGCGGGGTCGGACTTGTCGACCCCGAATTCGTAGAAGTTGTTGTAGCTGGTGACGTCGTCCTTCGGCGTCGGCTTTTCCTGGGTCGAGAAGCCCTTCGTGAAGGCCAGCGGCGCGGCGGCCGCCGCTCCGCCCAGCCCCGCCAGCCCAAGCCCCGCCGCGCCGGCGATGAACTCGCGCCGTCGCAGATAGAGGCCCCGGTCGGTGACGTCGTTCTCGGTAAGGTCGGGGCGGTGGCGGATCAGCATCGCGGGGTCTCCGGGCTTGGCCTGGAAGATACGTATGGGACGAGGCCAAGGTTTACGAGGCCGCGCGCCTTTTTCACGACCGTTTCGCGCGAAGGTCGCCATGGTGCAGCTTCAAATGGATATCTTGTGAATGCGCGCACAGATTGTGTTTTCCGAGGCGCGTATCGATGCGCCCGTCGCCCAGCGAGGCGATCAACAACCAGAGGAGACACGTGATGGGTTTCTATGGTCCCGAACCTTTCGACACCGCCGAGGCGACCTACGTCTGGACCGGCCTGCGCACGCCGGGCTTCTTCAGCGTCAAGGTCCAGGGCGCGGCGCCGAACTACACCAGCGGCATCCAGCTGGTCCGCGACAACGAGTTCGTCGGCGGCCTGGCCATCGAGGTCATGGGCTGGACCGGCCCCCTGGCCCCGGGCGCGACGCCCTACGCCGTGCAGAACACGTTCAAGGGCTTCTACCTGCCCAAGATCCTGATCGTCGGCTCCAACAAGAGCGTGCTGATCGACGTGAAGGAGATCCCCTTCACCACCGACGAGGCCTATCTGGCCCTCGTTAAGGGCGACGCGAAACAGCCCGAGCCGGCGTACTAGAGCCGACCGGAAATTATATCGTCATCCCGGGCGTAGGGCCGCGAAGCGGACCGCAGACCCGGGACCCAGGGGCCACTGCACTGCGGCCGCCCCTGGGTCCCGGCTCTCCGCTGCGCTGCGGCCGGGATGACGATGAATTTGGTCTTTGAAGGCCTTTCGCCCTACGCCTTCACGACCGCCTCGAACGCCGCCCGCGCCTCGGCCTTGGCCTTCAGCAGCTTGGCCTTCAGCGAGCGGAACTGGGTCACGTGGCCCGCCCGGGCCAGCAGCGCCCGGAAGGCCTTGGGCTCGCTTTCCGGATCGCCGCCGTCCTCCAGCGCCACCTTGATCAGCTGCGACAGGTCCTGCTCGAGCCGCCAGGCCGACAGGGCCGCGTTGAGCGAGGCCTTGTCGGCCAGACCCGCCGCGATCAGGGCCGACAGGGCCTCGCCCGTGTTCTGCGCCAGGGGGCCGCCGTCTGGTCCGTGGGCCAGTTGCAGGAACTGGGCGATGAACTCGATGTCGACCAGGCCGCCGGGCTCCAGCTTGAGATCCCACGGTCCCTTGCCCGGCCGCTCGCGCTCCATCAGGTCGCGCATGTCGAGCACGTCGGCGGCGGTTTTGGCCACGTCGCGGGGGCGGCGCAGGGCGGCCTCGATCGCGCCCTCGGCCCGCGTCTTGAAGTCCGGCGAACTGGCCCAGATCACCCGGGCGCGGGTCAGGGCCAAGAGCTCCCAGGTCTCGGACTCGCGCTCGTAATAGTCCTCGAAGGCGGTGAAGCTGACGGCCACCGGACCCTTGCTGCCCGAGGGGCGCAGCTTCAAATCGACCTCGTAGAGCGTGCCCTCGGCGGTCGGGGCCGACAGGGCCGAGGTCAGGCGCTGGGTGAAGCGGGCGTAGAAGACATCGGCGCTCCAGCCCTTCACCTCCGACAGACCGGCCGGGTCGTCGGCGGCGTAGAGGGTCATCAGGTCGAGGTCCGACTTGGCTGTCATCTCGCGCGAGCCGGCCTTGCCCAGGGCGACCACGGCCACCTGCCCGGGGAAGGCGCCGCCCAGCCGCTCGACCTCGGCCAAGGCGGCCGGCGCCAGGCCGCCGACGATCAGGTCGCCGAGGTCGGCGAAGGCGCGGCCCACGTCGCGGGCGTCGGCCGTGCCGCTCATCACCCGCACCCCGATCCGGAACGACTGGTCGCGGAACAGGCGCCGGGCCGCGTCCATAGACGGCTCGAACTCGGCCGGGTCCCACGGGATGTCGGCGGGAACCTCCATCGGGCCGAAGAAGGCCGGATCCAGCAGGGCGTCCAGCGCGGTCGGCCGGCGGGCCAGGGTCGTGGCCAGGCGCGGGGCGAAGGCCATGACCTGCACCACCAGCTCGAACAGCCGCGGCTGGGCCAGGAACAGCGACTGGATCTGCACGCCCGAGCTCAGCGACGAGAAGAAATCGCCGAAGCGGTTGAAGGCCGCGTCCGGCGCGCCCGTGGCGTTGGCCGCGTCCAGCAGGCGGGGGGCCAGGCGCGTGAACAGCTCGCGGCTGCGCTCGGTGCGAGTGGCCGCGATATGGCCGTGGTGCCAGCCCCGGATGGTGGCGGCGACCCGATCGGGGGCCGAGAAACCCATGCGCTTGAGGGTGGCCAGGGTCTCCGGATCGTCCTCGACGCCGGTGAAGACGAGACTCCCGAACCGCGACGACAGCTCCTCCTCGCCCTTGAACAGGGCGCCGTAGCGCTGGTTGACGCCCTTCAGCATCTTGCCGACGGCGGCGTCGAAGCTGCGCAGATTGCCGTGGTCCCACAGGGCGGCGACCTTCTTCCGGTCGGCGTCGGACTCCGGCAGCTTGTGGGTCTGGTCGTCGGCGATCATCTGGGCCCGGTGCTCCAGGGCCCGCAGGTCATGATAGGCGGCGGTCAGATAGGCGCAGTCGTCGGGCGTGACATGGCCGGCGTCGCGCAGGGCGGCCAGGGCGTCCAGGGTGCGCGGGCTGCGCAGGTCCGGGTGGCGGCCGCCGAGGATCAACTGCTGGGTCTGGACGAAGAACTCGATCTCGCGGATGCCGCCGCGACCCAGCTTCAGGTCGGCGCCCTTGGCCTCCAGCCGCTCGTCCACCTTGTAGGCGTGGATCTGGCGCTTGATCGAATGGATGTCGGCGATGGCGGCGAAGTCGAGATTGCGCCGCCAGATGAAGGGCTGCAGTTCGTCCAGGAACGCCTCGCCGCGCGCCAGGTCGCCGGCCGCGATCCGGGCCTTGATGTGGGCCGCTCGCTCCCAGTTCTGGCCGACGCTCTCGTAGTAGTCCAAGGCCGCGTCGATCGGCATGGCCGGCGGGGTTGAGGACGGGTCGGGGCGCAGGCGCAGGTCGATGCGGAAGACGTAGCCGTCGGCGGTGCGCTCGGCCAGCATCCGGCCCAGGTGCTGGGTCAGGCGCACGGCCACGCCCTGCGGCTCGGTCCCGTCGCTGACCGGTAGGGCCTCGGGCGCGTAGAAGATCGAAAAGTCGATGTCGCTGGAATAGTTCAGCTCATGGGCGCCGTGCTTGCCCATGGCGATGCAGAACAGGCCCGGGATCGGGCCGTCCTCGCCGTCTCCGACATGGGTGAGGGCGCCGCGCGCCACCTCCACCCGGGCGGCTTGGGCCAGGGCCGCGTGCAGGCTGGCGTCGGCGAAGCGGGTGAGGGCGCCGGTCACCGCGTCCAGGTCCCAGACGCCGCCCAGGTCGGCGAGGGCGGTCAGCAGGTGCAGGTCGGCCTTCAGCTCACGGAGGGTTTTGCGGGCGGTCTCGAAGTCCGGCTCGGCGGCGACGGCCTCGGCGGCCGCCAGGATGTCCGACAGCCGGGCCTGCGGATCGCTCTCCAGGATCGTCGGCAGGCGCGCGCCGTCGCGACGGGCCAGGCCTGCGAGATAGGGCGAGGCGGCGAACACCGGGGCCAGGGCCGGCCAGGCGGCGTCGATGCTCGCCATTCGCTCGCCGGCGCGGCGGGCGATGCCCTCATGGGCCCGTTCGGCGGCCTTGGGATCGATGATCGGGCCGCAGGGGGCGAGGCGCCCGCTCAGGGGAATTGGCAAGGGAGAGAGCGGACGAGTCATGGCGCCACTCTTACCCGCCCGGTCCCGAGCGCCAAGCATCGCTTGACGATGTCATTTACGGGCGTAATCATTCCCGCAACAGAGTAGCGGGCCGTCATGAGCATCACCCAAGCCGAAAGCCACGTCATGGAGGCGCTCTGGACCCAGAGCCCTCTGACCGTCGAGGAGATCCTCGAGGCCGTCGCCGCCCCGCAGAGCTGGGGCGAGGCCACGGTCAAGACGCTGATCAACCGCCTGCTCAAGCGCAAGGCCATCGAGTCGCGCCGCATCGACGGCCGCGTGCGCTATGTGCCGATCGTCAGCCGGGCCGAGTATCTGCAGAGCGAGAGTCAGGGGCTGCTCGACCGGTTGTTTGATGGCCGGCTCACCCCCCTGGTGGCGCATTTCGCCAAGCACCGCTCGCTGTCGCCCGACGAGGTCAAGCAGCTGAAACAGCTGATCGCGGAGCTGGACGATGCTGGTTGATCTGCTGGCCCTGACCCTGCTGCGCGTGCAGTTCGCCGCCGCCGCCGGGGTGCTGCTGGTCCTGGCGCTGCGGGTTCCGGTGCGCCGCCTGGTCGGCCCCGAGGCGGTCTACAAGCTGTGGCGCCTGGCGCCGATCGCGGCCCTGGTCAGCATCTTCCCCAGCCTGTCGGAGGCCCTGAAGGCGGGCGCGGCGGCCCAGCCGCCCGAGCGCCTGCTGGCCGTGGCCATGCTGACGGTGTGGGTCGTCGGGGTCGTCGGCCTGGCCGGCCTGATCGCCCTGGCCGAGCGGGCCTTCCGCGCCCGCGCCCGCGCCGGGCTGGAGGGACCGGCGGTGATGGGCGTCTTCTGTCCGCGCCTGGTCATTCCCCACGACTTCGCCAAGCGCTTCGATGCGGCCGAGCGCGAGCTGGTTCTGGCTCACGAGCGCGCCCACATGCGGCGCGGCGACCCGCGCGGCAACCTGATCATCACCGCCTGCCAGGTGCTGGGCTGGCTGAATCCCTTCGTCCACCTGGGCGCGGCCATCGCCCGCCTGGACCAGGAGATCGCCTGCGACGCCGACGTCGTGGCCCTGACGCCCAAGGCCCGCAAGCGCTACGCCGAGACCCTGATGAAGGCCCACGCCTGCACGGCCGCCTCGCCCCTGGCCTGCGCCTTCGGCCGCCACCCGCTGGTCGCCCGCGTGCGGGTGCTGGCCGGACCCGGCCCGGTCGCCGCCGAGGGCCTGACGGTCACCATCGCCGCCCTGACTGCGGTGACCATCCTGGCGGTCTGGACCCTGACGCCGCGCGGCCTGGACGTGCCGCCCTTCCGCGTGCCCGGCGGCGAAGCCCGCGTGTTCGTCGACGGCGTCACCCCGCCGCCGCTGAGCCGGCACGTCGAGGCGTTGGCGCAGTAGGGGGCTTGCGCCCCTTCTTGCTTTCCCAACCCCTCGTCATCCCGGAAAGCCCGCAGGGCTTATCCGGGACCCAGGGGACTGGGCTCCGCGCTTGGGTTCGCCGCTCCCGAGGTTGCCGATGTGGTGCGGCGGCCCCTGGGTCCCGGCTCTGCGCGCTTCGCGCTCCGGCCGGGATGACGATCAAAATGCAGGGTTGTGCGATTTTAAACTACATGTGTAATCTACTCGTGGCTCCACGAGGAAATCGCCCGTGTCGTTCGTCCTGCCCGTCCCCGACGCCAATGCGGGCCGCAAGCGCGCCGTCCTGGCCTGGCGCATCCTCGGCGCGGCGCTGGCCGTGAGCCTGCTGGCCGCCCTGGCCTACGCCGTCTTCGACTTCGTCCGCTTCGAGCGGGCCATGGGCGCGCTGCCGCCGGCCAAGGGCGAGGCGCTGGAACCGGCGCGGGCGCAGGCCGCTCAGCGCTGGTCGGTGGTGCATCCAGCGCTGGTGGCGCGGCTGAAGCAGTCGCGGGACCTGGAGTTGGGCGGGGTGTGGATGATGCGCGGCGGCCGGGTCTGCGGCGTGGTCAACGGCAAGACCAGCTTCGGCGGCTTCACCGGCATGACTCGGTTCTACACCGACGGGGACGTCCTGGTGTTCGCCTATGACGACCGCGGGGCTTTTCGCGAGCACTGGCATCAGTGCGATCGCGACCGCTGGGCGGTGATCCGTCCGGGCTCGGACGAGACGGGCTTCTGCGCTACGAAGTTCGGCGCGACGCGATGCCATGTGGTGCGCCGGCAGGCGACGACGATGCCGCGGTGAGGGGGCTGGTCCCCGCCATCCGCCTTCTCCCGTCATTCCCGCCCTTGTGGCGGGAACCCCTGGTTCCGTACGCACGTGAGGCGCCAGCGGACTGCTTAGCAGTCCGCCCCTTCTGCCCTTGCAGCTGACAGAGGGTTTCCCGCCACAAGGGCGGGAATGACGGGAGGTTATGGAAAGGCCGAGATCGCGATCACCGCGCGAACGGGAACGGCGTCACCGACTTGCTGGCCTCCTCCACCAGCAGCGTCCGATTGATCGGCGCCGCCGCGCGCTGGGGGCAGGCGGGGCGTTCGCAGATGCGGCAGGAGGGGCCGATCTCGACGGTCACCGGCGAGGCGATGTCGAGGCCCCGGGCGTAGACCAGCTTGGCCGCGTATTTCAGCTCGCAGCCCAGGCCGATCACCAGCTCGTCCTCCAGCCCCGCCTGCAGGCCCGACACCCGCCGCACGGTGCGCGACAGGGTGAAGTAGCGGGCGCCGTCCGGGGTCTCGATCACCTGGGTGACGATGCGGCCGGGGGTCTTGAAGCTGTCGTGGACGTTCCAGCGCGGGCAGGCGCCGCCGAAGCGCGAGAACGGGAAGGGGCCGGCGGCGAAGCGCTTGGAGATGTTCCCCGCCGCGTCCAGCCGCATCATGAAGAACGGCACGCCCCGCGCGCCCGGGCGACTGAGCGTGGTCAGCCGCTGGGCGGCCTGCTCGTAGCTGACGCCGAACCGCGGGCGGGCCCGCTCGATGTCGTAGCCGGTCGCCTCCATGGCCGCGTGGAACGGCTCGTAGGGCATCATGATCGCCGCGGCGAGGTAGTTGTCGAGGAACACCTTCAGCAGCTGCCGCGTGGCCCGGTCCGGCGCGGCGAAGCGGTCGGCCAGGCGGGTGAGGGCGTCCGGCGCCTCCATCAGGCCCAGCTGGTAGCACATGGCGAAGATGCGGCTGGCCGGGGCCAGGGTCTCCGACACCATCAGCCGCTTGCGGTGGTGGTCGTAGCGGCGCAGCGAGCCGGACATCACCTCGACCGGCATGACCCGCACCTGGATGCCGAACCTATCCAGGAGTCGCTCGCGCACGGCGGGGCCCAGGTCCTGCGGGTCGGCGTCCAGCGCCGCGACAATGGCCTCGGCCGCCGTTTCCAGCTCGGCGAAGTGGTTGCGCTGCGAGCCGACCAGATCGCGCACCCAGTCGGTGGGCGAGGACGAGACGGCCGGCGTTCCGTCCGGCCGCTCGAAGGCGCCCAGGTCGATCATCCGGCCGCGATCGAGATAGGCGCGGTAGAGGCGGGCCACCGCCTCCGCCAGGCCCGGCGACAGCTCGGCCACCTCGGCGGCCTCGTGGCGGCCGATGCCGAGGTCGGCGAACATCTTGTCGGCCAGCACCTCTTCCAGCCCCGCGCCGCCGCCGGGATCGTCGGCCGACAGGGTGCGCAGGTCCAGGTCGTAGGCTTCCGCCAGCCGCAGCAGCATCTGGGCGGTGACCGGCCGCTGGTTGCGTTCCAGCAGGTTCAGGTAGCTGGGCGAGACGCCCAGTTCCTCGGCCATGCGGGCCTGGGTGACGCCGATGTCGCGCCGCAGCCGCTTGAGCCGGCCGCCCAGGAAAAGCTTCTTGTCCGTCGTCGTGACCATGAGTGTCACGTTGTCACGGATTTACAAATTACACAAAGTCAATTCATGACAAATCGTCTTCAATAGGTTCGACCGTATCAGCCTCGCCGCGTTAGCTCCCCAAGACGAAATCACGCCCGCCTCCCAATCAGCGGGCCCCGATGGGGAAGTACGACGACCATGCGCAAGACCTACGCCGAGCACCGCCAGGACCTCCTCGCCCGCTACCCGCAGGGCCTGACGCCGGGCGGCGTCGCCATCGACGACATCATCCAGCTGAAGCTGCAGAACACCTATTCGACGCACCTGGACATCGCCCGCGACATGGCGACCGTCATGCGCGCCGACATGGCCGCCTATGACAAGGACAGCAGCCAGTTCACCCAGTCGCTGGGCTGCTGGTCGGGCTTCCACGCCCAGCAGATGATCAAGTCGGTCAAGCGCCTGCGCGGCACCACCAAGGGCGCCTACGTCTATCTGTCGGGCTGGATGGTCGCCGGCCTGCGCAACCGCTTCGGTCACCTGCCGGACCAGTCGATGCACGAGAAGACCTCGGTCGTCGACCTGATCGAAGAGATCTACGTCTCGCTGCGCCAGGCCGACGAAGTGGCCATCAACGACCTCTTCAAGGCCCTGACCGCCGCCCGCAAGGCCGGCGACCAGGTCGCCGAACAGGCCGCGATCAAGGCCATCGACGGCTTCGAGACCCACGTCGTTCCGATCATCGCCGACATCGACGCCGGCTTCGGCAACGAGAACGCCACCTACCTGCTGGCCAAGGAGATGATCAAGGCCGGCGCCTGCTGCCTGCAGATCGAGAACCAGGTCTCCGACGCCAAGCAGTGCGGCCACCAGGACGGCAAGGTCACCGTGCCGCGCGAGGACTTCATCGAGAAGCTGCGCGCCTGCCGCCTGGCCTTCGAGGAGCTGGGCGTCGACGAGGGCGTCATCGTCGCCCGCACCGACAGCCTGGGCGCGGGCCTGACCCAGAAGATCCCGGTCAGCCAGGAGCCGGGCGACCTGGCTTCGGACTACATCAAGTGGCTGAAGACCGAGGCGATCACGCCGGAAAACCCGATCCAGCCGGGCGAGCTGGCCCTGTACCGCGACGGCGAGTTCCAGAAGCCGGTGCGTATGCCCAACGGCCTGTTCGCCTTCCAGGACGGCACTGGCCGGGCCCGCGTCATCGAGGACTGCATCGCCTCGCTCACCCAGGGCGGCGCCGACCTGCTGTGGATCGAGACCGACACCCCCAATGTCGACGAGATCGCCTCGATGGTGGCCGAGGTCCGCAAGGCCGTGCCGAACGCCAAGCTGACCTACAACAACTCGCCGTCGTTCAACTGGACGCTCAATCTGCGCAAGCAGGTGCGCGACCAGTGGATCGCCGAGGGCAAGATCCATGCGGACAGCTATCCGGAAGGCGCGGCCCTGATGTCGGCCGACCTGGACGACAGCGACCTGGGTCGCGAGACCGACGAGCGCCTGGCGCGCTTCCAGGTCGACATCGCCGCCCGGGCCGGGGTGTTCCACAACCTGATCACCCTGCCGACCTTCCACCTGACCGCCAAGAGCATGGACGAGCTGTCGCGCGGCTACTTCGGCGAAGGCCGCATGCGCGCCTACGTCAACACGGTGCAGCGCGAGGAAATCCGTCGCGGCGTGTCGGCCGTGAAGCACCAGCACGAGGTCGGCTCCGACCTCGGCGACAGCTTCAAGGAAATGGTCGCCGGCGAGCGCGCCCTGAAGGCCGGCGGCGGCGCCAACACCATGAACCAGTTCGCCGCCGAATAGCGGCGAGCTTCAACCCCCAACCGGATCGGCATTCAAGCTTCGGCGCCCGTTTTCACCGTCAGATCCCCGCGAAGGCGGGGACCCAAGCTGACTTCCAGGATGGAGCACGCGCCGTGACAGGCCCGCCAGCTTCGCTTGGATCCCCGCCTTCGCGGGGAAGCTCGGAGGTGGGGCGTAGTCTGAGTGTCGATCCCCAAAGTCCCCCAAAGCCCGAACTGAGGAGAAACGTCATGACCAACGTCACGCAATTCGCTCCCGCCGCCATGCCGGATTCGTCGGCCCAGGACCGCGCCGTGGACCGTCTCGCCGAGGCCTCTCACCGCCTCAACGAAGCCGTCCGCCGCGCCATCGAGGCCGGCTACTCGGTCGAACTGGTGCGCACCTCGCGCCACCACGACGGCTCGGGCAATTGGGGCGACCAGATCGTCCCGACCATCCGGGCCACTGAAAAGAGCGCGTAAGACGCTCGATGTGTAGCGGGGAGGGAGGCGCCTGCTTCCTCCCTTCATCCGCCACTCTCAAAGCACCTTTCCATTGCCTTCCTGGGCCTCGTGCCCAGGATCCATCTGTCGGCCCGCGAGGCGTTGACGGACGTGCTCAAAAGGCCGCCGCTGCGCCTGGCTCCCCCCTGGATCCTGGGCACAAGGCCCAGGAAGGCGAAATTGGGATAGGCTTGGATGAGCTTCGGCCCGCCTCCGGGCCCTATCGAAATTTGCAGTACCTCCGCGTCACCACACCACGGAACACGCCATGCCCCTCGACATCGCCGCCAACGTCCAGATCCTCGGTCCGATCGAGGGTCGCGCGGTAGAGATCCTGACGCCCGAGGCCGTGGCCTTCGTGGCTGACCTGCACCGCCGCTTCGACGCTCGCCGCCGCGCCCTGCTGGCCGCGCGCGAGGCCCGGCAGGTCCGGTTCGACGCCGGCGAACTGCCCGATTTCCTGGCCGAGACCTCGCATGTCCGCGCCGCCGACTGGACCGTCGCGCCGATCCCGGCCGACCTCCAGGACCGCCGCGTCGAGATCACCGGTCCGGTCGACCGCAAGATGATCATCAACGCCCTCAACTGCGGGGCCAAGGTGTTCATGGCCGACTTCGAAGACGCCACGGCCCCCACCTGGGCCAATGTCGTCGAGGGTCAGGTCAACCTGAAGGACCGCTGGAACGGCGTCTTGGACCACGTCGATCCGAAGTCCGGAAAGGCTTACGCGCTGGGAGCCAACCCGGCCGTCCTGAAGGTCCGGCCGCGCGGCTGGCACCTTCCCGAACGCCACCTCGAAGTCGACGGCGCGCCTGTCGCCGGCGCGCTGTTCGACTTCGGCCTCTATGTCTTCCACAACGCCCACGCCGCCATCGCCAAGGGCTCGGGCCCGTACTTCTACCTGCCCAAGCTGGAGAGCCATCTCGAGGCGCGGCTGTGGAACGAGGTGTTCGTCCGCGCCCAGGAGGCCCTGGGCCTGCCCGTCGGGACCTTCAAGGCCACGGTGCTGATCGAGACGATCCCGGCCGCCTTCGAGATGGACGAGATCCTGTTCGAGCTGAAGGACCACATCGTCGGTCTCAACTGCGGCCGCTGGGACTACATCTTCTCGTTCATCAAGCGCCTGGGCCGCCGGCCTGAGTTCCTGACGCCGGACCGCTCGGCCATGGTGATGGGCAAGGCGTTCCTGGGCGCCTATTCGCTGAAGCTGATCCAGACCTGCCACCGTCGCGGCGCCTTCGCGATGGGGGGCATGGCCGCCCAGATCCCGGTCAAGGGCGACGAGGCCGCCAACCAGGCCGCCTTCGCCAAGGTCCGCGCCGACAAGGAGCGCGAGGCCGGGGCCGGCCACGACGGCACCTGGGTCGCTCACCCGGATCTCGTGCCGGTGGCCATGGAGGTCTTCGACCGCCTGATGCCGGCCCCCAACCAGCTCGACAAGACGCTGGAGGGCCTGGAGATCACGCAAGCCCAGATGCTGGAGCTGCACGACGGCGCCCGCACCGAGACCGGCGTGCGCGAGGCCATCCGCGTTGGCGTCCGCTACACCCAGGCTTGGCTTGAAGGCCGCGGGGCCGTGCCGCTCTACAACCTGATGGAGGACGCGGCGACCGCCGAGATCTGCCGCACCCAGCTGTGGCAGTGGGTGCGCCTGGCCGCCGAACTCGACGACGGCCGCGTGCTGACTTCGGAGCTGTTCATCGGCCTGTTCACCCAGGAGATGGGCGACCTGCGCCGCGAGCACGGCTCGCCGAAGCTGGAGGAAGCCGCGCACCTCTTCACCCGCATGGTGCTGGAGGAGGGGATGGAGGAGTTCCTGACCCTGCCGGCGTATGAGCTGATCGCGTAGAGCGCTCGATTCTTTCGACCCATAACTTTCAGCCCGTCATCCCGGAAAGCGCGCAGCGCTTATCCGGGACCCAGGGGCGGCCGCACTGTCGTAGAGGCTTCTTCGCGGTGGCCGGCGCAATGCGGCGACTCCTGGGTCCCGGCTCTCCGCTGCGCTGCGGCCGGGATGACGATCTGGGGTGCGGGGCGGCAGGTCGGGCCGGGCCTGTCGCTCCGCCATCCGCCTTAGGACGCTCTCAACGACACAGCCCCTGCGGATCCACCGGCTTGCTCAGCGGCGGCGGCAGGGCCGATAGGTCGACGCCGGTGTTGCGGGCCGTGCGCTCCATGATCCCGTCGCCGCCGAGCCACTGCTCGGCTTGCGCATAGGCCGGGTCCTTCTGGGCCGCTTCCAAGGTCACGTAACGGGCGCCGGCGGCGTCGAGGCGGTCGAGCACCTGCGGCAGCATTCGCGCCGACCAGCCGCCGACATGGGTCAGCAGCACCTGGGGGATCACCCGGCCGTAGACCTTCAGCGACACCGCCCGCATCCGCACCAGGGCGTCGTCGACGCCCTTGAGGTACTGGTCTTCCATCAGCTTGATCGCGGCCGTGTCGTTCTTGGCGGCGCAGCGGGCGTAGGCGTCGGTATAGGCCCAGTCGTCGAACGAGACGCTGACGTGGGCGATCCTGTAGCCGTGGGCCTTAAGCCAGGCGGCCGCGCCGTCGTGGCGCTCGCGCGTCGCGCCGGTGGAAAGGTTGGGAAACCTCAGATACCGCCAATCCTGGCCCTGCATCCGCGAGGCCACGGCCGGCTCGCCGGCTTGCAGGTCGGCGATCCAGGCGTCGAGGCTGGCGGCCCTGTCGATGTTGAGGTGGGTGGCGGTGTGGTTGCCCAGCTGATGGCCGGCGGCGCGCCAGGCGTCCAGCGCGGCGAGGCTGTCGGGATCCCTGGCGTTGGCGGCGTTGACGAAGCCGAAGGCCTCGACCACGCCGTGGGCCTTGAAGAGGGCCATGTGGTCCCGGGTGATCGACAGCCGGGTCATGCCCGGCGGCAGGGCGCCGTGGTCGGGCAGGTCGTCGACCGTGACGGCGACGTCGAAACGTTCAGGTGGAGCGGCGAGGGCAGGGCCGGCGACCAGAGCCAGCAGCAGGGGCAAGGCTGTGGCGGCGCGCGCGATCTGGCGGCGGCTGGGCGTCATGAAGCTTTCCCCCGGACTGTCCTGGGCTCCGTCCCTATCAGGTCGAAAGCGGCCTTGGCCAGGGCGTCAGGGCGTTTCCCGCGCAATTGGTATGGCCAATTGTCCGCAGGTTGCATCCGGCCCTCAAGCGCGGTGCAGCCGGTGCATGTCGTCGCGCCGCAGGCCGCCGATCGCGGCGGCGACGCTGGCGGCGAAGGCGCTGGTCAGGGCGCCGATACCCAGGAACAGCGAGATCTGCGCGGCGATCTGGCCGGCGCGCAGCAGCTCGGCCGGGGCCAGGGTGTCGGGCGGGCTCACCGGCGGCGAGGCGGTCAGGGCGCCGAGCAGCAGCAGGGCCACGACGCTGGTCGCCCAGGCCAGCAGGCCGTGGGCGGTGTCACGGAAATGCACCTCGTGGTCATGGACGTGCAGCCACTTGGTCCGCAGCCGTCCGGCCAGGTAGCCGCCAAGCATGCTGGCCACCACCTGGCAGGCGACGAAGACCGCGCCGACCAGCGGGGTGAAGTCGGCCGCGGTCAGCCCGGTCGGCCAGCGCGGGGCCATCTTCAGGCCAAGGCCGGCGGCCAGCGACACCAGCACGAACAGCAGGGCCACGCTCGCCGCGGCGCCGGCCAGGACGGCGTCCCAGCTGACGGCGGATTGGTGCTCTTCGGGGACGAGGTCCGACATCCGATCTGCTCCCGCCGGCTCAGAAGTGATGCGTGCAGAAGGCGAGCAGCAGGATGATCGGCAGGGGCACGCCGAGCAGCATCAGAAGGATCGATCGCATGGCCGGGTCATCCCTGCGCGAGGTGAGGGCGGAGCCCCTTTCGAGGCGGCGCCTGTTGCTCGCTGAACGGCCCCGGTCGGCCAATCGTTCCGGCCCCGCCGCGCGGGGCGCGCCTCAGGTGTAGCGGTCGCGGGTGGCGGCGATGCGGGCCTTGGCCTCTTCCAGCTCCTGCACCTCGGTCGCCGCCAGCAGCGAGTTGAGCACGCGCGTGAGGTGGCGGCGCATGGCGTCGCGGGCGTCTTCCGAAGAGCCGGCGCGCAGGGCGGTGACGATGGCCGTGTGCTCGTCGATGCGCGGGATCACCCCTGCGGCGTGGGCCTTCTGGCCCATCAGCTTGGTCTGGGGCGAGCGGGCGCGGGCCTCCCACAGCATCTCGACGGCGGCGATCATGGCGCTGTTCTGGGTCGAGGCGGCGATCAGCATGTGGAAGCGGCGGTCGGCGTCTTCGGCGCGGTCGACGTCGCGGGCGTTCTCGGCCTGCATCTCGATCACGAGGCGGTCGAGTTCGTCGAGGGCCTCGTCGTCGATGCGCTTGGCGGCCATGGCGCAGGCCTCGGCCTCGATGGCGCGGCGGGCCTCCAGCAGCTCGAACGGGCCGATGTCGGTGTCGCCGGCCTGGCCCTGGGCGGGAAGCTGGGCCTTGACGTAGACGCCCGAGCCCAACCGCACCTCGACCAGTCCGTCCAGCTCCAGCGCGATGATGGCTTCGCGGATGGTCGGGCGGGACACCGAATAGGTCTGGGCCAGGTCGCGCTCGGACGGCAGGCGCTGGCCGACGGCATAGCGGCCCTCGGCGATCTGGCCGGCCAGATCGCGGGCGACGCGTTCGTAGAGACGGCCTTCGACCTTGGTGGACATAAGCGACCTTATAAATTGGTCAGGCCAATATGGACAGGCCGAACCGCTGGGACTATTGAACTCCCATGGAAGACCACGGGAATCTCGACGTGCATACTAGTCAAACCCAGCCGTTCAAGGCAGCCGGTCTGCCGCCGCTGCGAATTACGGCGGCGCGGGTGATCGTCACCTCGCCCGGCCGCAACTTCGTCACCCTGAAGATCGAGACCGACCAGGGCGTCTACGGCATCGGCGACGCCACCCTGAACGGGCGCGAGAAGGCGGTGGTTTCCTATCTGGAAGACCACGTGATCCCGGTGCTGATCGGCCGCGACGCGCGCCGTATCGAGGACATCTGGCAGTATCTCTATCGCGGGGCCTACTGGCGTCGCGGTCCGGTGACCATGCGGGCCATCGCCGCCGTCGACGTGGCCCTGTGGGACATCAAGGCCAAGGCGCTGGGCGCGCCGCTGTACGACCTGCTGGGCGGGCGTTCGCGCGACGGCGTGCTGGTCTACGGCCACGCCAACGGCTCGGACCTGGAAGACACCGTCGAGGCCGTCGGCCGCTATATCGACGCCGGCTATAAGGCCGTGCGCGCCCAGTCGGGCGTGCCGGGGCTGGATCTGGCCTACGGCGTGGGCCGCGGCGACATGTACTACGAGCCGGCCGACGCCACCCTGCCGACCGAGACCACCTGGGACACCCGCAAGTACCTGCGCTACCTGCCGACCCTGTTCGAGGCGCTGCGCAAGGAGCACGGCTTCGACGTGGCCCTCCTGCACGACGGCCACCACCGGATGACCCCGCGCGAGGCCGCCCAGCTGGGCAAGAGCCTGGAGCCCTACGACCTCTTCTGGCTGGAGGACTCCACTCCGGCCGAGAACCAGGAAGCCTTCCGCCTGATCCGCCAGCACACCACCACGCCGCTGGCCGTGGGCGAGGTGTTCAACACGATCTGGGACGCCAAGGACCTGATCCAGGAACAGCTGATCGACTACATCCGCACGACCATCGTCGGGGCCGGCGGCCTGACCCACCTGCGCCGCATCGCCGACTTCGCCTCGCTGTGGCAGGTGCGCACCGGCTGCCACGGCGCCACCGACCTGTCGCCGGTGACCATGGGGACCGCGCTGCACTTCGACACCTGGGTTCCGAACTTCGGCATCCAGGAATACATGCGCCACTCGCCCGAGACCGACGCGGTGTTCCCGCACGACTACCGCTTCGATAAGGGCCTGCTCTACGTCGGCGACACCCCCGGCCACGGCGTCGACATCGACGAGGCCCTGGCGGCCAAGTACCCGTACGAGCCGCGCCAGCTGCCGGTGGCGCGCCTGGAAGACGGGACGATGTGGAACTGGTGATCCTTGGACCCTCTCTCTTTGAGAGAGGGAGGGGCCCACGCCGCAGGCGTGGGAGGGTGAGAGGTTACACTCTCTCCGAATGGAGCGCGGGCCTGACTACACTCGCCTTCCTAGGCCTTGTGCCTAGGGTCCAGGGCTCCGCCGCCCAGATCGTCGCCCAGTTCACGACCACGCCGGTGGTGTTCTGCTTGAAGGCGCCGAGCCTGGCTCGGCCATGGATCCTCGCCACGAGGGCGAGGAAGGCGGGAATTTTAGGACAAGGGCCGTCTCGAAAGGGGCGGCCTTTTTCATGGGCAAGACGGCCAGCGGTGAAACCTCTCACCCTCCCACCGCTTCGCGGCGGGCCCCTCCCTCTCTCCCAGAGAGAGGGTTTCAGGTCGGCCGCCGGCGCTGCATCCGCGTCAGGTCCAGCGGCTCCAGGATCCGCAGCAGCAGGTCGCGCATGGCGGCTTCGGCGTCGGCGGGGCGGCGGGCGAGGATGGCGTCGGCGATGCGGGCGTGGGCGGGCAGGTGCTGGTCGGCCTGCTGCTCGATCCCCGGCCGCTGGGCGCCGAAGCGCAGGGCCGCCTCGATGACGTCGCGCATGTGGCGGTGGAAGCGGTTGCCGCTGGCCTCCAGCACGGCCACGTGGAAGGCGATGTCGGCCGTCAGCGGATCCTCGTCGCCCTGCTCGGCGGCGGCCATGCGGGCCAGGGCCTGCTCGATCCCGGCCCGCCGGCGGGCGTCGGCCTCGCGGGCGGCCAGCGCCGCAGCCATCGGCTCGACGCTGAGCCGCAGCTGGGTGAACTCGATCAGCAGGTCCAGCGAGAACTTCCGTGTACGGATCCACGACAGGATGTCGGGATCCAGCAGGTTCCAGTCGTCCTCGGCGTTGACCGTGGTGCCGCGCCGCGCGCGGCTGGCCACCAGGCCCTTGGCGATCAGCATCTTCACCGCCTCGCGCACGACGGTGCGGGAGGTCTGGTAGCGATCGCAGATCTCGGTCTCGGTGGGGAAGGCCCGCACGGCGAAGGCGCCGGTGACGATCAGCTGGCCCAGGTCGTTGGCCAGGGTCTGGCTGAGGGTTCCCGCCGTGGTCAGCGAACGCGTCACGAGCGGGCTCCGTAGATGGGCGATTGGCGGGGCGAGGGAAGGGACGGGCGCGGCGTCGGCGCGCCCACCGCCTTGACGGTCAGGTCGTCGAACCAGGGCGTGGAGAGCCGGGTCTTCTCGGCGCCGGCCAACAGGCCCGTCATGCCGGCGGGGTAGAGGCTGTTCTCAGCGGTCAGCACCGGGGCGTCGTTGACGAGGCCGGTGATGCGCGGACCCTGGAAGCGCAAGGCCAGCCGCAGCCAGCGGCCGGGTCCGGCGCCGGCCAGGACGGTGTCGCCCAGCACCAGTTCGCCGCCCTCGCCCTCGAACCTGCCGGCCTTGATCAGGGCCTGCTGTTCGGCGTCGCCCACGGCCTTCTTCGGATCCTTCTTGCCGCGAATGGCGACGAGCCGGCAGCGGCCGTCGTGGGCCAGCTCCAGGAAATAGCCCTTGGGTACGAAGCCGTAGCCCGTGCCGACGTGGTTGATCCTGCCCATCACGGCGGCGGTGTCGCCGGGGTTCAGCCAGACGGTGGCCGAGACCTCGTAGTCGCTCCAGTCGGCGTCGCCGAGAATGGTGTAGGGCCGCCAGTCCGGGGCCCAGGAGATGGTCGGGATCGGAACCACCTGGCGCAGGCAGCGGCCGGCCTTGCCGTCCGGCCGGTCGGCAAGCTCGAAGGCGCCGGCGATGTCGGCGGTGTAGCGCGGCAGCCAGCCGTGGGCGGCGGGCCGGGCGTAACTGGCGAAGGTCTCGCGATAGGGGAACGGGAAGCGGGCCGGCGGCGGCGCGGCCTCGAACGATCCCTTGCGCTGGCCGCGCGTGGTCGACAGCGAATAGATGGCGTTGGGCGCCAGGGTGATCGTGACGGCCCCGTCCTCGATCGCCAGGTCGCCCTGGCGCACGAACTGCTCGGCCGCGTCGCTGCGCCAGACGCACAGGGGCTTGTCGGAAAGCCCGCCGCCGACGGCGATGCGCAGCGTCTGCGGACCCTGCGCGTCCTTGGTCTCGACGATCAGGCTCCAGTCCTCGCCTGGCGACTTCAGCGTCACGTAGGAGCCGCCCCCAGGCAGCATGCCGCAGCCGCCGGCGAGATAGGTCCAGCCGACCTGGCTGAACTGGCCGTAGTGGGCATAGCCCCACAGCGCCTCGCGCACCTTGTAGTGGCCGCTCCACGGCTGGTGGGCGAGGACGGCGGCGGGGTCTTCCGGATAGGGCTCGATCGGATAGACGCCGGCGATGTCGTACCAGTTGACCACCTTGGTCGCGCCGCTGAGGACGAAGTTGTGGTTGAAGGCGCGGACGATGCCGATCGTACAGTCGAAGCCCTTCAGATAGACGTGGTCCTCGGTGTTCCAGATCGGCTTGCCCATCGCTTTGGCCATGGCCTGCACCTCGGCCGAGGCGTGGGCGTTGGCGTAGAAGACGTGGGCGCCGATGACGTCGATGGCGTCGCGCAGCTGCGGGTCGGCGGCCATTTCGGCGACGAAGTCGAGCTTGTCCTTGGGCCAGTTGTCGAAGGCGTGCAGCCTGACCTTGGCGAAGCCGCGCTGGTTCAGCGCCTGGCGGAAGGCCTTCACGAACGGATAGTCGGCGCCCTTCTCGTTGCGGCAGCCGATGGCGTCCATCTCCAGGCCGTGGACCGAGCGCAGGCCCTCCAGCCACTTGATGTAGTAGTCGATGGTGTCGGCCGACCAGAACTGGCCGCCGCCCAGCCAGCCGGGCGCGCTCCAGGCCGCGCCGTCGAGGCTAAGGGCGGGGTTGCGCTTCCTGGCTTCGCGCAGGATCCACCACGTGTAGCCGCGCTCGTAGCTGAGGTCGCCGCGGGCATGCATGTGGCTGGGCATCGAGCCCTGCGTGGAATTGCCGTCGCCGGGGATCTCGACCAGCAGGGCGCTGACCGAAGCGCCGAATTTCGGCTTGTAGAGCAGGTCGAGGATCTGGCCGCGCTGGGGCTCGGGATAGTCCTTCAGCAGCACCGAGGTGGCGCCGCCGCCATTGACCACGCCGATCCCGTCGAAGCGCGGGCCGCCGGCGTCGCCGCGCAGGGTGATCACGTGCTCGCCCGCGTCCTGAGTTGGCGCGGCGAGGGCGCGGCCGGCGAAGGCGTGGCAGAGGATCGAGGTCGCGCCCAGCAGGTGCAGGCGGCGCGAGAGGTCCGGTCGGCCGGACGGCGGGCGGGGCCCGCGAGACTTCCAGATCGCCATCGGTGAGCCCTGTCGGTCGCGGACCGGCGGGGGTCGGTCGCAGGTACAAGCAAAGGGGGCCCGGAGGGCTCCGCCCCGGCGCGGACGCCGGGGCGGAAGGCAGGCTTAGTTGCGGTAGGTGAAGCCCACCGCGACGCGGGCGCCGCCGTAGGACACCGACCACGGGTTGGGCTTGCCGTCGAAGCCGCGGCTGTCCGAGCCGACCGACAGGCGGGCGGCGTTCAGCATGTTGCGGGCTTCGGCGTAGATCTCGAAGTTGCGGTTCAGGCGACGCGAGATCTTGGCGTCGAGGTACTCGTACTTCTCCGAGTAGAAGGGCTCGCTCGGATTGTACGGGAAGCCGACGAAGTTGCCGATGTTGGTGTTCGGCGCGTTGCGCACCGGCGAGGCGCTGGTGTTGCCGCAAGGCGAGATGCACGAGAGCACCCGGTCGCGGGTCTGATAGGCGATGCGGGCCTTGGTGACGCCGTCGTCGTACCAGAACACCAGGTTGGCGAAGTACTTGGACTGGCCGATCGGGTCGAGCGCCTCGCCGGTCAGCGGATCCATGTAGGTGACCGAGTTGTTCGACTTGGTGGTCGAGACGTTGAAGTCCATCCCGGTCTTGCTGAACTTCCAGGGCAGGAAGGTGAAGGCGGTCTTGGCGACGAACTCCCAGCCCGACTGCACGTAGCCCGGACCGTTCTGGTAGGTGGTCATGGCGAAGTCGACGTCGGACAGCTGGCGGTCGGTGCCGGGCACCACCGTGTCGCTGCCGTCGAAGATCGTGCGGTTGTTCTTCAGCGGCACGGCGATGGCGCCGCCGACCCGGACCTTCTGACGGTAGTAGGCGACGCTGAACGAGGTGTCCTTGTTGGGATACCACTCGAGCGAGGTGTTGTTCTTGGTCGCCTGATAGGGCTTCAGATCCGCGTTGCCGAAGGTGCCGCAGCTCATGTCCTGCGACGAGCCGTCGGTCTCGATGACGTCGAGGCGGCGTTCGTCATAGGTGCACGAGCCGCCCGGCCACAGGTACTTCATGGCCGGCGGGGCGACGGTCTTGGCCCAGCTGTAGCGCAGTGCGACCTTGTCCGGGATGGTCCAGAGGACGGCGTTGTACGACGGCAGCCAGCCCGTGTAGGACTTGTTGAGGGTCACCTGCTTGGTGATCGCGCCGGTGCTGACGCCCAGGGCGTTGTTCGGGTCGGCCGGGTTGAAGTTGCTGTTCTTCAGCGTGTAGTTCAGCGTGACGTAGCCCGAACCGGCCACCTCGGTCTTGAACATCCGGCTGCCCAGGTTGCCCTTGAGCTCCATGCCGAACGGCAGGTCGTACGCCAGGTCGGCCATCCAGTACCACGAGCTCATGGTCTCTTCGGTGGCGTTGAAGGGCTGGTCGTAGACCTTGCCGTCGCTGGCCGTGCACGACTTGATGCAGCCCAGGTTGTAGTTGGCCGCGCTGGCCAGCTGCGAATAGGCCTTCGGCACGTCGATGCTGTCCCACAGCTCCAGGCCCGAAGTGCCCTCGTAGCCCTTCATGAACGGGCCCGAGTTCTCTTCCAGCGAGTTCTGGTAGATCGAGATCAGCTGCGCCTGGGTCAGGGTCTCGATGCCGTACAGGAAGTTCAGGCCCGTGGTCGGGTTCGGGGCGTAGCCGTAGACGCAGGCGTTGGCCGCGGTGGTGGTCGCCACGTTCTGACAGGCCCGCACGTCGCTGCGCAGGGTCAGGGTCGGCACGAACACGCCGGTGGTGGGCGAGTAGCCGCCGTTGCCCCAGGATTCAGCCGTGGCGTTGCGGTACAGGGCGCCCACCTTGAAGCGGGTGAACAGCGGCATGTCCGGCAGGTAGGTCAGGTCGAACTTGACCTGGTCCTCGGCGCTTTCAACGAGGCGCGGCGTGAACGACAGGCGATAGGCGTTGCTGTACGACGGCATGCCGACCGCCGTAGGGTTCAGCATCTGCACGAAGTTCGACATGTTGGTCTCGTCGTACGAGGCCGGCGTGTCGATCGTCCAGATGCCGTTCTCCAGCACGCGCATCGTCGCGTTGCCGTAGTTGTACGAGCGCGTCAGGCGGATGTCCTGCCGGCTGTACTTGCTCTCGTTGTGGCCATAGGTCAGGTCGGCGGTGATCGGGCCGTGCTCGTACTTGGCGCCGCCCGACCAGTACTTGGTGTGCCAGTCCTGCTGGTTGTTGATGTGGTCGATATTGACCCCGGCGTTGGTGATGTCGAACTGGGTCAGGTGGTGGTTGCCGTCGACCTGGATCGAGCCCGGCACGATGTTGGCCGCCACGCCGTACAGCGGGAAGGCGTTGTTGGTGACCGCCGTGCCCGGCGTGGTGTCGATCGTGAAGGCGCTGGTCGGCAGGCCCGGCATGTAGATGTAGTAGCCGCCGCCGTTGATGGCGCTCAGCACGTTGGGCGTGCCGGCCGGATAGAAGGTGTTGGTGGTCAGCGAGGTGGTCGTCTGGCCGGTCGAGGCGCCGTACAGGGTGGCGATGCCGCCGCGGGTGCGCTGGCGGTTCTCTTCCAGCTGGTCACGGTTGGAGACCTGGTACTTGGCGAAGATCGTCAGGTCGTCGTTGACGCGGTAGTCCAGGCGGATGTCCCACGACAGGCGCTCTTCGTACTGCGACCAGTTCTGATCGCGCACCAGGTTGGGCGTGTAGTCGTTCCACTGGTTGAGGCAGCTGATCTGCGAGTTGATCTGGGCCTGCTGGGCCGCCAGGCGGTTGGCGCTGTTCGAGCCGGCGACGATCGTGCCCAGCTGGGCGTCGTTCAGCAGCGGGAAGGCGGCCAGACACTCGGCCTTGGTCTTGGCCGCGGCCGATTTGGTCAGCACGTCGACCGGGGTGGGGGCGTTCCAGAAGCCGCCGCCGGTCAGGGCCCACGAACCGATCGGATCGGTGGCGCCCGTGCCGTTGGCGGTGGCCGGGTTGTAGGTGAAGGTCTTGTCCGGCGAGTTGTCGAAGTCGGCGAAGCGCGTGTAGCCCTGGGCGTTGTTCGAGCCGCCGTTGTTCAGCGAGTGGCTGTCGTTCAGGCGCTTGCTGTAGCTGATGTTGGCGATGACGCCGAGACGGTCGTCGAGGAACTTGCGCGAGGCGACGACGCCGATTTCCGGCGAGGCCTTCTGCGACAGGGTGTTGCCCGCGGCCGCGCCGCGCACCGAGATGTAGGGCTTCTTGAAGTCCAGGCCCGTGCGGGTCTGGATCTGGATCGTGGCGCCCAGGCCGCCCGGGGTCATGTCGGCCGTCTGGCCCTTGATGACGTCCAGGCTCTTGATCATTTCGGCGGGGAATTCGCGCAGGTCGGCGCTGCGGCCGTCGCCGCCGCCCACGGCCAGGTTGGCGCCCGAGGCGGCCACGCCCATGCCGTCCAGTTCCACGCGGGTCAGGTCGGCGCCGTTGCCGCGGACCACAACGCCGTCGCCTTCGCCCCAGCCGTTACGCTCGATGGCGACGCCGGCGATGCGCGACATGGCTTCGTTGACGTTGCTATCAGGGAAGGAGCCGACGTCGTCGGCGACGATGGAGTCCTGGGCGGTGACGCTGCGCTTCTTGCGCGAGATCGACGACTGCTGCGAGGCGCGGGCGCCGACGACGATGGTCTCGACCTGCGTGGGCTCTTCCCGCTGCGCGGCGGTCGGGGCTCCGGCCGACGACGCGGTCTTGATGACTTCCTGCGCCCCGGCGATCTGCGGCGCGATAGCCGCGCTCAAGGCAATGACGGACACAGCAGCGGCCATCTGGCCGCGCGCGCTTAGGCGCTCCATTAGATTTCCTCCCGATGTATTTTATTTGGTCGAGGGCCCCTCAGCCCTCGCCGGACTTTGCAAGTCCGTTCATGCCCCCTGCGGTCACGCCTGCACGCGACCGGGCCGGCCTAGGGCGGTCCCGCCCTTGGTCTGAAAGCCATTGTTCCCTCTCCCCAGCCCTAGTGGGTGAACCTGGCCAGTCCCAATATGTTCGGGCCAGTTCCACCATGTGGCATGACCACTTCATTACATACCGGAGATATTTTGGCAAGAATTGATATTATCAATGTGACGAGAACTGTGGCCGAAAGGGCGCGTTTCAGAGCGCCGTCGCCACAGGTCGCCGAGAGCTTTTCCGTTGAAAATTAGGAACTTGAGCGCTGTGGCGGAGCCGCTGCCCGGGGCATTGCGCTACGTGGCGGCGAGCGCGAAATCCGCCGCATTGTCGCCGCATGTTTCATGAACGCCACGTATTCGCGCCGCGCGGGACGACTCGCGGCCTGACCACCTGCGTCGGTGAAATCTTAGGGCGGAGTGACAAGGGGGTGGCGGTCCAGGAGGGACTCGAACCCCCGACCTTCGCTTTAGGAAAGCGCTGCTCTATCCTGCTGAGCTACTGGACCGTGCGGCATGGCGCGGACCGGGTGCATAGCGCATGTTGCGGCGGGTGCGAAGCCCGGGCGAGACGACGGCGCGGCTGATTGTCGCAAGTAGAGCGTGTGCGGGCGCCTGGCCTTGGCAAACGGTAGCGCTACAAAGCCTTGATCTCCCTCGGCTGTCGGTCGGCGCAAGGACTCTGTTAACCTTCCCGGCAACCGGGAGTAATCCTGTGCGGCGCCACGCCTCTTGTTGTTGTCCCCCCGACGCGTGCTAGGTTTGGGCGCTAGTAGCCCCGCGAGCGTCAAATCCTTATGCTGGACATGGCCGAACACGACTTGTCGGGCGGTGAAGACGATTCTGCGCTGCTGACTCTGGTCGAGACGATCGAGGAGCTGTCGGCGACGCGCACGATCGACGAGGTGGCCGCCGTGGTCCGCTCGTCCGCGCGCCGGATCTCCGGCGCGGACGGCGTGGCCTTCGTGCTGCGCGACAACGACTGCTGCTGGTACCTGGACGAAGACGCCATCGGCCCGCTGTGGAAGGGCAAGCGCTTTCCGCTGACCGCCTGCATCTCGGGCTGGGCGATGCTGAACCGCCAGACGGTGGTGATCCCCGACATCTACCAGGACGACCGGATCCCGCACGACGCCTACCGGCCGACCTTCGTCAAAAGCCTGGTGATGACGCCGGTGCGCACCCGCGACCCGATCGCGGCCCTGGGCGCCTACTGGGCCAAGGAACATACCCCGCCGCCGGAGATCGTCGCCAAGCTGCAGGTCATGGCCCGCGCCACGGCCGCGGCCCTGGAGAGCGGCCGGCTGCACGCCTCGCTCAACAAGGAGCTGGAGCGGCGCACCTTCCTGATGCGCGAGCTGGACCACCGGGTGAAGAACACCCTGGCCTCGGTGCAGTCGATCGCCAGCCAGACCCTGCGCACGGCGACCTCGCCGGCGGCGTTCAACGAGTCGTTCGAGTCCCGCCTGCTGGCCCTGTCGCAGGCCCACGAGCTGCTGACCAAGCAGGCCTGGGGCAAGGCCCACCTGCGCGAGATCCTGGCCGCCGCCATGCGCCCGTTCGGCGGGCTGGAGGACGGCCGTTTCGTGGTCGAGGGGCCGCCGATCGAGATCACGCCCGAGGCGGCGGTGGCCGTGCACATGACGCTGCACGAACTGATCGTCAACGCGGCCAAGTACGGGGCGCTGTCGGCTCCGGAAGGAAAGGTGTTCGTCTCCTGGCGCGTCGAGGACGCGGGCGGACTGCACCCGACCTTCGCCCTGGAATGGCGCGAGCGCGGCGGCCCGACCGTCGTGGCGCCGGCGCCCGGCGGCGAGGGCTTCGGCTCGCGGCTGATCCGGCGCGGCCTGTCGCGCGATCTGGGCGGTTCGGCGCTGCTGGACTTCGCCCCCGAGGGCCTGGTCTTCACCTTCCGCGCCCCCCTGTCGCAAAGGCTGGCGGCGGCATGAACGGGCGGCGAATCATGATCGTCGAGGACGAGGCCCTGGTGGCCATGATGGTCGAGGACCTGCTGACGGATCTCGGCTGCGAGGTCTCCGGCTCGTTCGGAGCGGTGGGCGAGGCCCTGGCCTATCTCGACGACGACAAACCCAGCCTCGACGGCGCGGTGCTCGACATCAACATCGGCGGCGAGATGGTGTTTCCCGTGGCCGAGGCGCTGCGGGCCAAGGGCGTGCCCTTCGTCTTCGCCACCGGCTACGGCGCCCTGCCGCGCAAAGGCTTCGAAGACGTCACCGTGCTGGCCAAGCCGATCAATTTCGGTCACCTGCGCGACGCCGTGCACGGGTTCGGCCACGCGGCCTGACGCCGCCCCGAAAAAGCCGCGCTTGGGCGAGCCGATATCGCTCGCCATGACCCGCAAGATCCTTACCGCCGCCGTTATCGGCGCCCTGAGCGTGGGCGTGCTCGCCGCCGAGGCCCAGCCGCTGCGCAACCACATGCGCGAGCGTATCGCCCAGCGCCTGCAGGAAAAGCGCACGCAAGAGGAGCGGCCGGTCGAGCTGCAGGCCATCGCCCCGGGCGCCCGCAAGCTCACCGAGGCCTATGGGACGGCCAAGGGGCAGGCGATCGACGTCTATATTCCGCCCGGCGCGCGGGATGCGCCGGTGATCGTCATGGTCCACGGCGGGGCGTGGAAGATCGGCGACAAGGCCAATGTCGGCTCGATCGAGAACAAGCTGAAATACTGGCTGCCCAAGGGCTACGTGTTCGTCAGCGTCAACTACCGCCTGCTGCCCGAGGCGATGGCCTACGAGCAGGCGCAGGACGTGGCGCTGGCCCTGCGGCGGGTGCAGGACCATGCCGCCGGCTGGGGCGCCAGCGACCGGCGGATCGTGCTGATGGGCCACTCGGCCGGGGCGCACATCGTGGCCCTGCTGTCGTCGAAGCCCGAGATGGTCGGCAAGCCCTGGGCCGGCACGGTGGTGCTGGACTCGGCGGCGATGAAGGTCGCGTCGGTGATGGATGGTCGTCATCCGGGCTTCTACGACGAGGCGTTCGGCAGCGATCCGGCCGGTTGGGCCAAGGTCTCGCCCATGGACCAGTGGACGCCGGCGGCCGTGCCGATGCTGGTGGTCTGCTCGACGAAGCGCCCCGACAAGCCCTGCGACGACGCCAGGGCGTTCCAGGCGCAGGTGGAGAAGGCCGGCCAGGCGATGCCGGTGCTGCCGCAGGACCTCGGCCACGCCGACGTCAACCGCACGCTGGGTTTGCCGGGGGCCTATACGCAGGCGGTGGAGGCTTGGATCACGCAGCGGGCGGGGCCGTAAATTTTACCTTCTCCCATGGGGAGAAGGAGGGGCCCGCGCCGCAGGCGTGGGAGGATGAGGGGGTAAGGCGTCGGACGGTGTAACCCCTCACCCTCCCAGGCTTCGCCTGGGCCCCTCCCTCTCCCTCTGGGAGAGGGGAGCCTAGGTCGGCTCCCCGTAGACGATCCCGCGTCCGTCCGTGCCCACATAGACCCGGCCATAGACCCGCATGTCGGCCGCCAGGCAGCGGAAGCGGCGGCCGTATTCGTGGCGGGGGTCGTTGACGCGGACCCAGCTCCTGCCTTCGTCGTCCGAGCGCCAGATGGCCTTCACCCCGTCCTTGCGACCGATGGCGAAGAGGGCGGGCCAGGGCTTGCCGGGCGGCGGCGCGCCGAGGTCGAGCTGGTCGACCTGCACGCCGCCGTCGATCCGGGTGAAGCGGGCGCCGCCGTCGGTGGAGCGGAAGAGGCCCTGGGTCGAGACCAGCCACAGGTGACCGGCCTGGCCGGGAACGGCCTTCAGCGGCCAGGGGATCTCGCGCCAGGTCACCTGGTCGGTCGAGAGGTCGGCGGGCAGGCCGCGCACGGGCGCCTCGACGAAGCTGACGCCGGCGTCGGTGCTGAGGAAGCGCTTGCCGGTCTGAAGGTCGATGGCGGTGAAGCGCCTGGGATCGACGCGGTCGGGCACGGGGCGCACCCAGGCGGGCAGGCCCTTGCTGGCCTGCCAGGTCGCGCCGCGATCGCGAGTGATCTGGGCCTGGGCGGTCATGACCATGAACACGCTCCCGTCGGCGTTGACGACGATGGCGGCGTCGTCGTGCGGGTCGGGACCGCGACGGCCCTGGCCGGGCGGCGGCGCAGCGTTCGGGATGCGCGGCGCGGTCATCGGCGCCCAGGTTCGCCCGTGGTCGCCGGACGAGGCCAGGGTCGGGCCGCCATGGCGCTGGTGCGGCGTGCCGCTGCGGACGACGATGGCGGGCTGCACACCTGCGTAGTCGATGAAGTTGGTGTTGCCGAACACCGGGGTGGTGAACTGGTCGGTCGGCGAGACGGCCAGGTCGTCGTGCACGAAGCCGGAGATGTCGCCGAAGCCGCTGAGCAGCTGCGGGCCTTCGGGCAGGCTGGCCAGGGTGATGATGGCCGTCTGCTCGATGCCCTCGACCCACGGGAACCAGGTGGTCGGGCGGCCGGCGGCGGCCTTGGTGAACTCGCGGGTGGCGTAAATGGTCGCGCCGGTGGTGTAGCAGGCGAAGTCGGGATCGAACGGATCGATGGCCAGGCCCGCCATCCACCAGCCGAAGTCGGCCTCCGGCTCGCCCCAGTGCAGGAAGGGCGTTGTCGCCACGTCGCGGCGGGCGTCGGGATAGAGGTCGGTCCAGGTCGCGCCGTGGTCGGCGGAGCGCCAGAGGGTGTCGTGCGGGTTCCAGCGGTTGAGGCTGGTCACCGCCACCGCGCCGCTCCCGTCCACCGCCACGCCCATGAAGCCGCCGCCGCGCTGGGGTTCGGGTTTGGCGGGCGTGACCTCGGTCCAGGCGTTGGTCGCCGTGTCGAGCCGCCAGACCGCGCCGTCGGCCACGTTCGACGGGCCGATCCCGCTGGCATAGGTGACGTAGAGCCGGCCCTGGCCGTCGAGCGCCGCCTTGCAGGCCAGATAGGCGTGCGGGGCGGGGATCGGCTTCCAGGTCGCGCCGCCGTCGTCGCTGCGCCACAGGTGATGCTCGGACGGATCGGCGACGCCGACGAAGATCGTTCGCGAGCCCTGGCCCGGCTGGCCGCTGCGGGGATCGAAGATCACGAACGACAGGCCGCCGTGCGTGGGGGCGGGGCGGGCGTTGAGGCCCAGGCCGGGCAGGGGGAAGTTCGCGGACTTGCCCCAGGTCGCGCCCCGGTCGCGGCTGACCTGCAGGCCGTCGTGGCGCGAGGCGAAGTACAGGGTGCGGGTGTCGTTGGGATCGATGGC
Source organism: Caulobacter sp. SRI_008 (assembly GCF_057586355.1). NCBI lineage: Bacteria > Pseudomonadati > Pseudomonadota > Alphaproteobacteria > Caulobacterales > Caulobacteraceae > Caulobacter > Caulobacter sp. SRI_008. The sequence continues at coordinate 94,330 of NZ_JBYCZS010000002.1, forward strand.
CAGGCGCTCGCCCAGGCCGCGGCCGTCCTCGTTGCCGCCCATGCGGAAGGGGACGGGGATGACGGTCCAGTCGGTTCCGCGGTTCTCCGAGCGCAGGATGGCGGCCGGATCGGGCCGGCCCATGCCGCAGGCCAGGTAGACGAGGTTCGCATCAATGGGATCGGGCGCGACGCTCTCGACGCCCTGCCAGCTGCCCTGGGCCTGGTCGTCGAGCAGCGGGATCCAGCGGCTTTCCGAGGCCTGCCAGCGATAGGCGCCGCCCATGTCGGAGCGCAGATAGGCCAGGCCCTTCTCGACCGGGCTGAACACCACGCTGGGCACGAAGCCGCCGCCGCCGACCCGCACATTGCGCCAGCGATAGGGCAGGGCGCGCGTCGCCGCGTGGGCGGCGGCTCTAAAAGGCAGCGCTGTCATCGCCGTTCCGAGAAGCAGGCCCTGGAGGGTTTCGCGGCGGCTCGGGGCTGAAGTGAACGACATGGCGACCCTAATGCGAAGCGTAGTTTTCCCGTGATCTCGCATGAGCCGAGGCCGTTTCGCCAGCCACAATTGTTAGCGCTAACCAAGCTCTACCGACGCGCGCCGTGGCCGAAAGGACGCAGCCAGAACGCAAATGCGAATCCATTGCATCCTGAGGTTTGACAGCTCTGGGCCCGGCGCCTATGCGCTCTTGCGACTTATTCTTGATTGCACGAGCGCCCCAGATGTCCCGATCCCTTCGCGCCTTCCTCCTCGCCGCGGCCATGAGCCCGGCCCTGCTGGCCGCCGCCCACGCGGCCGAGGCCCCGGCCGCCGACGGCGCGGCCGACAACCTGGACGGCGTGGTGGTGACCGGCGCCAAGACCCGCACCTCGGCGGTGACGGGCCTGGACATGAGCCTGCGCGAGACGCCGCAGTCGGTGACCATCATCGACGGCGCGACGATCCACGACTTCGCCCTGACCAACATCAACGACGTGCTGGCCCTGACCACGGGCGTCAACGTCGAGAAGGTCGAGACCGACCGCACCTATTACAACTCGCGCGGCTTCGACATCACCAACTTCCAGGTCGACGGCGTGGGGCTGCCGCTGATCTGGGGCATCCAGTTCGGCGAACTCGACACCGTGCTGTTCGACCGCGTCGAAGTGGTGCGCGGCGCCAACAGCATGATGACCGGCACCGGCAACCCGTCGGCCACCGTCAATTACGTGCGCAAGCGCCCGACCGCCGAGTTCCAGGCGAGCGGCGCCCTGCAGTACGGCTCGTGGGACTCCAAGCGCCTGGAGGCCGACGTCTCGGGCCCGCTGAACGAGAGCGGCACGCTGCGCGGCCGGCTGATCTACGCCAACGAGGACCGCGACTCCTATCTCGACCACTACAAGGTCAACCGGAACGTCTACGCCGCCCTGCTGGCCTGGGACGTGACCGACAACACCACGGCAACCTTCGGCTGGTCGATGCAGGACAACCGGGCTTCGGGCGTGCTGTGGGGCGCCCTGCCGCTGACCTACAGCGATGGCAGCCTGATCAACTACGACGTCTCGTCCTCGACCTCGGCCGACTGGACCTATTGGGACGTCCGCGACCAGACCGCCTTCGCCGAGGTCGAGCATCGCCTCGACAACGGCTGGCGCCTGAAGGCCATCGCCACGGCCAAGCGCTTCGAGGAACACGCCAAGCTGCTCTACGCCTACACCGACGCGGACGGCATCGATCCGACGACGGGCCTGGGCGTCTACGGCATGGCGGGCGTCTATCCGTCGATCTACGAGAGCTACACCCTCGACGCCTACGCCTCGGGTCCGTTCCAGGCCTTCGGCCGTGAGCACCAGCTGGTCGTCGGCGGCCAAGTCTCGCGCTCGGAAGGGCACGAGTACGAAGACTTCTCGAGCGACTCGATCGTCTATTCGTCGGTCTCGAGCTGGGGCTCGACCCAGCCGGCCGAGCCGACCTATCCGGGCGCCTATCTGGCGGCCAACGAGACCACCAAGCTGGCCCGCTTCTACGCCGGCGCGCACCTCAGCGTGACCGACAAGCTGAAGCTGGTGACCGGCTTCAACGCCCTGAAGCTGAAGGCCTACGGCTTCTCGTACGGCGCCGACATGGCCCGCGACGAAAGCAAGGTCAGCCCGTACCTCGGCGCGGTCTACGACCTGAACAAGAACGTCTCGCTCTACGCCAGCTACACCGACATCTTCAATCCGCAGTCGGAGGTCGACTCCACCCGCGCCAAGCTCGCCGCCGTGCACGGCAAGAGCTACGAGGCCGGGGTCAAGAGCGAGTGGTTCGACGGTCGCCTCTACGTGACCGGCTCGGTGTTCAAGGCCGTGCAGAATGGCCTGGCCGCCTGGGCCGGCTATTTCGACGACGGCAAGAGCTACTATTCGGCCCAGGACACCGAATCCAAGGGCTACGAGATCGAGGCCAGCGGTCGGATCACCGACAACTGGCGCATTGGCGCCGGCTGGACGTCGCTGGAGATCGAGGACACGGCGACCGGCGCCGACGCCCGCGTCTTCCTGCCGCGCAAGACGCTGAAGGCTTCTACCACCTACAGCGTGCCGTCGCTGCGCAACCTCAAGCTCGGCGCCGCCGTGCGCTGGCAGGACGAGATCACCACCGACGCCGCCGACGTCACCCAGGACGCCTATGCGGTGGTCGACCTGATGGCGGGCGTCGACGTCACCGACCGCATCCGCGGCACGCTGAACCTCAAGAACGTCGGCGACGAGAAGTACCTCAACAGCCTGATGTGGGGGCAGGCCTACTACGCCGCCCCGCGCAGCGTGTCGGTTCGCCTGGACTATCGCTTCTAATAATCGTTATTAAGAGGGGCGAGGCGGCCGGTCGATGGCCGCCTCGCCCTTGATGTTTGTTTTCGAGCCTTTCAGCCGCCTCGCATGGCGCGGAACCGAAGGGCTCCGGGAGGCCGGATGGACGCGCGCAATCTGGAAACACCTTACGCGCCGGACGTCACGCCGGTCCCGCAGCCGCCCGCGGCCTCGGTGGCCAAGGCCGTGCGCGCGGCCGTGCGGCCGACCCTGACCTTCGTCCACCGCTGGGTGGGCCTGTTCATCGCCGGCTTCCTGTTCATCTCGGGCGTCACTGGCGCGGTGATCTCGTGGGATCACGAGCTGGACGACGTCCTCAACCCGCACCTGATGCACGCCCGGACCGATGGTCCGGCCCTGCCGACTCTCGACATCGTCAAGCAGGTCGAGGCGCGCGATCCCCGGGTGATCGTCTCCTACTTCCCGCTGACCGCCGAGCCGGGCGAGACCCTGGCCATCGGCGTCGACGCCCGCCAGGATCCCAAGACCGGCAAGCACTACGAGCTCGGCTACAACCAGGTGTTCATCGACCCGGCGACCGGCGTCGAGCAGGGCCGGCGCGAGTGGGGCGCGGTGTGGCCGATCACCACCGAGACCTTCGTCTCGTTCCTCTACATCCTGCACTACACCCTGCACATTCCCGAGTTCTGGGGGATCGACCGGTGGGGCGTCTGGCTGCTGGGCGGGGTCGCGGTGCTGTGGACGCTGGACTGCTTCGTCGGCTTCTACCTGACCCTGCCGGCCAGCCCGACCAATGGGCGCAAGCCCGCCAAGAGCTTCTGGAGCCGCTGGAAGCCGGCCTGGCAGATCAAGACCAAGGCCAGCGCCTACCGGATCAATTTCGACATCCACCGGGCCTTTGGCCTTTGGCTGTGGGGCGTGCTGTTCGTGGTGGCCTTCACGGCCTTCTCGCTGAACCTCTACAGCGAGGTGTTCTATCCGGTGATGTCGAAGATCTCGAAGGTCTCGCCGACGCCTTTCGACACCCGGGTGCCGACCAGCCACGACAACCCGATCCTGCCCAAGCAGACCTACGAGGCGATCATCGCCAAGGCCCGGGCCGACGCGCAGGCGCGCGGCTTCACCGCCCCGGTGGGCGGGGCGTTCTACTCGCCGCACTACGGCGTCTACGGCGTGGCCTTCCACAAGGTGGGCGACGACCACGGGGCCGGCGGCGTGGGTCCGCCCTACCTCTATTACGACGGCGCCGACGGCCGCTATCTGGGCGAGCGCCTGCCCTGGAAGGGCACGGCCGCGGACATCTTCGTCCAGGCCCAGTTCCCGCTGCACTCGGGCCGGATCCTCGGTTTGCCGGGCCGCATCCTGATCTCGCTGACCGGCCTGGTCGTGGCCGCGCTGAGCGTCACCGGCGTGGTCATCTGGCTGAAGAAGCGCCGGGCGCGGGTGCTGCGCCGGAAGCCGGCGTAAGGGTTCAGCAGGCCGTGTGGCCGCTCCGCGTCCAGGCGGCCGAGGCTTCGGCCAGGGCGCGGACGACGGCCAGGTCCACATCGACCAGGCGCTTGACGTAGACGCAGGAGACGGCGGAGCGGTGCTTGCCCAGCTTCGCCAGCAGGGCCTCGCGCTCGGGGAAGTCCGAGGCGAAATAGAGCACCAGCTCGGTCTTGCGCGGCGAGAAGCCGAGCAGCGGCCAGTCCATCGGCTTGGGGCCGCCGGTCGAATAGGACCCGAAGCCGACGATCGAAGGCCCCCACATCACCGCCGGCGCGCCGGCGACCTCGGCCAGCAGGGCGCGGATCGTCTCGGCGTCGGCCCGGCGGGCCTCGGGGGAGGCGGCCAGGAAGTCGTCGACGCTGGCGTCCGTCGGACGGGTCTTGGGTTCGGCCATGGCGAAGACTCCGGTGCGGCCGATCAAGATTGAGCGCGATCGGATCTGCTGCCAAGCTGGCCATGAGGCGGAGCGGCAAGGGGAGCTTCATGCTGATGCGATGGGCGACTGTGGCGCTGGCCGGCCTGGTGCTTTCGGCGTGCGCCTCCGACGGCTGTCCGCCCGGACAGCGCAAGGCGAGCCGCATCGTCGGCTACGAGACGTTCGCGGACGACGGCGGCGCCACCATCGTCGCCAATATCTGCGTGCCCAAGCCGCGCCCTAGTTCGGCCCCCAACGAAAAACGCCCCCGGTGAACCGGGGGCGTCTTCGAAGACGTCGTCGTTGAGGCTAGGGCCTCAGGCGGCGGTCTTGATCAGCGACTTGGTCAGGATGCCGATGGCGGCTTCGCGGTCGATGCGCTCGATGGCGGCGACTTCGCGGGCCATGCGGTCCAGGGCCGATTCATAGAGCTGACGCTCCGAATAGGACTGTTCCGGCTGGTTTTCGGCGCGGTGCAGGTCGCGGACCACTTCGGCGATCGACACCAGGTCGCCCGAGTTGATCTTGGCTTCGTATTCCTGGGCGCGACGCGACCACATGGTGCGCTTCACGCGGGCGCGGCCCTTCAGGGTGGTCAGGGCCTGATTGACGACGTCGCCTTCGGCCAGCGGGCGCAGGCCGGCGGCCTTGGCCTTCTTGGTCGGGACGCGCAGGGTCATCTTTTCGTGGTCGAAGGTGATGACGTAGACTTCGAGCGACATCCCGGCCACTTCCTGGGTCTCGATGCCCTGGATCGTCCCCACGCCGTGGGCGGGGTAGACGACGTGATCGCCGACCGAGAATTCCAGACCGCTCTTGCTCATTCGTTCGTCCTCATAAAATTGGGCTCGCGCCCAAAACGCCGTTTCCAAGCATCCCAAAAAGCGATAGCAACCCGTCCGTCGGAGAGGCGGGGCCAAGTCGGATCAGGATTTGGAGTGTCTCTTAAGTCACCCTTCGCCTTCGATCGGGCGAGCCGTTGAACGGCTGTCGTCTTCCACCAGACATGCGGGTGCGAGGGCGCATCCGTCACGTCGGAAGCGACAATAGCATAAAATTCAGCCTCATGAAAGGCTTGCGACCCGGCATGGGGTCGCGACGGCTGTAAACCAGCCGTGGAAACGGGGATTCAGCCCTGGATCAGGAGCCCTTGCCGGGCTTTTCGCTGAAGTACTTCTCGAACTTGCCGGTCTCGCGCTCGAAGTCGGCGCGGTCGGCCGGCGGCTCGCCCTTGACGGTGATGTTCGGCCAGACCTTGGCGTAGTCGGAGTTGATCCGCAGCCACTTGCCGTCGGCCTCGTCCTCGGTGTCCGGCTTGATGGCGTCGACCGGGCATTCCGGCTCGCAGACGCCGCAGTCGATGCATTCGTCCGGATTGATCACGAGGGTGTTTTCGCCCTCGTAGAAGCAATCCACCGGGCACACCTCGACGCAGTCCATGAACTTGCAGCGGATGCAGGCGTCGGTGACGATGTAGGTCATCGGAACTTGGCGGCTTTCTGGGACGGACGGACGTAACGCGGCCGCGTTTTCGGAGCGACGGGCGTGAATGTCAATGCGGCGCGGTGCGCGGCGGGGCCAGGATTTCTGACGACGCCGACAGACGGGCGCCCGCGAGCGGCGCTTTGGTCGCGCTTTGGTCGCGCTTTGTCGGGCTTCCGACAATGAAGAACGGGGTTCGTCGAAAGATACCAATTCTTATGGAAGGCGTTTCACTGTGTAGTTGAGGATACGCCGCACAACAACGTCGGGAAGCCGACACCAGAATGACCAGCATGGCCCTGAAGACCGCTCCGCCGGCGAGCGCGGAGGACATCAACGCGCAGCTGCGGCTTCGAATGGCCTCGTTCGAGGCCTTCGTCGCGCATGCGCCGTTCGCGGCCGCGCTGATCGATCGCTCGGGCCGGCTGGCCGCCGTCAGCGCCGAATGGCGCGACGAGGACCTGACCCCCGACCTGGCGCCGGGCGAGCCCTTCGCCCGCTGCCTGATGAACCTGGAGGACGTCGAGAGCCTGGAGCGCTGCCTGGCGTCCGGCGAGCCGTTCTCGCGCTACCGGGCCCAGGTGGTGGAGGGCGCCCAGCGGATCTGGCGCAGCGAGTTCGCCGCCTGCCGCAGCGACGAGGGGATCATCTTCGCCGTCATCGTCACCGCCCGCGACGTCACTGGCTACGCCCAGACCGCGCTGCGGGCCGAGCGCAACGAGCAGCGGCTGAAGCTGGCGCTCGAGCTCGACGACCTGATGGTGCGCGAGGTCGATCTGAAGACCGGCGAGGTCTACGTCTCGGGCACCTGCCCCGAGCTCGAGCGGTGGTGCCTGTTCGAGGCCGATCCGCTGGAGATCGTGCACGAGGAGGACCGCGAGCGCATGGCCCAGATCATGCGCGCCCGCCGCGACGGCGAGGCGGCGGTGTTCGAGTTCCGGCTCAATCGCGACGACGGCATCGAGACCTGGGTGCGCTCGGTCGGCAAGCGCTTCGTGGGCGGCGACGGCAAGCCCGAGCGGCTGGTGAATCTCTTCAAGGACATCACCGACCGCCGCCGGCAGACCGAGGCCGTCGAGAACCTGGCTTTCCGCGACCCGCTGACCAGCCTGCCCAACCGCGCCTATTTCCAGCGCAAGTTCCAGGAGGCGGTCGACGCCTCGGAGATGGCCGGCGAGATCTTCGGCCTGATCATGATCGACGTCGATCACTTCAAGGACATCAACGACACCCTGGGCCACGACGCCGGCGACGCCCTGCTGCGGCGGTTGGCCGACGTGCTGCGCCACGCCTTCCGGGCCGGCGACACGGTGGCGCGCCTGGGCGGCGACGAGTTCGCGGTGATCCTGCGCGGCCTGCACGGCGAGGGCGACATGCTGCGGCCGATCAAGGCCCTGCAGGAGCTGCTGCGCCAGCCGATCCAGCACGCCGGCCGCAGCTTCTCGGTCAGCGCCAGCATCGGCGCGGCGCTGCACGGCGACCCGGACGCCGACCCCAGCCACATCTTCAAGAACGCCGACATCGCCCTCTATCGGGCCAAGGACGAGGGCCGCAACCGCTCGATCCTGTTCGATCCCTCGATGCGCTCGGCCCTGGAACAGCGGCTGGAGCTGCTGCGCGACGTGCGCGCGGCGATCGAGGCCGACGAGTTCATCCTCTACTACCAGCCGGTGATCGACCTGGAGAGCGGCAGCGTGGCCGGCTTCGAGGCGCTGATGCGCTGGGCTCACCCCGAGCAGGGAATCCTCACGCCCGACCGCTTCATGCCGGCCTTCGAGGACCAGGATCTGTCGCTCAAGCTGGGCGACGTGGCCTTCGAGACGGCGCTGAAGCAGATGCGGGCCTGGCTGGACGCCGGCATCGAGTTTGGCCGGGTGGCGGTCAACATCTCGGCCGCCCAGTTCCGCTCGGGCCGCCTGGCCGAGGAGGTGCAGGAGCGCCTGGCCCGTTGGGGCGTGCCGTGCGACCGCCTGACCATCGAGGTCACCGAGCACGTCTATATGGGCTGGGCGTCCGACGTGGTCAGCGACACGGTGCGCAAGCTGCACGCGGCCGGGGTGATGATCGCCCTGGACGACTTCGGCACCGGCTACGCGAGCCTGGCCAACCTGCGCCAGTTCCCGATCGACCGGCTGAAGATCGACAAGGGCTTCGTCCAGAACGCCGAGGACGCGGCGATCGTGAAGGCGGTGATCACGCTCGGCTCATCGATGGGCATGAAGGTGGTCGCCGAGGGCGTCGAGGACCTGGCCCAGCTGGAAGCTCTGGCCACCTATGGCTGCGACCAGGTGCAGGGCTACCACTTCAGCCGCCCGATGCCGCCGGAGAAGGTGCCGGGGTTCGTGGACGGGTTTTCGATCTGAAGTTATCCACAGGGATGCTTCTTCGTCCCGTCATTCCCGCCCTTGTGGCGGGAAACCCTGTTTCCGTTCGCACGTGAAGCTCAAGCGGCGTGCTGAGCACGCCGCCCCTCCCGCCCTTGCGGCTGACAGAGGGGTTCCCGCCACAAGGGCGGGAATGACGGGAGTAAGGGGGGCGGGGGTTATCCCCGTGTCTGGCCGGATCGCCCCCAACGAATTCAATCGCTTACAAGAAAACACACGTTTCCTGTCCCCGGCCTCCAGGCCGGCCTCATGCTGTTGGTCATGAGCGAACAGACCTCCCGCGCCTGGTGCGCGAAGATCCAGCAGCGGCTGATGGCGGCGATGGATGACCTGTGGGCGGCGATGGAGGACGGTCTCGATCGCGAGGCCTTCCGCAAGGCGTCGGAAAAGGTGCGGCTGCTGGGCCAGATGGCCGCGATGGTGAGGAAGATCGTCGTGGCCCTGCCGCCGGAGCGCGCGGCGCGACCGGCGGGCGGCTGGCTGTCGGCGCTGGAGCCGGAGACCTCCCCGCCGAGGCCCGAGCGCAAGATCGATGCGCTGAAAGGCGGCGCGCGCGGACGGCTATGAGATCCTCCCCCTCTGGGGGAGGTGGCCCGAAGGGCCGGAGGGGGGTCGTTTTCAGCTTCCGCAACGCTAGCCGGCTTCGTAGCCGCTTCCCTCTCCGTCGGCTTCGCGGCCACCTCTCCCTTCAGGGAGAGGGTTTTCAATCCTCATTTCTTGCCCAGGTCCATCTTGCTGATCCGGCCCTGATCGACGGCCCAGACCTCGTTCGGTCCCGTGCCCACGGCGATGGGCAGCTTGTAGAGCAGGCTGAGGAAGGCGTGGGTCTCGACTGGCGTCGGGGAGACCAGGTGGGTGGCGAAGACCATGACCGGCTGCTGGCCAGCCTTGGCCTTGGGCCGCTCCATCAGCAGGCACGACATCGACAGGGCGTCGACGCGGGTGATGGTCTTGCCGTCGGCGGCGACGCTGACGCGGTAGTGGCCGCCGACCGGGATCGCGCCCTCGGCCGGAGACGGCGTCAGCAGCCAGACGATGAAGCCGTCGCCCTGCGGATCGCGGACGACGGCGGTGTTGTAGCCGGGGCGGCAGGCGGGCGGCTGGGCGGCGATGGCGGCCTGGCGCGCCGAGAAGCTCAGGCGCTCCTCGTCGGTCAGCTTGCGGTCGGCCGGTTCGGTGACGGGGCCGGCGCCCTTGCCGTCGACCACCACGTCGTAGCCGATCTCCAGGCCGTTCCCCGTGTCGCGCAGGAAGCGGACGGTGGCCGTCTTGCCGTCGTCCTCGACCAGCCAGCCCCTGAGGCCCGCGCCCCGCAGGTCGGGGACCTTGTCGCCCAGGGCGTCGCTGGCCAGCCAGGCGGCGATGTCCTGGCGGTAGATGGCGCGGCCGAAGGCCTCGATCTGCGGCAGGTCGAAGGCGCGGATCGGCGTCGGGGGCTTGGCGGGCTTGCCGGAGGGCGGGGCGGCGGGCTGGGCGTGGGCGACGCCGGTGAGCAACAGGGCCAGGCTGACGGCCACGGCCGAACGGAACGACGCCACGCGATGTACTCCCCCGAATGGAACTCCACCGAAGGTAGCGGATGGCGCGGCGGCGTCTATGGCGAAGGCTTGATCCCTCTCTCTTTGAGAGAGGGAGGGGCCCACGCCTTAGGCGTGGGAGGGTGAGAGGTAACAAACTCACCGAATGGAACGCGGTCGCTCGGCGGCTGGCGGTGAATATTTGGATACTCGGCGCCCCTGGGAAGCGCGGCGGAGCGTGTCGGGAATTTTCGGCTAAGGGTGAAACCTCTCACCCTCCCACCGCTTCGCGGCGGGCCCCTCCCTCTCTCTATGAGAGAGGGACCATTGGTCTACCCCTCCACCGCCTCGTAGAGCCCCCGGGCCTCGGTCGCCGGGCCGCGGCGTTCGCCGCAGTCGAGGATGCGCACGTTCACCAGCCGGCCGCCGATGGCGAAGACCAGGACGTCGCCGGCCTTCAGCGAGCGGGAGGGCTTGTCGATGCGGCTGTCGGGCGAGCCGGCGCGGGTCAGGCGGATGCGGCCTTCGTCGACGAAGCGGGCGGCCATCGAGCGGGTCTTGAAGAAGCGGGCGCGCCACAGCCAGACGTCGGCGCGGCAATGCTCCGCATGGTGCTCCCCGTGATGGGCGTCGTGGTGGGCGTCGTTCATGAAGCGACCTGGTCGCGCGGGACGGCGATCGCCGGCTTGCGGCGGCGGGGCTTCCTGCGCCGTGCCGAAGGGGCGGGCGGCGGCGGCTCGGTCAGCTTGGCCAGGGCGGCGAACGGCGAGTCCGGGCGGGCCTTGACCGGCTTTGGCTCCAGCCGCTGGGCGCCGCGGCGCTTCCAGACGATCGGGGCGTCGGGCTTGGCGCGCACGGCCGGGGTGTAGTCGAGCGAGCGCAGCACCGACGAGGCCTCGGCCGCGCTCCAGCCCAGGGTTTCGAGCGCCGCCGGGGTCAGCACCACGCCGCCCGGGCGCTGTTCGGCGCGCAGCAGGGCGTCGAGCTTCTCCAGGGTCTCGACCGGAACCAGGTGCTTGCCGGCGATGCGCAGGCCGCTGGCGGCGAGCGTACGCGGCGGCGGCAGGGGCGAGGGCAGGGCGCTCAGGCCGACGAGCGGGCCGCGCCAGCCGCCGGGATCCAGGGCGCGGGCGCAGGCGATGGCTTCCGAGCGCAGCACGCCCGGCGAATAGAGCGAGAAGGCGCCGATGCGCACGCCCAGGCTTTTCAGCGTGCGGCGCTCGGCCTGGCTGAGGGCCTTCAGTTCCGGATCGAGCGGGCGCTTGTCGAGCACGCCGCCGGCTTCCAGTAGGCGGTGGGCGACGCCGCGCGGCAGGCCGCGCAGCTCGCCGCCGGCCAGGGCCTGCTGCAGCTTGCGCAGGGGCGAAAGATGGCGATCGACCTCGGAGGCCAGGAAGGCGTCGAGCCGCCGCTCGGCCCGCTCGCGCGCCGGAAGGGGACCAAGCTCGCCCAGCAGGCGGGCGCGGGGCGACAGCAGGTCGCCACCGGCGCGCACGGCCCCGGCCGCCTCGCCGCGCCACAGGATCATGCCGTCGGGCGTCAGGGCGAAGGCCTCGTCCGGCTCGGCGGCCAGCAGGCCCAGGCGGCGGGCGATCTCCGGCCCCACCGCGCGCTGGGCGGCGTTGCGCAGGGCCTTCTCTTCGAGGGGACTGGAGCCCTTCTCGGCGATGAAGGTGACGCCGGTCAGCCGGCCGACCACATGGCCCTCGACGCTGATCTCACCGTCGGCGGCGACGCCGGCCAGGATCGTCTCGCGCTCGCCCAGCTGCTTCATCAGCACGCTGGTGCGGCGGTCGATGAACCGCGCCATCAGCTTTTCGTGCAGGGTGTCGCTGATCTTGTCTTCGAGTTCGCGGGTGCGGCCCTGCCAGTGGACGGGGTTGGCCAGCCAGTCGGGACGGTTGGCGATGTAGGACAGGGTGCGCACCCCGGAGAGCCGCGCCGCCAGGCTGTCGATCTCGCCGTCGGTGCGGTCCAGCGCCTTGAACTGGCCGTTGATCCAGTCTTCCGGCAGGCGCTTGCGACCGGTGGTCAGGTCGTCGAACAGCGTCTTGACCATCCGCTGGTGGTCGTCGTCGGTGGTCTTGCGGAAGTCGGGGGTCTGGCAGACGTCCCACAGCTTCAGCAGGGCCGAGCGGTCGGACTTGCAGCGGGCGACGACATCCTCGTGGGTGGCCAGCTTGCGCAGGGTGCGCTCGTCCAGTGCTTCCTGGGAAAGGGTCAGGCCATTGCGGTTCGGCGGCTCGGACAGCGAGCGCAGCAGGCCGGGCAGGTTGCCGAAGTCGAGCTTTGCGCTGCGCCACTCGGCGGCCATCACCGGCTGGAAGGCGTGCTCCTCGACGGCCTGGACGAGATCCTCGTCCATCTCCTCGCAGTCGCCCGTGACGCCGAAGGTGCCGTCGCGGGTGTAGCGGCCGGCGCGGCCGGCGATCTGGCCGACCTCCTGCGGGTGCAGCCAGCGGGTGCGGCGGCCGTCGAACTTGCGCAGGCCGGCGAAGGCCACGTGGTCGACGTCCATGTTCAGGCCCATGCCGATGGCGTCGGTGGCGACCAGGAAGTCGACCTCGCCGCTCTGGTAGAGGGCGACCTGGGCGTTGCGGGTGCGGGGGCTCAAGGACCCCATGACCACGGCCGCCCCGCCCCGCTGGCGGCGGATCAGCTCGGCGATGGCGTAGACGGCGTCGGTGGAGAAGGCCACGACCGCGGTGCGTCGGGGCAGGCGGGTCAGCTTCTTGGAGCCGGCGTAGGACAGGTTGGAGAACCGCTCGCGGCCGACGATCTCGGCGTTGGGCAGCAGGCGGCGGACCAGCGGGGCCATGGTCGAGGCGCCCAGCAGCATGGTCTCGAACCGGCCGCGGGCGTGCAGCAGGCGGTGGGTGAAGATGTGGCCGCGTTCGGGATCGGCGCACAGCTGGATCTCGTCGATGGCCACGAAGTCGACCTCGCGGCCCAGCGGCATGGCCTCGACCGTGCAGACGAAATAGGCCGCGCGCGGCGGGACGATCTTCTCCTCGCCGGTGATCAGGGCGACGCTGGCCTTGCCGCGCAGCTTGACGATGCGGTCGTAGATCTCGCGCGCCAGCAGGCGCAGCGGCAGGCCGATCATCCCCGAGGCGTGACCGAGCATGCGCTCGACCGCCAGGTGGGTCTTGCCGGTGTTGGTGGGCCCCAGGACCGCGGTGAGCCGCGACGGGGCGAGGCCGGTGGAACGGTCGCTCATGACCCCCCGAAAGTGGGACGGGATTCGGGGCGAGGCAAGCGTGGGCTTGGAATTGTGGGCGCGGCTATGCGCCCTACCCGCCGCCGGCGAATTGTAGGATGAAAGAGGCGTTTCTCGGGGGAGGTGACGCGACCATGGTGTCTCGCCGCATGTTCATGGCCGGCTGTTGCGCGGCCTGTGCGCCGACGGCCTGGGCGCAAGGGGTGGGCAAGGGCGTCGCTCCGGCCAAAGGCCCAGCGCTGGAAACCTTCCCGTACGACCGCGTGCGGCTGGGGCCGGGGAAGATGCGCGACCAGCTGGACTGGCAGCATCGGCTGTTCATGGGGCTCGACGACGACCGGCTGCTGAAGCCGTTCCGCCAGCGCGCCGGCCTGCCCGCGCCGGGCGAGGACATGGGCGGCTGGTACGATGACAGCGCCGACTTCCACATCGACGTCAACGACTGGAGCACGGCTGACTGGCACGGCTACATCCCCGGCCACAGCTTCGGCCAGTACGTCTCGGGCCTGTCGCGCTATGTCGCCATCACCGACGACGCGGCCACGCGGGAGAAGGTGCGGGGGCTGGTCGTGAAGTACGCCCAGACGATCTCGCCGCGCTTCTTCGCCGGCTACACCCTGCCGGCCTACACCTACGACAAGGTGGTGATCGGCCTGATCGACGCGTATCGCTACGCGGGCGTGGCCGAGGCGGGGCCGGCGCTGGACAAGGTCACCGACGCCGTCCTGCCGGTGCTGCCGGAAAAGGCCCTGACGCGGGAGGAGCGCCGCCAGCGGCCCTATTCCAGTGAGGCCGAGATCTGGGACGAGCCCTACACCCTGCCCGAGAACCTGTTCCTGGCCTGGCGGCTGGGCCTGGGCGAGCGTTATCGCACACTGGCCCTGCGCTACTTGCAGGACGAGGCGCTGTTCGATCCGTTGGCGCGGGGGCAGAGCCCGCTGGCCGGCAAGCACGCCTACAGCCACGTCAACGCCCTGAACTCGGCGATCCAGGCCTGGTACGCGACGGGGCAGGACAAGTACCTGAAGGCCGCCCGCAACGGCTTCGATTTCGTGCTCGCCCAGTCCTTCGCCACCGGCGGCTGGGGCCCCAACGAGGAGCTGTTGGGCGCGGGCGACAGCGAGACCCTGCTGAAGTCGCTGACGCAAACCCATCGCAGCTTCGAGACGCCGTGCGGCGCCTACGGCCACTTCAAGATCGCCCGCTCGCTGCTGCAGATCACCAAGGATCCCCGCTACGGCGACAGCATGGAGCGGGTGCTCTACAACACCATCCTCGGCGCGCGCGACACCACGCAGAAGGGCGAGACCTTCTACTATTCCGACTACAGCGACGCGGCCTCGAAATTCTATCGCGACGAACTGTGGCCCTGCTGCTCGGGGACCTTCATCCAGCTGGCGGCCGACTACGGGATCAGCGCCTATCTGCAGGACGGGGCGAAGCTCTATGTGAACCTCTATGTCCCCTCGACCTTGTCGGCGAGCGTGGACGGGGCGGCGGTGTCGCTGCGCCAGGAGACCCGCTATCCGCTGGAGCCGACGATCGCGATCGCCGTCGATCCGGCCCGTCCGACGCGGTTTTCGCTGATGCTGCGGGTTCCGGAGTGGGCGGGCGCGGGAACCCGCATCCTGGTCAACGGCCGTCCGGCGGAGGTGGCGGCGCGGCCGGGGACGTTCGTGGCGCTGGAGCGCCTGTGGCGGCCGGGCGACAAGGTCGAGGTCGCCTTCGACATGACCCCGCGCCTGGAGCCGCTGAACGCCGCCCATCCCGAGGTTGTGGCGCTGCTGACCGGCCCGCTGGTGCTGTTGCCGATCGGTCCTGGCGAGGTGAAGCTGACGCGGGCCCAATGGCTGGCGGCGCGCCGGCGGGGAGACGACTGGACGGCGGCTTCGGCCAGCGGCGAGGTGGTGTTCAAGCCGTTCATGGCCATCGGCGACGAGCGCTATCGGCTGTACGGGCGGCTGGCTTAGGTCGTATCGACATTCAGCTTTTCGCGCCCTTCAAATCCGTGTCTCCCCGCGAAGGCGGGGATCCAAGCTGGATTTCATGATGAGGCGCGGCCGTGGATCACCTGCGGCCTCGGCTTGGGTCCCCGCCTTCGCGGGGATGCTCGGTGAAAAATGAGCTCAGGCCGGTGAATGTCGATTGGCCCTAGGACGCGACCGGGATCCTCAGGAACAGGTTCCCGGCTGCGGTCGGCGCGGGCAGGGCGCCGGCGCGGATGTTCACCTGCAGGGACGGCAGGAACAGGGTCGGGGCCGGCAGGGTCGCGTCCCGCGCCGCGCGCAGGGCGACGAAGTCGTCCTCGGCCTTGCCGTCCCTGACGTGGATGTTGCGGGCCCGCTCCTCGGCGACGGTGGTTTCCCAGCGATAGTCCGACCGGCCTTGCGGCAGGTAGTCGTGGCCGACGAAGACGCGGGTTTCCGGCGGCAGGGCCAGGACCTTGCGGATCGAGCGGTACAGGGTCCGCGCGTCGCCGCCGGGGAAGTCGGCGCGGGCGGTGCCATAGTCGGGCATGAAGATCGTGTCGCCGACGAAGGCGGCGTCGCCGATCAGATAGGTCAGGCAGGCCGGGGTGTGGCCGGGCGTGTGCAGCGCGCCGATCGAAAGCTCGCCCAGGGGCAGGATGTCGCCCTCGTTCATCAGCACGTCGAAGACCGCGCCGTCGGCGGCGAGTTCGGCCTCGAACACCGGGATGAAGGTCTTCTGCACCTCGACGATCCGCGCGCCGATGACGATCTTGGCGCCGCTGCGGCCGCGGATGTAGTCGGCGGCCGACAGGTGGTCGGCGTGGGCGTGGGTCTCCAGCACATAGGCCAGGGTCAGGCCCCGGGCCTCGGCGGCGGCCAGCAGGGCGTCGGCCGAACCGGTCGAGAGCTTGCCGGCCTTGGGTTCGAAATCCAGCACCGGGTCGATGATCGCGGCCGTGCGCGTCGCCGGATCGGCGACGACGTAGCTGACGGTGAAGGTGGCGGGATCGAAAAACGCTTGAACGTCGGGTCGCATGGCTGGAGCCTCCGGTGGGCGGGCTCTTAATATTAGTGCTTGCTAAATTAGATCAAGCTAATATATGGCGATCATGTTCGATCTCTCGCGTTTCGACGTCAGCCAGTTCGAGGCCAGCGCCGCGCAGGCCGCCAAGCTCCTGCGCGCCCTGGCCAACGAGCGGCGGCTGATGATCCTGTGCCAGCTCGCGGACGGCGAACGGTCGGTGGGGCAGATCCAGCCCCTGGTCGGCCTGTCGCAGTCGGCCCTCTCGCAGCACCTGGCGGTGTTGCGCGAGGAGGGGATCGTGGCCGCGCGCCGCGAAGCCACGAGCCTCTGGTACCGGATCGCCGATCCGGCCGCCCTCAAGGTGGTCGGCACGCTCGCGGAGATCTTCTGCCCTCCAGCGGAGACCGCCGCCCATGACCACGATCCTCGATCCCCTGACGCCTGACGAGGCGGCCCGGCGCCTGGCGCAGGGCGCCGCCGTGCTGATCGACATCCGCGAGCCCGACGAGTTCGCCCGGCGACGGGCCCGGGGCGCGCTGTCGCGCCCGTTGTCGACGCTGGATGCGGCGGGCCTCGACCTGCCTGGCGGGCGCGAGGTGATCTTCACCTGCCGCTCGGGCCTGCGCACGGGCGCCAACGGCCAGCGTCTGGCGGCCGCCTGCGCGGGTCCGGCGCACGTGCTGGAGGGCGGGCTCGACGCCTGGGACCGGGCGGGCCTGCCCGTCGAGACCGACCGCAAGGCGCCGCTGGAGATGATGCGCCAGGTGCAGATCGTCGCCGGGTTGCTGGTGCTGTCGGGCGTGGTCCTGGGCCTGACCGTCTCGCCCTGGTTCCTGGGCGTGGCGGGCTTCGTCGGAGCGGGGCTGACCTTCGCCGGGATCACCGGCTTCTGCGGCATGGCGAGACTCCTGGCCCTGGCGCCCTGGAACCGTCCGGCGTCGGCGTGAAGCCATGGACGCGAGCCTTGTCGCCGCCGCCCTCAGCGGGGCGTTGGTCGCGCTGCTGCTGACGCTGTTCGGCGGCGGCGGTTCGGTGCTGGCGACGCCCTTGCTGCTCTACGTCGTCGGAGTGAGCGACGCCCATGTGGCGATCGGGACCTCGGCGGCGGCCGTGGCGGTCAACGCCGCCGTCGGCCTGGCGGCCCAGGCGCGGGCCGGCCGGGTGAAATGGCCCTGCGCCCTGACCTTCGGCGCGCCCGGCCTCGTCGGCTCGCTGGTCGGGGCCCACGCGGCCAAGGCCTTGCCGGGCGGTCACCTGCTGGCCTGGTTCGCCCTGGCCATGGCGGCCGTCGGCCTTTCGATGTTCCGCGCCCCGCGTTCGCCGGGCGATCCGGCCGTCCGCATCGACCCGGGCAAGGCCGCGCGGCTGGTTCCGGCCGGGGCGGCGACCGGCCTGGCGGCGGGGTTCTTCGGCATCGGCGGCGGCTTCCTGATCGCGCCGGGACTGATGGCGGCGGCCGGCATGACCCTGGCCAACGCCGCGGCCTCGTCCCTGGTGTCGGTGGCGTTGTTCGGCGCGGCGACCAGCGTCAGCTACGCCGCCTCGGGCCTCGTGGACGGGAGGCTGTTGCTGGCCCTGGTCGCGGGCGGCGCTGTCGGGGTGCTGGCGGGGACGCGCCTGGCGCCGCACCTGGCCTCGCGGGCCCTGCTGGCCCGCCGGCTGTTCGCCGCCATGGTGGTGGCGACGGCCGCCTATGTGCTGTGGCGCGCGCTCGCCTGAATAGGCGAGCGGTCTCGGCGCGGCGCGCCTGGGTGGTGCAAGATGGCGAGCATGAAAGATATCGCCGTTAGAAGATAAATATCGAAATCTTGAACATCGTTATTGTTGTGAGCGCCGATAATCTCGGCCGTATGTTCAAATACAAATCCGAGATGGATGTAACATCTTTGGAATGTGGCGTTATTTTGCCTTCATTGCCTCGACTCATGTTGACAATATCGTCGTCCCGATGAAGTTTTTCAGGGTCGCAGAGATCAAAGATCCGCGGCGCTATTGAAGATCGCTCGAACATTCGCCGTGGCGCGCAACCCCCGCGCCTTGGGCGACGACACCGAAACGCCGGCGCCGATCCATGGCGACCGTCGCCTGGCCTGACGCCCGCCGTGCGTCTGGGCGGGTTCTTTCGGCGTCCCCTGCAAGCCCGCCCAGATCGTCTCGCCACGCCAGGTCGCTGGTCGTGACCGCCGCCGCGACGGGCTTGTCCGCATCTTCAGTCAACAAACCGCGGCCCATGCGCCGCGACGACAAGGGCGGTCACCGCCTGTCTCTCGGAGGGAAACCATGTCGACCAACCACAAAGCGCGCCGGGACAACCGGCTGCTGATCACCACGGGCCTGGCCGCGGCCATCCTGGGCTCGAGCTCGTCGATCGCCCTGGCGCAAGCGACCCAGAATCCGGCGACCCAGGCCACGGACACGACCAAGGCCGCGCCGGAAGCCACGGTGGAGAACAAGGTCGAGGAGATCGTGGTCGTCGGCACCCGCGCCAGCCTGCAGAGCGCCATGGGCCGCAAGAAGCGGGCGGGGACGATCTCGGACTCGATCGTCGCGGAAGACATCAGCCAGTTCCCCGACAAGAACGTCGGCGAGGCCCTGGGCCGGGTGACCGGCGTACAGCTGGCCCGCGACTTCGGCGAAGGCAACGCGGTGTCGATCCGCGGTGTCGAGCCCGACCTGAACCGGGTCGAGATCAACGGCATGAGCACGCTGTCGACGGCCGGCAACATCAACGTCTATGGCGGCGGTGGGCGCGCCAACGACTTCCGCGAGCTGGCCTCGGAGCTGGTCAAGTCGATCGACGTGTTCAAGGGCTTCACGGCCGACATGACCGAGGGCGGCGTCGGCGGCACGGTCTCGGTGACCACCCGCAAGCCGCTGGACTTCAAGAAGCCGACCCTGTCGCTGACCGGTTCGATGCAGAACCTCGACACGGCCAAGGGCTGGAAGCCGCGCGGCAACCTGTTCGCCGCCACCCAGCTGTTCGACGGGCGTCTGGGCCTGATGGCCAACGTCACCTACGACAAGGTCAACACCCGCGGCGACTATGTCCGCAACTCGTCGTGGGGCCGGTTCGCCGACTTCGACGGCTCGACCGACAAGACCGTCGACTACTATTCGACCGCCTACAGCCAGGAGATCAACGACCTGGCCAGCGGCGTCAGCACCTATGCCGGCTGCTCCAGCCTGACCTCGCCCGACACCAGCCAGATCTCGACCAGCAACCTGCGCACGGCCTGCCAGAGCCAGTGGTACGACTACGCGCCGCGCGTGGCCCGCTACGGCGTCTGGACCCGCGAGGACGAGCGCCTCTCGGCCGAGTTCACGGTGCAGTACAAGGTCAGCGACCGGATCGACATCTGGGCAAGCTACAACCGCAATGAGCGCAGCCAGCGCCTGAACGACATCAACTACGGCACCGACTTCACCTCGGCGACCCGTCTGCGCAACACCGCCGCCAGCGGCGCCTCGTGCTCGTCGACCGACACCACGGCCAGCTCGGTCGTGGTCGACAAGAACCACAACGTCATCCAGTACACCCTGGGCAACTGCCTCACCACGTCGGGCAGCGGCGGCTACAACGGCTTCAGCATCAGCTCGCGCGACTTCGCCTACGACTCGTCGAGCGACTACTACAATTTCGGCGGGACCTATCGCGGCGAGCGCCTGCAGATCGACTTCCAGGGCTCGAACGCCGAGACCTCGACGGTGTCGCAGACCAACAATGTCAGCGTCAGCTTCGACACCCCCGGCATGACCGTGACGCTGAACCCGACCACGGGCGCGCCCTCGTTCACCTTCGCCAGCGGCTACAGCCCGTCGGACGCCTCGGCGATCCGCCAGTGGCAGATCCAGTATCGCCCGTCGAACTCGCAGTCGGAAGAGAAGCAATACAAGCTGGACTTCGACTATGAGACCGACCTGCCGTTCCTCAAGAAGATCGAGTTCGGCGGCCGCGCCACCGACTTCTCGACCTCGGGCTACGGCTACGGCGGCTACATCATCGACGGCGGCGACAACCTCTATTCGACCACCGACGACGTCGTGATCTACAGCAACGCGGTCAACTCGACGGCCACGGTCAGCAACTCGGCCACGGCCGATCAGACGGCGGCGACCGCCGCCTCGGCCGCCTATACCACCGGCTACTGGTCGACGACCGAGACCTGGTCGCGGGCGTTCTCCAACGCCGTGTTCGCCAACGCCATGACGGCCCTGCCCAGCGCCTTCTACTACGGCGGCGGCTCGCTGCCCTCGACCTGGCTCTATCCGAACTTCGCCAAGGTGGCGCAGTACCTCGACACCTCGCACTTCAACCTGAACAACCTGGTGAGCACCACCGGCAGCGACGGCAACACCTACGAGCAGATCCCCTATCGGATCGCCGAGCAGACCGACGCGATGTACCTGAAGTTCAACTACGCCTTCCCGCTGTTCGACTACGACGTGAACGGCAACTTCGGCTGGCGCCGGGTGCACACCAAGACCGTGGCTTCGGGCGCCCAGACGCGCAGCGAGACCTACGCCTCGACCAACGGCGGGACCTCGACCACCTATGTGCTGAGCAACACCCAGGCCAGCATGGAGAAGGACTACACGGTCTGGCTGCCGAGCTTCAACGTGGGCCTGTGGCTGCAGCCCAACAAGCTGTCGGCGCGCGCCGGCTTCGCCCAGCTGATGGCCCGTCCGCGCATGGACTATCTGATGCCGACGGTCAGCTGCACCACCGACAATTCGCCCGACGCCAACGGCGAGTTCGACGAGCCGAGCTGCACGGCCGGCAACCCGAACCTGAAGCCCTACCGCGCCAACCAGTACGACCTGTCGTTCGAGTGGTACCCGAACAACGACACCCAGCTGTCGCTGGGTCTGTTCTACAAGGACATCAAGTCGTTCTACCTGTCGTCCAAAACCCTGATCGGCAAGGTCGACGTCTATGGCGACGGGGTGCTCTACAACTACAACACCTACATCAACGGCGACGGGGCCAAGATCTCGGGTGTCGAGCTGACCGGCAAGACGGCCCTGACCTGGCTGCCGGGGGTGTTCTCCGGCTTCGGCGTCGACGCCAACTACACCTATCAGGAAGCCAAGGACGTCGAGCTCTATTCGACCCTCGACGGCTCGCCGCTGCCGTTCCCCGGCCTGTCCAAGAGCAGCGCCAACCTGACGGTCTGGTACGACAAGGGCCCGGTCAACGCCCGCCTGGCCTACAACTACCGCTCCAAGTACCTGTCCTCGGCCGCCGACACCTCGGGCCAGCCGGTGTTCAAGGAGCCGACCGGCTACCTCGACGGCAAGATCACCTGGAAGCCGGGTCCGCAGGGCCTGCAGCTGTTCGTCGAAGGCAAGAACCTGACCAAGGAAGAAGAGGTCTCGACGGCGGGCGACATCCGCCTGATCGAGCAGGGCTATTTCGGCCGCCGCTTCTTCATGGGCTTCACCTACAAGTACTAGGGTTAGGCCAAGGCCGCCCCGCTCCGGCGGGGCGGCCTATTTCTCGAACACCACCTTGCCGTCGACGATGGTCAGCACGGCCTGGGCCTTGAGGATATCGGCCGGGGCGATGGCCATCAGGTCGCGGTCGAAGACGGTGAGGTCGGCGGCCTTGCCGGCCTGCAGCACGCCGCGCTGCTGCTCGGCGAAGGCCGCGTATGCGGGCGCCCAGGTCAGCATGCGCAGGGCCTGGTCGCGGCTGACCGCCTCTTCCAGATGCCAGTCGGCATTGGCGAAGCCCGAGAGGCTGTGGCGGTAGACGGCGGCGTAGAACTCGATGCGCGGGTCGCCGACCTCGACGGGCGCGTCGGATCCGGCGGCGACGACCGCGCCGCTTTTCAGCATGTCGGCCCAGGCATAGGCGCCTTTCAGCCGGTCCTTGCCCAGGCGGGCGGGGGCGAAATAGAGGTCGCCGATGGCGTGGCTGGGCTGCATCGAGGCGATGATCCCCAGCCTGGAAAAGCGCGGCAGGTCGGCGGCGTCGACCACCTGGGCGTGCTCGATGCGCCAGCGGCGGTCGGCGTCGCTGCCCAGCACTTCGCCGAACCAGTCCAGCACCATGCGGTTGCCGCGATCGCCGATGGCGTGCATGGCGACCTGGGCGTTGACGGCGCGCGCCTGGCGCATGAGGGCCAGGCCCTGGTCGTGCTCGGTGAGGATCAGGCCCTGGCCCTCGGCGTCGCTGTAGGGCGCCAGCAGGGCCGCGCCGCGCGAGCCCAGGGCGCCGTCCATGTAGAGCTTGATCCCGCGCAGGCGGATCAGGCCGGTGGGGTCGGCGCTGGGACCGGTCTTCAGCACCTCGGCCGCGCCGGACGGGTCCATGTAGTTGTCGACGCGCAGGGAAAAGCGGCCCTCGGCGGCCAGTTGGCGCAGGATCTCCAGGTCCTCGGCGTCGACGCTCATATTGCCAAGGCCAGTCCAGCCGCGGCTGGCGTAGAGCCTGCCGGCGGTCTCCAGCGCCTGGCGCTTGAGGGCCGGGGAGGGCGGCGGGATGACGCCCTCGACCAGCGCCTGGGCGTGGTCGATCAGCATGCCGGTGGGCTCGCCGGTCTCGTCCTTGAGGATCTGGCCGCCGGACGGGGCGGTGGTGTCGCGGGTGACGCCGGCCTTGGCCAGGGCGGCGCTGGAGGCGACCACGGCGTGGCCGTCGGCGCGGCCCAGCACGACGATGCGGCCGGGGGCGGCGCGATCGAGGTCGGCGCGGGCGGGGAAGCGCTTTTCCGGCCAGTGGGTCTCGATCCAGCCCCGGCCGTAGATCGGCGCATCGCCCGGATGGGCCTGGGCGTAGGCGCGGACGGCGGCGACCAGGGCCTCGACGGAGTCGGTCTGGTCGAGGTTGAGGGTCAGCTCGCGCAGGCCGATGCCGGTGAGGTGGGCGTGGGCGTCGACGAAGCCGGGATAGGCGGCCGCGCCCGCAAGATCGATGTCGCGGGCGCCGGGGGCGGCCTTGGCGCGGGCGGCGGCCAGCGGGCCGACGAAGGCGATCGTCCGGTCGCGGATCAGCACCGCCTCGGCCGTGGGGGTCGCGGCGACCCCGGTGTGGATCGGCCCGCCGTGCACCAGGATGTCGCCGGCGAAGGCTGGCGCGGCGGCGAGGAGCAGGGCGGCGGCGAGCGGGGCGAGGCGCAAGGGCGATCTCCGGAACCGGGGCGGGGAGAAGAGCGTGACCGTGGAAAGGTAGAAGGCCCGGCTCGCAACCTGCAACAGCGGTGTTAATCTGTCGCCATGGGACAGGGCTTCATGCTTTTCGAGACGGCGATCGGCCGTTGCGGCCTGGCGTGGGCGGCGGGCGGGCTGATCGGCGTGCAACTGCCCGAGGCCGGCCCCGGCGCGACCTGGGCGAGGCTGCGCAAGCGCTATCCCGACGCCGCCGAAACCGCGCCGCCGCCGGAGATCGACCTCGTCGCCGATCGTATCATCGACCTGCTGGCCGGAGGTCGCGACGACCTGGCCGACGTGTCGCTGGACCTCACCGTGGTGCAGCCCTTCAACCGCCGGGTCTACGAGATCGCTCGCGCCATTCGCCCCGGCGAGACCTCGACCTACGGCCAGGTGGCCAAGGCCATGGGCGAGCCGGGGGCGATGCGGGCGGTGGGCAAGGCCCTGGGCGAGAACCCCTGGCCGATCGTCGTGCCCTGTCACCGGGTGCTGGGCGCCGACGGCCGGATGGGCGGCTTCAGCGCCGACGGCGGGGCCGAGACCAAGGCCCGGCTGCTGACCATCGAGCGGGCCCGCGTCAACGACGTGCCGACCCTGTTCGACCTGGAATTCTCGGTGGCCCCGCCCAAGGGGCGCTGAGCGCGCCGGCCCGTCGCCGACGATCGATTTCGCTTGGTTCCAAATAAAAAGGCGGCGGATCCGAAGATCCGCCGCCCGATAGCTCATTCTATTCCGTGAGGATTAGAAGCTCTTCGACACGTTCAGGAAGAACTGACGGCCGATGTAGTCGTAGCCGCTGTACAGCGGGGCGTTGCCAACCCGGTTGTAGTAGCCCGACGAGATGACCGGCGGGTCCTTGTCCATCAGGTTGCGGACGCCGAAGGTGGCTTCCCACTCGTTCTTGGAGGTGTACTGGACCGACAGGCTGTGCAGGAAGTAATCCGGCACATCGAAGTCGTACTGGGTGGTCTGCTTGTTCACGCCCAGGTAGGCGTAGCTTTCCTGAGCAGCGATCCATTCCAGACCGTAGCGGAACTTGTAGGACTTCCAGGCGTAGGTGGCGTCGAAGGTGCCCGTGTATTCCGGCGAGTTAACGGTGCCGTTGTACTCGTCCATCTCGTCGTCGCTGAACAGCTTGGAGGCCTGCGACAGGTACTGAGTGACCTGGGCGTTCAGGGTCAGACGGCCCTCGCCGATGTCACGCTTGTAGCGGAAGTTGTAGTCCCAACCCTTCACGACCTGGATCGCGATGTTGGTGTAGCTGTCGTGCACCGTCAGGGCGTTGGTACCCACGGCGCGCGTGTCGACGAAGCGGCAGAAGCCGCCGCCCGAGCGGAACTGCGGGTCGTCGTAGCAGGCCTGCAGGATGTTGCTGGCGCCGAAGCGGGCGACACCGTTGTTGATCTTGATGTTGTAGTAGTCGATGGCGACCGACAGGCTGCCCCAGCCCGAGGGCAGTTCGGGCTGCAGGATGATGCCGCCGGTGTAGTTCTTCGAGGTTTCAGCCTCGAGGCCCTGATCGGCGCCGCCGGCCGTCAGCACCTTGACGCTTTGGGTCGAGGTGTAGGCGGTGTTGTTGAGTTCGGCGTTACAGTTCTTGTAGCGCTGCGAGGTGATGTCCTGAGCGCCGTAGTTGTCGCAGGGGTCGATGGTGTTCGACAGGAAGCCGCTGGTGGCGCCTTGGTACTGTTCGAACAGCGCCGGAGCGCGGAACGAGGTGCCGTAGGTGCCGCGGAACGACAGCCAGCCGACCGGCGTGTAGACGCCGCCGACCTTGTAGGTCTGATCCGAACCGTACGACTTGTAGTCGGTGTGACGGCCCGACAGGTTCAGGGTCAGGTCCTTGGCGAACGGCTGGTTGGCCAGCAGCGGGATTTCGACTTCGCCGAACACTTCCCAGACCTGGTCGTCGCCGCGGGTGATCGTCGACGAGGTCAGGTTGTAGAGGTTGCCGGTCTGGCTGTTGATGTCCGGAGTGTCGTCGATCTCGTTGCGGCGGATTTCGGCGCCGACCGAGGCCTTCACTTCACCGGCCGGCAGCTTGAACACCGGGCCGTCGAAGTTCACGGTGGCGACGGCTTCGTTGTAGTTCGTCTTACCGGTCACCTTCTGGAAGGTGTAGTCGATCCAGTCCTGCGGCAGCTTGCCACCGACGGTGTCGCTGGTCAGAGCCGGACCGGGAATGCAGCCGGCGGCCGAGTTCGTGGTGTTGACGCGGCAGGTGTAGCCGTTGCGGACGAACTGGGCGGGCGTGCCGGTCGGAGCGACCACGACGTCCATCGATTCGGCCAGACGGTCGGTCAGCCACGACTGCTGGGTGTAGGTCGAATCCGAGTTCGAGTAGCTGGCCGAGAAGTCATAGCGCCAGTTCGGCAGGAAGGTCAGGTCGCCGCGGATGCCGCCGGTGGCCTTTTCGAACTTCACGACCTGGCTGCTGACGTCGTTGCCGAAGCCGATGAAGGCGCGTACGCCCGTGGCCAGGCCCTTGGTCATCGTGCTGCCGCCAGCGGCGAGGAACGTGCTGAAGGCCAGGTTCGACGGGATGAGCGGGCTGCCCTTGGCGTAGTCCAGCGACAGCTGGCGGTAGCCGGTCTGCTGCGAACGACGCTGGTTGGCCAGCACTTCGAAGTAGACTTCGGCGTTGCCGAGGGCCTGCAGGTCGTAAGCGCCTTGACCGAAGGCGGTGTAGATCTTCACCGGCGAGATCAGCGAGCGCTTCAGCGTGCGCGGATCGAAGGTGTCGCGGACGTTCAGGTTGTTCGAACCGCCGCCAACGCCTTCCCAGCCGACCAGGCCGGTGGTGACGGCCGAGTTCGGACGCCAGCGGTTGAACGTGGTGCCCACCGAGCCGGCGGCGCCGACGCCCGTGGTCGAGGTGGTGCCGAGGGTGTTGATCGTCACGCCGTTCGAGCCGGTCGTGGTGATCGGGTAGCACTTCGGCGACTTGGTCAGCGGGTCGACGAAGTCGAGCGAGCCGCCCGAGGCGCGGTTGATGAAGCTGTCGGTGTTGCAGCGGGTCCAGTCGCGGTCGGCGAGGGTGAGGTCGCTGCGCTCGAGGTATTCCAGCGAGCCCGACAGGGTCCAGCGGTCGCCCGTGGCGCCGGCGACGACCGACAGGCGGTTGGTGTTGCCGCCGCCGTGAGCGGTCTTGTTGTACTGGTTCTCGACCGTGATGCCCTGGGCGTTTTGCTTGGTGATGATGTTCACCACGCCGGCGACGGCGTCAGAACCGTAGATCGACGAAGCGCCGTCCTTCAGGATTTCGACGCGGTCGATCATGGCGCTGGGCAGCACGTTCAGGTCGGCCGAACCGACCGAACCGCGCGAGCCGGCCGGAGCGACGCGGCGGCCGTTCAGCAGGATCAGGGTGCGCGAGGCGCCCAGGCCGCGCAGCGACAGGGTGTTGGCGCCCGGGCCGCCGTTGGTGACGTAGCCGCCGAAGGCGTTGTTGATCTGAGCCGAACCGCCGGTGACGGCGGTGCCTTGCAGGGCCTCGGTGGTCGAGGCGAAGCCGGCCAGGGTCGATTCCTCGCGGGTGATCACTTGGACCGGCGAGGGCGAGTTGAAGGTGTCGCGACGGATGCGCGAACCAACGACCACGAGTTCTTCGACTTCGTTAGCGTCGGCCTTGGCCTTGTCTTGCGCGAAGGCCGGAGCCGCCATGGCGGCCATGCTCAGCATAACGCCGAGAGCAGACCCCGCACACAGCGCGGTCTTCATCGTCTTATCAATCATTCGAGTCCCCAAAAGTACCTGTCGCTGACGCCCCTCAGGGTCCGCGACCGCCGCACGCATAAGGCGCAGCCCCGGCGGACAGTAGCGGGCCGACACTCGGTCGCAACACTTTTGACGCAATTTCGACGCGAATGGAAAATGACGCGGTACGATGGTTGCTCAAATGGCACAATGAGGCAGTGAACGCGAAAATTTTCCCCCTTTCCGTGCACGAAGTCGCCCTTGTCGCCCTCTGAATGCGGTGGCAGCTTGCCAAGATTGCACGGCGCGTCATGCACCTATGCGGGCATGGGGCGCCCTCCAGGGGTTGGGGATTGAAAGTTTATGCTTAGAAGTCTGGTGCTGGCGGCCATGGCCGTTTTCGGAGCGACTACGGCGATTGCGGCGCCGAAACCTCCCACCGTCGAACAGCTCGCCGCATATCCGGCGGTGTCGAGTTTCTCACTTTCCCCCGACGGGAAATATATCGCCGGCCTGCGAGGCCAGGGCGAAGATCGCGTTATCCTGGTGTGGGAAGCCGCCGATCTGAAGAAGGCGCCGAAGGTCCTGGCGTCCAAGCAGATGAAGATCCAGTCGGTCCAGTTCATCAAGAACGACCTGCTGGCCGTCAGCCTGTGGAACCCGTACGACGACCTGCTCGGCGGCGGCGTGACCAAGACCTTCGCCGAGAAGCTGTTCTTCGTCGACGTCGACGGCAAGAACTGGCGCGAGCCGATGTATCAGGACGACGGCGGCAGCCAGGCGATGTCCGTGCTGATCAAGCGCTTCGGGCCGGAGGTGCTGGACAGCCTGCCCAACGATCCCGACCACGTTCTGGTCGTCTCGCAGGTGGGCACCAAGCGCGGCGACGTGTTCAAGGTGAACGTGAAGAACGGGCGTTCCGAGCGCATCCAGCGCACCGCCGACAACGTCTCGGGCTACTTCACCGACCTGGACGGCAAGCTGCGCGGCCGGGTCCGCGGCGACGTCGACGGCAAGGGCGCCTACACGACGACCGAGCTGCGCACGGCTGACGGCGGCTGGGTGGAGCACTTCCGCACCTATGTGAAGGACCGCGACGTCACCAGCATCGTCGGCTTCACCAAGGATCCTAACGTCGCCCTGGTGCTCAGCAACGTCGGCCAGGACAAGGCCGTGGTCTATGAATACGACATCGCCAAGCGCCAGATGGGCGAGGTGCTGTTCAAGCACCCCTATTTCGAGGCCAACGCGCCGCGGGTGTTCCGCTACGCCGGGCCGCGCTTCGGCGAGATCGTCGGGCTGAGCTATGACGGCCCGGTCGGCGGCGACGTGGTCTGGGTCGATCCGGACCTCAAGGCCCTCGACGCCGCCCTGCGCCAGGCGCTGAACATCACCCCGACGCCGACCACCTTCGTCGACGTGGAGACCGGCAAGAGCGCTGAAACCAAGTACTTTTCCGACAAGTACTATCGCATCATCGACTACTCGCCCGACCTGAAGACGGTGATCCTGTCGGTGGCCGGCGCGACGACGCCGCCGTCCTACTACCTGTTCAAGAATGGTGAGCTGCAGCTGCTGTCCAAGGCCTATCCGGACATCGACCCGGCCGCCCTCGGCACCCGCAAGCTGGTCTACTACAAGGCCCGCGACGGTCTCGACATCCCGGCCTTCCTGACCCTGCCGAACCCCGAGCTGTGCGGCCCGGCGCCGTATCGCACCGTCATCCACCCGCACGGCGGTCCGTGGGCGCGCGACCACATGGGCTTCGACGGCTCGATGTGGACGCCGCTGATGGCCTCGCGCTGCATGGCCGTGCTGCAGCCGCAGTATCGCGGCTCCGACGGCTGGAGCCGCCGCCTGTGGAAGGCCGGCGACGCCGAGTGGGGTCAGAAGATGCAGGACGACAAGGACGACGGCGCCAAGTGGCTGATCGAGCAGAAGATCGCCCAGCCCGGCCACATCGCCATGTTCGGCTTCTCCTACGGCGGCTACGCCTCGATGGACGCCGCCGTGCGCCCGAACGGTCTCTACAAGTGCGCCATCGCCGGCGCCGGGGTGTCGGACATCCGCCGCATCTGGAAGGACTTCTACACCAACCCCTACTTCATGGACGCCCAGGGGCCGACCGTGAAGGGCGTCAGCCCGGTGGACTTCGCCGACCAGATCAAGATCCCGATCATGGTCTATCACGGCGAGCGCGACCGGACGGTGCCGATCGAGCAGTCGGAATGGTTCGTCAACAAGGCCAAGAAGTCGGGCCAGGTGGTCGAGTACCACGTGTTCGACGACTACGATCACGGCCGGGCCTGGACCCGCAAGATCATGGCCGACCAGCTGCGGATCATCGACGACTACTTCGCCAAGGGCTGCGCCGGCGGCCTGTAGGCGCGCCGGCTCGGGCGGGCGGCGTCAAGCCGCTCGCCCGTCCGCCGCCAGCCGGAAACGAGAACGCCCGCGCGATCGCATCGCGCGGGCGTTTTCTTGTCTGGAAACGTGGAGGGCTCAGACCACCTGGGCGGCCAGGCCTTCCAGCACGCGGCGCAGGTCGGCCTCGCGGAACGGTTTCTGCAGCACCGCCGAGCCCTTGTGCGGCTCGGTCAGGCCCGCCTCGCCGTAGCCGCTGGCGAAGGCGAACGGCACGCCGCGCGCCTTCAGGGCGTCGGCGACCGGGAAGATCGGGCGGCCGCCCAGATTGACGTCGAGCAGGGCCGCGTCGATCTCGGCCGAGCCGGCCAGGCGCAGGGCCTCCTCGATCTCGGCGGCGGGACCGACGACCTCGCAGCCGAGATCGCCGAGCATGTCCTCGACCAGCATCGAGACGAGGGCCTCGTCTTCGACCACCAGAACCTTCAGGGCGGCGAGGGTCTTCATCTGTTTCACGGCTCCAGGGCGGCCAAGGGCAGCGTCATCGCGCAGACCAGGCCAGATTGATCATAGGCGAGACGGACCACGCCGGACAACTCGCCGGCGAGGCCCTTCTCGAGAAGGCGGGCGCCGAACCCGCGACGGGTCGGCGGCGGGACGGGCGGGCCGCCGCTTTCGGTCCAGCGCAGGCGCAGGCGGGCGGAGGTCTCGGGCGAGGCCGGCTCGGTCGACCAGGCGATGCTCACTCGGCCGCCGGGCGTCGACAGGGCTCCGTACTTGGCGGCGTTGGTGGCCAGCTCGTGCACGGCCATGCCGACGGCCACGGTGGCCTTGGGATTGAGCCGCAGGTCGCGGGCGTAGTCGAAGTCCAGCCGCTCGCGGCCGCCGAAGGCTTCCAGCTCGGCGTCGACGATCTCGCGCAGGCTGGCGCTTTCCCAGTTCTGCTCGGTCAGCAGGTTGTGGGTCTGGGACAGGGCGATCAGCCGGGCCTCGAAGGCCTCGCGGAAGGCGGGGAGGTCGCTGGCGGCGCGCAGGGTCTGGGCGGCCATCGACTGGACGGTGACCAGGGTGTTCTTGACGCGATGGTTCAGCTCGTTGAGCAGCAGGCGCTGGCGCTCCTCGGCGCGCTTGCGCTCGGTGACGTCCAGAGACACCCCGGCCATGCGCCGCACGCCGCCGCCGATCACGGGTTCGTCGCGCACGGCGGCGCGGCCGCGGGCGTGCACCCAGCGGGTCTCGCCGCTGGGGATCACCACGCGGTATTCGATGTCGTATTCGCCGCCGGTGCGGATGGCCTCGTCCATCGCCGCCAGCATCCGGTCGCGGTCGCTGGCGTGGATGGTGGCCACCAGGTCGTCGAAGCCGAAGTCCTGGTCGGGGCCGCGGCCGTAGTTCGACCTGCAGATGTCGGAGGCGTCGTAGGCGCGGGTTTCGACGTCGAGCTCCCACGAGCCCAGGCGGCCCGAATCGAGGGCGAACTTCAGGCGCTCCTCGGCGCGCCGGCGTTCGGTGAGTTCGCGGTCGCCAGCCTCGCTCGCGCGGCTGCGCTCGATGGCGACGGCGGCCTGGGCGGCCAGGCCCATGATCACCGTCTCGGCGCGCGAGTCGAAGCGGGCCGGCTCGCGGTGGCCGAAGAACAGGCCGCCCAGCACCAGGCCGTCGGCGGTCTTCACCGGGGCGGCCAGATAGCTGCGCACCGGCAGGTGGCCCTCGGGCATGCCCTGGTTGGGCGCGTTCTTGCCGTAGCGGGGATCGGCCAGCACGTCGTCCGAACGCACCACGCCCACGCCGTCGAAGGTGGGTGCGAAGATCGCCGTCTTGCGCGGCATCGGGAAGTTGGCGAAGGCCTCGTCCGGCGCGCCCGCCAGGCCGTACAGCATGTAGCTTTCGCCGGTGCGGTCGATGACGTTGTAGAAGAAGGCCCCGAACTGGGCGCCGATCAGCTCGACGCCGCCGTCGATCACCGCCTGGACGGTCTCGCCCAGGCTCTGGTGCGCGCCGATGGCCGCCGCGATCCGGCTGAAGGCCTGGTTGCGGCGCACTTCCTCGGCATGAGCTTGCTGGGCCTCGGCCAAGCGCCGGCGGAGATCGAAGATCTCCTCGGTCGCGGCGCGTGCGTCAGCCTCCAAAACGGTCACCCCTGGGCTCCCCCTAGACCCCACGCCGACAAAGCGGTGCGTCGTCGTCAACGCACCGGATGCGGACCGGTTCCGGTCCGTCGGCAGAAAGCTTGACCATTGCGCGGATGCGGCGCCAAGAGGCGCCGACGCGGGGGCTGTGGACGAAACCGGACCAGTCGGTCAGCCGGCCGCGCCCTCGGCCACCAGGAAGGCGCGCAGCGGGGCCGGATCGACGCCCTTGGCGACGAAGGCATCGCCGATGGCGCGGACCAGCACGAAGGTCAGGGCGCCGCCCTCGGCCTTCTTGTCCTGGCCCATGTGGGCGATCAGGGCGTCGGCGTTGAAAGGTTCCGCGCGCACGTCCGACAGCTTGGTCGGCAGGCCGGCGGCCTTGATGGCGGCCTCGGCGCGGACGGCGTCCTGGGTCGAGCACAGGCCTTGCGAAGCCGAGAAGCGGAAGGCCTGGGCCATGCCGACGCCGACGGCCTCGCCGTGCTTGAGCGCGTCGCCGAAGCCCATCTCGGCCTCGATGGCGTGGCCGAAGGTGTGGCCGAGGTTCAGCAGGGCGCGGCGACCGGCCTCCTTCTCGTCCTCGGCGACGATCTCGGCCTTCATCTCGACGCTGCGGCCGACGGCGCGGACCAGGGCCTCGGTGTCGCGCTCGAGCACGGCGTGAACGTGCTTCTCCAGCCACTCGAAGAACGGGAAGTCGCCCAGCAGGCCGTACTTGACCACCTCGGCATAGCCGCAGGCCAGCTCGCGGGCGGGCAGGGTGGCCAGCACGTCGAGGTCGGCGAGCACCAGGCGCGGCTGGTGGAAGGCGCCGATCAGGTTCTTGCCGCGCGGGGTGTCGATGGCGGTCTTGCCGCCGACCGAGCTGTCGACCTGGGCCAAGAGGGTGGTCGGGATCTGGATGAAGTCGACGCCGCGCTTGTAGATCGCCGCCGCGAAGCCGGCGAGGTCGCCGATCACGCCGCCGCCGAAGGCCACGATCATGTCGCCGCGGTCCAGCGCCAGGGCCAGCAGCTGGTCCGACAGGTGGGCCAGACCCTCGAAGCTCTTGGTCTCCTCGCCCGGCGGCAGGACGATGACGTCGACCGCGGCGCCGGCCTTCTCCAGCGACACCGACAGCCGCTCGACATGGTGCTCGCCGACATTGGCGTCGGTGACCACGGCGCAGCGTTTGCGCTTGGACAGGAACGGCAGGACGTACTCGCCGGCCTTGTCGATCAGGCCCGTGCCGATGACGACGTCGTAGGCGCGATCGCCCAGGCCCACGGGAACGGTGCGGATCACGGCTGTACTCTTTCGGAAGCGTCGCCAGCGGGAGTGTCGCTGGCGGAAGCGGCGGCGAGGCGGCCCTGCAGGGCGGCGATGACGGCCTCGACGGCCACCATGTGGGGCGTGTCGCCGGTCTCGACGGTCAGGTGGGCCTCGCCATAGGCGGGATAGCGGGTGGTCGCCTGTTCGCGCAGCACGTCCATCGGGTCGCGGTTCTTCAGCAGCGGCCGGCCGTCCTTGCGGCCGACGCGGCGGGCCAGCAGTTCCAGATCGGCCTTGAGCCAGACGGCGATGGCCTTGTCCTTGATCAGGGCGCGGGTCTCGGCGTTGACGAAGGCTCCGCCGCCGGTGGCCAGCACGTGGGGCGGATCCTCCAGCAGGCGGGCGATCACCCGCCGCTCGCCGTCGCGGAAGGCGGCCTCGCCCATCTCGGCGAAGATCTCGGGAATGCCGCGGCCGGCGGCGCGCTCGACCTCGTTGTCGGCGTCGCGGAACGGCAGGTCGAGGGTCTGGGCCAGGCGGCGGCCGACGCTGGACTTGCCCACGCCCATCAATCCGACCAGCACGATGGTCTGGTCACGGAGCTCTGGATAGCGCGGCGGGGCGAGGTCGGCGGTCATGGTCGATCCCCCCGATACACGACCCGAGCCGCCGCCGCCACGCCCCGGGTTCCGCTTATTCCTGGGGCGGGCGTTAGTTTTGCGGCAGGGGAGGGGGGATGGGCGTTCGCCTGCCGCCGCTCCCCAATCCGACTTTCCCCGCGAAGGCGGGGATCCAAGCTGGCTGTCAGAAGGAGGAGCGGCCGTGGATCATCTCCAGACTCGGCTTGGATCCCCGCCTTCGCGGGGACGCACGGAGGAAAAAGCGTCCAGCTTGGTGAACGCCGATCCGCTTCAGAACTGCGCCTTGATCTGCGCCCCCACCGCCAGGGCGTTGGGCGTCGAGCGATAGCTGAAGGCGCCGGGGTCGATGATGTACTGCACGTCGGGGCGCACGATCAGCCAGCGGGTCGCCTGCCAGCCGTAGCTGAGCTCGATCGCGGTTTCGCCGGCCGGCAGCGAGGCGTAGTCGACCAGGGTCGGCGAGGCGTCCGCATAGGCCTGGCGCAGGCGTGGATTGAGCTCAGCGTGGACGATCCCGAGCGCAATGGTGTCGGCGTCGCGGCCGGGGAAGGTGCCGGTCTGCACGAAGCCCGCCTCGTACCAGCGGGTGATCGGGGCCGAGGCCTTGGGATTGAGGGTGACCTGGCCGAACAGCGACAGGCCCCGGCCGCCGCTCCCTTGGCGCCAGACCATCTGGTCGGCCAGCAGGTAGACGCCGTAGCGGCCCTTCACCTTGCCGGTCTCGCCCTGCCGGGTGACGCGTGAGCTGTCGTAATAGGCGCCGAGCTTGTAGTGGCCGGGCAGGCCTCCCCCAGAATTGTGAGAGGCCGCGCCGCGGTCGTATTCGACCTCCAGCGGCAGCATCACTCCGGTCGAGCCCGAGGCGAACGGCTTGTAGGCGTTGGCCTTGTTGTTCAGCGACGGGTTCACCTGGTAGGCGCCGGTGCGCACCAGCAGGTTCGGCCGCACGGCGTAGCGCACGGCCAGGCCCCAGCGGGCGTTGGGGTAGTTGTACCAGCCGCTGTCGCCCGACATCGACAGCGGGTGGGCGCAGAAGGCGGCGTTGACCAGGTTGCAGCCGATGGCCATGCCGCCCAGGTCGTTGCCCATGGCGAAATAGCCGGCCCGCAGGTTCAGCCGCCCGCCGTCCAGCTTCTGCTCGATGGAAGCCTCGGTCAGCCGGGAATACTGGCCGCCATAGGCTTCCTGGATCGGCAGGCGGTTGCCGACCACGTCGGACGACACGCCCTTGCCGCGCCGGTCGTTGAAGGTCAGGTGGGCGATGGCGCCCGACCAGCCCGACAGTTTCTCCAGGTCGAAGTCGGCGCCGACCCGGATCTGCTGGGTGTAGCCGCCGCCATGGCGCAGGCCGCCGTCGATGGCGCTGAAGGTCTCCGAGACGTAGTCGCCGCGGAAGGCGATCCCGTCTTCGGCGAGGTCGGTGCGGACGCCGCCCCAGTCGCCGGTCAGGGTCGTGCGCTCTTCGGCCAGAGCGGATGAGACGAGGGCGGACGAGACGAGCGCCGACGAGGCGAGGAGCGCCGCCGCCAGACCGGCGGCGGCGCTCAGCCGTTCGAGACGCCCGCTCATTTCAGGGCGTAGGCGATGACGTAGTCGCCGCGGTCGGGCGACTGGCGGGCGCCGCCGGCGGTGATGACGACGTACTGCTTGCCGGTCTTGGGCGAGCGGTAGCTCATCGGGCCGCCCTGGCTGCCGACCGGCAGGCGGGCCTTCCAGACCTCCTTGCCCGTCGCCGAGCTGAAGGCCCGCAGGTAGTAGTCCTGGGTGCCGGCGAAGAAGACGAGGCCGCCCTGGGTGGCCAGGCTGCCGCCCAGGGTGGGCAGGCCGATCGGCATGGGCAGGCCCATCTTGATCCCCAGCGGGCCGGTGTCGCGCACCGTGCCGACCGGAACCTGCCACTTGATCTTCTGGGTCTTCATGTCGATGGCGGTCATGGTGCCGTAGGGCGGGGCCTGGCAGGGGATGCCCAGCACCGACAGGAAGCGGTTCTTGTTCACCGAATAGGGCGTGCCCTTCAGGGGGACGGCGCCCATGCCGGTGTTGACCGCCTCGCCGCCGGCGGCGGCCGTGGCCTTGGCGGCCTGCGGCGTCATCTCCACCCAGAGGCCCAGCCGCATGTCGTTGACGAAGATGGTGTTGGTGGTCGGGTCGGTCGACAGCCCGCCCCAGTTCATGCCGCCCAGCGAGCCGGGGAAGCTCAGCGACTTGTCCGTGCCCGGCGCGGTGTAGAGCCCCTCATAGCGCATGCCCTTGAAGGCGATGCGGCACAGCAACTGGTCGAAGGGCGTGGCGCCCCACATGTCGGCTTCCTTCAGGGTCTGGGACCCGATCTGCGGCATGCCGACCGACTTGGGCTGGGTCAGGGCGTAGGGCTCGCCGGGGATGTTGGCGGCCTTGACCGGGACGTTCTCGACCTTGGTCAGCGGCTTGCCGGTGGCGCGGTCGAGTACATAGAGCTGGCCGGCCTTGGTGCCGAACACCAGGGCCGGAACCGAGCCGCCGCCGGCCTTGGGGAAGTCGATGAAGCTGGGCTGCATCGGCACGTCGAAGTCCCAGAGGTCGTTGTGGACGGTCTGGAACACCCACTTCTCGCGGCCCGTGGTGGCGTCGAGCGCCAGCATCGAGGCGCCGTAGCGGTGGTCGAGCGCGCTGCGGGTGACGCCATAGAGGTCGACCGAGGCGCTGCCCACCGGCATGAACACGGTGTTGGAGGCGGCGTCGTACGACATCGACGACCAGACATTGGGCGTCGAGCGGGCGTAGGTCTTGCCGGCCGGCGGGTCCTTGGTGACCGACGGATCGCCCGGATCGAAGGCCCAGCGCAGGGCGCCGGTGATGACGTCGAAGCCGCGCACCACGCCGCCGGGCATGTCGACCTGGACGTTGTCGGCGATGCGGCCGCCGACCACGATGGTGGTGCCGGCCAGGGTCGGGGCGGCGGTCAGCTGGTACTGCGGGTCGGGCGCGTCGCCCAGGCCGGCCTTCAGATCGACGCGGCCGCCGGTTCCGAAGCCTTCGCAGGCCTTGCCGGTGTCGGCGTCGAAGGCCATCAGCACGGCGTTGATGGTGTTCATCAGGATGCGGCGGCGGCAGGGCGCGCCTTCCGGCACGCTCGCCGTCAGGATCGGCGTGGCGCCGGAGACGGTGGGCTGGGCGAGCGGCGCGCCGGCGTCGAAATAGGCCAGGCCCCGGCAGCGCATCCACACCGAGGCGTGGGCGTCGACGATCGTCTTCCACTTTTCGCGGCCGGTGTCGGCGTCCAGGGCGATGACGTTGTTGTGCGGGGTGCAGATGTAGACGGTGTCGCCGACCTGCAGCGGGGTGTCCTGGTCCTCGGCGCCGTTGCCGTCGCTGACCGCCACGTCGCCGGTGCGGTAGGTCCAGGCGACCTTCAGATCCTTGACGTTGTCGCGGGTGATCTCGCCCAGGGCCACGAAGCGGCTGGCGCCGGGGGTGTTGCCGTAGGCCTCCCAGTTCTTCTGGGCCTTGGCCGGGTCGACCGGGACGAGGCCGCCCGCCGCGCCGGCGAAGGCCACGGTGGGATGGGCGAAGAACATGCTGGCGAAGCCGGCGGCCGAGCCCACGGCCAGAACCGCGCCGAGCGCCAGGGCCGGAACGAAGGCCGGCGACTTGCCGCTGGCCCGCGCCATCAGCGGATAGGAGAAGGCGACCACGGCCGCGCCGACGCTGAGCGCCAACAGGCGTGAGATCAGCGGCCAGAACGCAAAGCCCGACTCCCAGACCGCCCACAGCACCGTCAGCACGAACACCGCGCCGAACAGCAGGGCGCCGCTCGCCTTGGCCCGGCAGATCTGCACGCCCGCCGCGACCAGCGCCAGGCCCGCGACCAGGAAGTAGGGACTGC
Organism: Caulobacter sp. SRI_008; assembly: GCF_057586355.1. Lineage (NCBI taxonomy): Bacteria > Pseudomonadati > Pseudomonadota > Alphaproteobacteria > Caulobacterales > Caulobacteraceae > Caulobacter > Caulobacter sp. SRI_008. The sequence goes on from NZ_JBYCZS010000002.1 coordinate 131,705, forward strand.
CGCCCAGGCTCAGCAGCTTGCCGCCGCCGACCACGAAGAACAGCCCGGCGGCTAGGATGACCGCGCCCAGCAGCAGCAGCCACAGCCTGGCCACGGGCGGGAGGCGATTATCGGGGGGAGAAAGGGGCATTCGGCGGGATCTCCTGCGGATGATCGGCGCTGCTCGACCACTCCCGTCCGACCGGACGTTGGAGCCCCCCAAGGCTCAAGCTCACGCAACGTAAGCTGTACATTTCCGCAATTGGACCCAAATTCGGCGGCCCGCAAGCCTTTCTGGACGACCAAGGTTACGTCCGCGCCCCCTTCCGGCCGCCGGACCGTCTTCTGCCTGCCGTGCTTCCTTGCCATAGTGGGGGCATGGCTTTCTCCCCGCGTTCCTCGCTCCTGCTCGCCGCCGCCCTGTCGGTGATCGCCGTCGCTTCCGCCCGGGCCCAGGAGGCGCCGCCGGCTTCGGGGGCGGTGGCCGTGACCACCCTGGCGCCGCCGGACCTGTTCTCGACGCCGGCCGCCGAGACGGGGCTGCCGGGCGACCTGTGGAAGGACGCCTCGCCGGAGCTGATGCGCCAGATCCTGCCAACCCTCGCGGCCAGGCCGCTGTCGCCGGCCTTCGCCGAACTGGCCCGCCGGGTGCTGGCGACCGGGGCCCATGCGCCCAAGGGCGTGGGCGACGATCCGGCGATGGGCGGAGCGCGGGCTCTGGCCCTGGTCGCCCTGGGCGAGGCGGCGGGCGCCAAGCAGGTGCTGGACCGCACGCCGGGCCTCGACCAGAACGCCGCCCTGGCCATGGCCGCGGCCGAGGCCAACCTGATCCGTGGCGACGACGAGCGGGCCTGCGCCATCGCCGACGCCCTCAGCGTCGATCGCGGGGCGGGCTACTGGCTGCGGCTGCGGGCCTTCTGCCAGCAGCGCGCGGGTCAGCTCGACCAGGCCCAGCTGACCTTCAACCTCGCCCAGCAGCAGGGCAAGGATCCCGCCTACGCCCGGCTGATGACCGCCTTGCTGGCCAAGACGCCGGCGACGGGGACGGGCGACCTGAGCAGCGGGATCAACTTCGCCCTGTCGACCACCCTGGCGCTGGAGATCCGCACGCCGGCGGCGGCGGCCACGGCCTCGCCCGCCCTGCGCCCGGTGATCGCGCCGGCCCCGACCGACGTGGCGGCCGCGCAGGCCTCGGACTGGGCGTTCCTGCGCACCGCCAGGCCGGGGGCGGACTACGCCGCCGCCGCCCGCGCCGCCGCGCCGCTGATCGCTACTGCGGCTGGGGCCGGAGGACCGATCGACCAGGCGCTGTTCCTGCGCGCGGCCCTGGCGGCGGGCGACGTCAAGACCGCCCAGGCGATCCGCGGCGGCATGACGGCCGACGCCATCCCCGGCGTCGGTCCGCAGGACCTGGCCCTGTTCGACGCGGCCCTGGCGGCGGCGTCGGGCGGCTCGACCGACCAGGCGCTGGACCGGCTGGTGGAGCTGGGCGCGGCGGGCGGACCTAAGTCGCCGGCCCAGCCGGCCGCCGTGGTGCTGCAAGCCCTGGGCGGGGCGTTGAGCCCCGAGGACCGCGCGACCTTCGCCGGCTTCGAGGCCGGCAAGTCCACCGCCTCGGCCGCGCGCCTGGCTTTGCTCGACAGCGCCGCCGCCGCCGGCCGCAAGGGCGAGGCCGCCCTGCTGGCCCTGTCGGTTGCGGCGGAAGCCGGCGTGGCCGGCCCGTCGGCGGGCGACCGCGCCCGCATCGTCTCGGCCCTGAACCGCGCGGGCTTGGCCGCCGACGCCCGGGCGATCGCCGTCGAAGGCCTGCTGCCCGCGCCGCCGGCCCCGCCGAAGGCGGCAGCGCCCAAGCCGGCCGCCAAGCCTGCGGCGAAGAAGAAGTGAGCGCGCCCAAAGGGGGGGGGAGGGCAGAGGGCTGGGTCGAGGCCTTCCTGGAGATGATGGCCGTCGAGCGCGCGGCCGCCGCCAACACCCTGCGCGCCTACGAGAAGGACCTGGCCGACGCCCGGGGCTTCCTGGGACGGGCGGGCAATGATCTCGACGCCGCCGACGCCGAAGCGATCGAGGCCTATTTCCAGGACCTCGGCGCGCGCGGACTTTCACCGGCTACCGCCGCCAGGCGGCGTTCGGCCGTGCGGCAGTTCTATCGCTTCGCCCTGGGCGAGGGCTGGCGGGCCGACGATCCTTCCCGCCGGGTGGTCGCGCCCAAGGCCGGCCGGCCCCTGCCCAAGGTGCTGTCGCGGGCCGAGATCGACGCCCTGCTGGCCGCCGCCTCGGCCAAGGACGGGGCCCAGGGCCTGCGCCTGACCTGCATCATCGAACTGCTCTACGCCTCGGGCCTGCGGATATCGGAGCTGCTGGCCCTGCCGCTGTCGGCCCTGGCGCGGGATCCGGCCTTCCTGATGGTCAAGGGCAAGGGCGGTAAGGAGCGGCTGGCCCCGCTGAACGACGCGGCCCGCACGGCGGTGAAGGCCTATTTAGAGGAAAGGCCACAATTCCTGCCAAAGGGTGAGAAGGCCAGCGCCTGGCTCTTTCCCTCGCGCGGCAAGGGCGGGCGGCTGACGGGGCGGCGCGTCTCGCAACTGCTGGAGGACGCCGCCATCGCCGCCGGCATCGACCGCGAGAAGGTCAGCCCCCACGTCCTGCGCCACGCCTTCGCCACCCACCTGCTGGAGGGCGGCGCCGACCTGCGCGTCATCCAGACCCTGCTGGGCCACGCCGACATCGGCACCACCCAGATCTACACCCACGTCGCCGGCGAACACCTGGCCGAGGTGGTGCGGACCAAGCATCCGCTGGGGCGGAAGGGTTAGAGTACGCCGCGCCGCCGCCGTCCGAAGACCAGGGCGGCGATGACGGCCAGGGCGATCACCAGGATGGGCGTGGCGAGGCAGACGGCGTTCAGCAGCAATTGCGGCAGCCCGTCGTCCGGCAGGCTCCAAGGCGGCAGGCTCCAGGGTAGCAGGGCCGACAGCAGTAGCGCGCTTCCGGCGGTCGCTAGCCCAGCCACGACGCGCAGGGCGACCAGGACGCCGCGTCCGGGCGGCGGCGCGCGCCTGGCCGCCAGTCCGCCAGCGGCGAGCACGACCAGGGCCAGCGGCAGGCCGATGAAGCAGAAGAGGATTTCCGGATAGGACTCGGCGGGCCGCCCCGCTAGCACCCAGGCCAGGGGCGTGAAGGCGAAGACCGCCATCGCCGCCGTGAGCGCCGCGCCCAGTGCAAGCAGTGCGAACCTCATCGACGCCTGTCGCCCCCTTCGTTCCACCTCTGGGCCGAGCATGCCACGCGTCGATGCAGATCGTATGCAGCGCCTGTCGACAAGCCGCGGAAGCCTAGGTCGTCGCCGACGCCGCCGTCACGATGCTGACCGAGAAGATCCGGTAGATCCCGTCCTCGCAGCCGCCGCCGAAGGCGCCCGCGTCGATGGCGGCCCTGGCCGCGTCGAGAGTGTCGAACAGACAGCGGGCGTTGACCGGCAGCTCTTCCGCGACGCTGTTGCAGGACAGTGGTGAGTGGCAGAGGAAGTCGTCGAACACCACCACGTCGTAGCCGATCAGCTGGGTCTTCAGGCCTTCCGACGGCGGGACGACGGCGGTGTCCACGCCGGGCGCGGTCGGCGGCGACAGCGGTCGCCAGTCGCTGGGATCGAAGGTCCAGCCGTCGGACGGGATCTCCCGCTCGTAGACCTCGTAGTAGAACAGCACGCCGTCATCGACGGCCTTGCCCGCGCTCGGATCGGGATCGGGCAGGCGGCTCCACAGGTCGGCGGGCGCATTGGCGACGCCGAAGCCGTTGTGCGCCCAGATGTTCTGGAGATCGATCACGTCCTCGTTGACGCAGTCGGAGACGCTGCAGACGTCGGCGATCGCCGCCCCCTGCAAGAATTCCGGCGGGGTGACGATGCGCTTGAGGAGATAGCCGGCGGGGATCATGGATGAGCCGCCTTGCCGTTTTCGTCATCGGCGGCAGTCCAGGTCACCGGCCCCCAAGGCTGGATGTCGACCCAGGCCTTCGCAGCGCCGAGGCTTTCGAAGTAGCCGCCGAACCAGCCATCGACGCGGTAGAGCCACCCGCCGGGACCGAGCGGATGAGGTTCGGGCCTTTTCAAGCCGTCGGGATTGCCGATGGATTCCTCGTACTCATAGTCGTCGAGTTCGGCTTCGTACCCGTGGTCGTAGTTGCTGGCCTTGATCTCGACGAGTTGGGGCACGCTGCCGTCATAGAACCAGACGCCGGTGGCGACGACCTTGTCCCATACCTTCTCGAACCGCATCGACGACGCCCGGCTGACTGAAACGTGCTGGCGGCGAGAATGCGGGAGCCGAGGGGCTCCCGCAACGCCCCTACTTGGTCAGCACCAGGCTTTCCGGGAACGGGCCGCCCTTGAAGTCGAGATGGCCGGCCGCGCCCGCCGCGCGCTTGCAGAAGCCGGCCTTGATGATCTGCTTGGCCAGTTCGGGGGCCTGCATCAGGCTGACCTGGTCGCCCAGGCAGCGGTGCTCGCCAAAGCCCAGGTGCAGGTAGTGATAGGCCGGGCGGCCGGGCTTGAAGGTTTCCGGATCGGGAACCACCGTGCCGTCGTGCATGGCCGAGGCGACGCTGGCGAACACCACCGTGCCGGCCGCCAGGGTGGTCTGGCGCGGGGTGCCGGCGGCGATCGTGTAGGGCTCGACCAGCAGGCGGACCACGAACGGGGCCATCGGGTTGAAGCGCAGGGCCTCCCAGAAGATGGCGTCGAAGGTCGCGTCGTCATTGGCCTGGGCCGCGCGCTTGGCGGCGACCATCTGGTCGGGCCGGTCGAGCAGCTGGTCGATCGCCTGGACGATGGCGGCCGAGGTGGTCTCGATGCCGCCGACCAGCAGGCCCATGGTGTTGGACAGGATCCGGCCCTGGTCGAAGCCGATCTGCGGCGGGGTCTGCAGGCGCAGCATGCGCGAGACGACGTCGTCGAGCTTGGGATCGGCCTTCACCTGCTTGGCGCGGCGGGGCAGGAAGTCTTCCAGGTAGGACCGCATCTCGGCCCCGGCGGCGATGTTGGCCGCATGGACCTTGGGGTCGTCGGTCAGGTTGTGGAACATGTCGTTCTGGGTGGCGTAGGACCAGCGCAGCATCGCCGTCAGGTCCGGCCCCGGAAAGCCGAAGTACTGGCCGGTCAGGGCGATCGGGCCGGGACGGGTGACCTGCGAGACCAGCTCCAGCCGGCCGTCGGGCGAGGCGCCCTGGGCGATCAGCTTGGCGCCGATCTTGGCCACCGTCTGGCGCACGCTGGGCAGGTCGGCCTGCTGGATCAGGGCGCGCATGATGCTCTTGTCGCGCTGGTTGTAGACCGTGCCGTCGCGGGCCAGCATGAACGGGCCGACGGCCGGGTCCATCTTGGGGGCGTAGGGCTTGACCGTGAACTGCAGGTTCCGGGTCAGGGCCTCCTCGACGTCGGCGAACATCGCCAGGAGGGTCGGCCCGCCGGGCGTGACCAGGATCGGCCGCCGGGTTCGCAATTCCTTGAACAGCGCCAAGGGCTTGGTGGCGATCCACTGATAGAGGAGGCCCAGTTTCTGCTGCGGCTGCTGCGCGGCGTCGTAGGCGTCCAGGAACGATGATGCTGCGACATCGACCATCTTTGACCTCGGCTTGGCGGGTTTGGTTGTTCTGAAAAAAAAGCGGCCCCGAGACGCGCCCGCCACGAGAGGGCGATGCGCATCACTTCCAGAAATTGTATCCCATGTTGATGAGTCCTCAAAATTGCATTCTTATGGGGTGCGTCGCGGAGGGGAACGTCGATGTCGGGATTCAAGAAAGCCGCCTTGTGGATCTTGGCGCTGGTCGTCTTCGTGGCGGTGGGGATCGGGATCCAGAAGGTCCTGTCCTTCGTCGAGCCGCCGCTGCCGCCGGCCCAGCCGGTGCGCGAGGCCCGCTGGCTCGACCAGGGCTGGAGCGAGAGCGACCGCTACTGGTTCCACCACGCCACCCAGGGCACCTCGACCCTGCCGATCCCCTACGCCTGGTTCGTGGCCGTGGCCGAACCGAAGATCCTGCCCGGCAAGGAGACGCTGTTCATCAACGACGGCTACATGCAGAAGCTGGGCTTCATCCCCAGCCCGCCGTCGGGCGGCGGCCAGGCGGGTCCCGCCGGTTGGCGCGAGAAGGCCTACGGCTACAAGCACAAGATCGGCGGCGTGGCCGCCGACGCCAAGGTCGAGAGCAACCAGGGCCTCAATCCGGCCGGCATGCCGGTGGGCTTCGCGATCACCAAGGCCTATGCCGATCCGACCACCGGCAAGATGCTGCCCGACCAGGTGGGCCTGACCTGCGCGGCCTGCCACACGGGCCACCTGGAATATAACGGCGTCTCCCTGCGCATCGACGGCGGCAACGCCGCCTCGAGCCTGGGCCAGCTGACCAGCACCCTGGGCGCGGCCCTGCTGCTGACCGACGTGCTGCCCTGGCGCTTCAATTCGTTCGCCGACCGGGTGCTCGGCCCCAAGGCCACCAAGGCCCAGCGCAAGCAGCTGCACGCCGACCTGAAGGCGACGATCAAGACCCTGGCCGCGGCGGCCAAGGCGACGTCGGCGATCGACAAGCGCGACGGCGTGCCCGAGGGCTTCAACCGCCTGGACGCCCTCAACCGCATCGGCAACGAGGTGTTCTACGTCAACCTGCTGCCGGTGAAGTCGGCGACCTTCGACCCGCTGGTCAACTATGCGGCCCTGAGCGCGCCGGTGAAGTATCCGCACCTGTGGACCACGCCGTGGTTCACCTGGGCGCAGTACGACGGCTCGATCGGCCAGCCGGCCATCCGCAATGTCGGCGAGGCGATCGGGGTGCTGGCGCGGGTGAACATGACCACCTACGACCAGCCCCACAAGCTGTGGGACTCGTCGGTGCCGGTGGGCAACCTGGCGCGGATGGAGCAGCAGATCGAAGGCCCCAACCCGCTGGATCGCGAGCCCGACGGCCGGGTGCGCGGCTTCAAGGGCCTGTCGGGTCCGAAGTGGCCGCAGGACGTGCTGGGCCGGATCGACATCGCCAAGGCGGAGGCGGGCCGCAAGGTCTACGCCCTGCGCTGCCAGGGCTGCCACCTGCCGCCGGTCGATGACCCCAATCAGGCGCTCTACACCCCCTCGCTGTGGACCACGGCCAACGAGCACGGCGAGAGCTATCTGAAGGTCAACATCATCCCGCTCAGCGTGGTTGGCACCGATCCCGGCCAGGCCGAGATCCTGTCGGCCCGCAAGATCAAGACGCCGCTGGCCCTGGGTCTGCAGCCGGGCGTGACCGACCCGACCACGGGGGTGACCTGCTTCACGACGCCGACGCCGGCGGCCACCGACATGACCTTCGGCCAAGCCCTGGCCTCGGCGGTGCAGTTCGTGGTCGACAAGTTCCACGTCGACGAGGGCACGCCGATCAAGAGCCTCGAGGCCGACGCCGACAAGGGCAACCGTCCCAACTGCATCCAGGCCCCGCCGGCCTACAAGGCCCGGCCGCTGAACGGCATCTGGGCGGCGCCGCCCTATCTGCATAACGGCTCGGTGCCGTCGCTCACCGCCCTGCTGGGCGCGCCGGGCGAGCGGCCGTCGAGCTTCTGCCTGGGCAACCGCGCCTACGACCCCAAGGCCGTCGGCCTGGACGTCAAGGCCGCCTGCCCGCGCGGGGCCTTCAAGCTGGACGTCAGCGTCAAGGGCAGCTCCAACAAGGGCCACGAGTTCCGCGACGCCCCGGCCGGGACCAAGGGCGTGGTCGGCCCGGCCCTTACCGCGCAGGAGCGGGCGGCGGTGATCGAGTTCCTGAAGACGCAGTAGGGAGAAGACCCTGCAGGAAAAGACGGCCGGAGGCCTTTACGCCTTCGGCCGCCGCATCCTAGAAAGCCCGCAACTTTTGTAAGGGCTTCGCCTTCGCGCCGCCCGGCCGACGAAGGAGACTATCCATGTCCGACGAAACCCGCGATTCCAACGGCGCGATCCTGGCCGACGGCGACAACGTCACCCTGATCAAGGACCTGAAGGTCAAGGGCTCGGGCGGCGTGACCCTCAAGCGCGGCACCCTGGTCAAGAAGATCCGCCTGACCGGCGACCCCGAAGAGATCGAGGCCAATGTCGACAAGGTGAGGGGCCTGGTGCTGCGGACGGAGTTCGTCAAGAAGGCCTGAGGCGGCGCCTAGGCCGCCGCCAGCCGCGCCAGGCCGTACTCGACCCGGCCGTCCCAGGTGTCCAGCAGCGGTTCGCCGACGCCGAGGGCGGCGTGCAGGTTGGCCAGGGGACGGGCCGGCGTCGCCTCGGCGAGGCGGGCGTCGGGGCGCTCGTTCGCCGCGGCGGTCAGGAACATCACCGCGTAGAACAGGTGGCTGACCCGGCGCGCCAGGGCCAGGCGGCCGCGCTGCGCGTCGGTCGGCGGCGCGCCGAAATAGACGGCCAGCAGGCGGTCGGCGGCCTCGGGGCCGGGGGCGAACAGGTTGGCGATTGCGGCCAGGTCGACATAGCGGTCGGCCAGGAACGCCGACTCCCAGTCGATCAGCCACAGCCGGGCGCCGTCGCTGAGGATGTTGCGGGGATTGAGGTCGTTGTGGCTGGAGACCGGCTCGCACCCCGCCGCGCGGCTGGCCGTGGCCAGTCCGTCCCACAGGCTCGCCGTCGCCTCGCGGGTCGCCGGCGCCAGCAGCGGCCGGGCCAGCAGGCCGCGCACCAGGCCCTCGAGGGCGTCGAGATAGTCGATCGCCGGCGGGAAGGCCGGGGTCTCGTGCAGCAGGCGCACGGTGCGGGCCAGTTCGTCCACCAGGGCGCCGCCGGGGAAGTCCGACAGGGGCCGGGCCTCGATCCACTCCACGATCGTCACGCCGCTCTCCGCATCGGCCCAGCGCAGGCGCGGGCTGAACAGGGCGTCGGCGGCGATGCGCTGGCAGGCCTGGGCGCGGGCCGGATCGCGCACGGCGTCGCGGGCCGTGTCGATGCGCAGCGCATAGGGGACGCCGCCGACGCGGATGCGCCAGCTGCCGGCGCCGGAGAGCCCGCCGGTCAGCCGCGTCTCGGAATCGACGGCGTCGGCCGCGAACGCCGTCCGCAGGGCGCGGGCGACGGCGGGGATCCGGGCGACGGAAGAGGGGGCGGAAGAGGCGGCGGACGACATGGGCGGCGGCTCCCTGAAAAGCGCGCCGCCTAATTTGTCCGGATAAAAATCAGAGTCAATATTACCCGGGTTAAATCCTATTCGCCCTGCGCGGCCCTCTCCAGGGTCGGCACGTCGATCTTCACCATCTGCATCATGGCGGCGAAGACGCGGCCGGCGACGGCCTTGTCGGGACCGGTGGTCAGCTCGATCAGCTGGCGCGGGGTGATCTGCCAGGAGAGGCCGTAGCGGTCCTTCAGCCAGCCGCAGGCCGAGGGCTGGCCGCCGCCGGCCAGCAGGGCGTCCCAGTAGTGGTCGACGTCGGCCTGGCCGTCGCAGTCGACGGTGAACGACACCGCCTCGTCGAACTTGAAGTGCGGGCCGCCGTTCAGCGCGGTGAAGCCCTGGCCGTCGAGCTCGAAATAGACCGTCGACACCGAGCCGCCCGGCCCGGCCGGCGGTGGCACGTCGTCGGGATAGCGGTTGACCGACAGGATCCGCGAATTGGGGAAGATCGAGACGTAGAACTCGGCGGCCTCCTCGGCCTGGGTGTCGAACCACAGGAACGGGGTGATCTTGGGCATGGCGTCCTCCTCCTGGCTGGCGGCCTGGTCGCCGCGTCTTCCCGAGGACGAAGGAACGCCCGCCGCCCCGACATCGTCGAGGCGAATTTTCGCGGGGGCCGTCAGATCGAGCGGTCGACCGTCTTTCCGACGTTGCTCAGGGTCGCCAGGGCGACCGCCGCGGTCGAGGCGGCGGCGCTGACCGGAACGGCCAGGGTGGCGGCGGTCGCCGAGGCCGTGCTCGCAGGCGCCGTGGTCCCGATCGCGGCCGTCTTTGAGGTTTCGGCCGCGAGGGCGGCGTCCCGGGCCTTGCGGGCGGCGATGACGTCCGACCAGCGAAAGCCCCACGCGGAGCTGTCGTCGACCTGGTCGCTGACGTCGCGGCCGTTGGCGATGGCCGTGACCTCGCCCGTCGAGCGCACCGACACCGACCAGCCGGCCTCGCCGGCCGACTGGGTGAAGTCGCCGATCCTGAGCTTGCCCTCGGTCGTGCGGTAGAGCGGCGCGCCCGTGACCTCGAACCGGCTGTTCATCCCACGGAGCGTGGCGTTCAGGCTGGAGAGGCCCCTGTTGATCCACTTTTCGGAGATGTAGACCATCATGTCGACCTCGCCGCCCATCCCCTGGGCGCGCATTTCGTCGAACTTGGCCGTGTTGTTCAGCATCCAGACGCCGCCGTTGATCAGGCTGATGTCCAGGCCCAGCATCTCGATGTTGTTGCGCGCGGCCTTGGCCATGCCTGTGGCCATCTGGTTGTTCTCGGAGGCGAGCGAGCCCTTGGGGTAGGTCTCGACCGGCGCGGCGACGGCCGTGGTCGCGCCCGTGGTCGGGGTGACGGCGACAGCGGTCGTGGGCGTTGCGTCGGACGTTTCGGCGGGCTTCTGCGCGGCGTCTTTCGCCAGGGCCGCCTTGGCCTCCGGGGACAGGTCCACCTTCACGGCCGGCTCGACATATTCCGGAAGGTTCAGCGCCTGGATGGACGTCTCGGCCTGCGCCAGTATGGCTTCGCGCCGCTCGTAAGCGCCCGCCGCCTGGGCGTACATGTCCTTGCGGTTCTGGGCCTGCTTCAGATAGGCGGCCTCGTCGAACGACACGTGAGCAAACTCGTAAAGACGCCGCAGCCCCGGCAAGCTCGCCTGGGCGTGCGCCACGGGGTCGTAGCTGTAGGGAGAGGGGGCGACGGCCGTGACCATGGAAGTCCTCACCGGTGCGCGTGCTGCGCGTGTCGAGTTTTCAAGCTCAACATGAGGGCGAGTTGTGAACAGCGCGTAAACCTTGTCGCGCGTTGGGCCGTGTCGGCGCTTAGAACCGCATCCAGTCGATGAAGGCCCGCAGGGCCGGGGAGAGCTGGCGGCGGCTGGGGTAGTAGAGGAAGAAGCCGGGGAAGGGCTCGCACCAGTCTTCCAGCAGCGAGACGAGACGGCCGGCGGCGATGTCGTCGGCGACGGCTTCGCGGAACGGGAAGGCCAGTCCCGCCCCGCCCTTGCAGGCCTCCAGCAGCACCGCGCCGTTGTCGGTGAGCAGGCAGGCGGGCGGGGTGACGACGACGAGGCGGCCCTTGCGCTCGAACTCCCACGGATAGGGCGCGCCGGAGGACCGGCGCACCAGCAGGCAGCGGTGGCCGCTCATCAGGTCTTCCGGCTCCTGGGGGGCGCCGTGGCGGGCGATGTAGTCGGGGGTGGCGACCAGGGCCTGGGAGAGCTCGCCGCTCAAGGGGATGGCGATCATGTCGGCCTGCAGCCGCTCGCCCAGGCGCACGCCGCAGTCGAAGCCGCCGGCGACGATGTCGGACAGGGCGTCCTCGCAGACGATCTCGACCCGCACGTCGGGATAGGCGTTCATGAAGCCGCCGATGCGCGGGGCCAGCAGCATGCGGGCGGCCGTGGTGGCGATGTTGATGCGCAGGCGCCCGGCGGGTCGGTCGCGGAACTGGGCGATCTCGTCGAGCGCCGCGTCGATGTCGGCCAGGGCGGGGCCAAGTCTCGCGAGCAGCCGCTCGCCGGCCTCGGTGGGGGCGACGCTGCGGGTGGTGCGGTTGAGCAGCCGCACGTCCAGCCGGGTCTCCAGGTTGCGGATCGCGTGGCTGAGCGCGGAGGCCGTCACCCCCAGGGCCTGGGCGGCGGCGCGGAAGCTGCGGCGCTCGGCCACCAGGGCGAAGACGGCGAGGTCGGGCAGGGGGCGGGGCGACATTGCTGAGAGATGCTCAGGAGTGCGTTGAGACCGCAAGCGGTTATCGTTTGGCCCGCCAAGGCCCATCTCCCTGCCGTCGCGGCGACGTCCGCGGCCCCCATTTCGCACAAGGAGCTGCCCATGAAGACGCGCAAACTCGGCGACGGCCTGGAGGTCTCCGCCCTCGGTCTCGGCTGCATGGGCATGAGCTGGGCCTATGGCCCCGCGCCCGACAAGCAGGCGATGTTCGACCTGATGGCCAAGGCGGTGGACCTGGGCGTCACCTTCTTCGACACCGCCGAGGTCTATGGCCCCTATGTCAACGAAGAGCTGGTCGGCGAAGGCCTGAAGCCCTTCTGCGACAAGGTCGTGATCGCCACCAAGTTCGGCTTCGACATCGGGCCCGACGAGTCCGGGACCGTGCGCATGAAGGGCGTCAACTCGCGGCCCGACAACATCCGCGCCGTGGCCGAGGCGTCGCTCAAGCGCCTGGGCGTCGAGGCGATCGACCTCTTCTACCAGCACCGCGTCGATCCCGGCGTGCCGATCGAGGACGTGGCCGGAACGGTCAGGGACCTGATCGCCGAGGGCAAGGTCAAGCACTTCGGCCTGTCGGAAGCCGGGGCGGCGACGATCCGCAAGGCCCATGCGGTGCAGCCGGTGGCGGCGCTGCAGAGCGAGTATTCGCTGTGGACGCGCGGGATCGAGGCCCAGGTGCTGCCGACCATCCGCGAGCTGGGCATCGGTCTCGTCCCCTACAGCCCGCTGGGCCGGGGCTTCCTGACCGGCGCGATCAAGGCCGGCGACGGTTTCGGCAAGGACGACTTCCGCTCGACCCTGCCGCGCTTCCAGGGCGAGGCCATCGCCAAGAACCAGTCGCTGGTCGAGGCGCTGGTCGAACTGGCCGGCGAAAAGGGTGTGACCCCCGCTCAGCTAGCGCTGGCCTGGCTGCTGGCCCAGGGCCCGGACATCGCGCCGATCCCCGGCACGACCAAGGTCGCGCGGCTGGAGGAGAACATCGGCGCGGTGGACGTGGCGCTGAGCGCCGACGACTTGGCGAAGATCGCCGCCGCGGTGCCGGAGACGGCGGTCGAGGGCGAGCGGTATGCCGAGGCCGGGCTGGCGATGGTGGGGCGCTAGCCGGCTGGCGCCGGCCCCCTCAGTCGCTCCGCGACAGCTCCCCCAGAGGGGGAGCATCTGCGGCGATAGATCCTCCCCCTCTGGGGGAGGTGGCCCGGAGGGCCGGAGGGGGTCTGCGGCGGCGGGGCTTGAAAGCCGCGCCGACGACGGCTCAAACTCCACCCCATGACCGACAACCCGCTGCAACGCCTGGACGCCCTGGAGCTGGTCAAGCTCGGCAAGTCGGCGATCACGGTGGGGGGCTTGGGGGCCGGGATCGTCATCGTCATCGCCGCCCTGCTGGCCGCGCGGCTGGCTGCGGCGGGGCTGCGGCGGCTGCGGGCGCGGGCGGCCGACAACGCCTCGTCGCTGTATGTGGTCGAGAAGCTGACGACCTACGGCCTGGTTGTGGTGGGCCTGCTGGCGGGCCTGTCGACCATGGGCATCGACCTGACCTCGCTGACGGTGTTCGCCGGCGCGGTCGGGGTGGGCGTGGGCCTTGGTCTGCAGGGGGTGATCAAGGACTTTGCGTCGGGCGTCAGCCTGGTGTTCGAGCGGCTGATCGCGGTGGGCGACTTCGTCGAGCTGTCGAACGGCTCGCGCGGGGTGGTGCACGAGATCGGGCCGCGCGCCACGCGCCTGCGCACCAACGACGCCACCGACGTGATCGTGCCCAACTCGGTGCTGGTCAACGACCAGGTGGTCAACTGGACCCTGCGCAACACCACCCGCCGCATCCGCGTGCCGTTCGTCACCGCCTTCGGGGTCGACAAGGAGGTGGTGCGCGAGGCGGTGCTGAAGGCGGCCCGCAGCGTGCCCTTCACCAGCGCCGACGACGCCGTGCGCCGCACCCAGGTGTGGTTGGTCGGCTATGGCGAGCACGCCCTGAAGTTCGAGCTGATCGTCTGGCCGACCGTGGAAGCCGTGCGCCGGCCGGCGGCGATCTTCGCGGCCTATACCTGGGCCATCGACGACGCCCTGCGCGGGGCCGGGATCGAGATCCCCTATCCGCAGCGCGACGTGCGGCTGCGGGGGCTGTTCGGCGAGGAGGGCGAGGACGCGCGGGCGGCCCTGCGGCTGGAACCGCGCGCGGCGCGCAAGGCTCGGGGCAAGGCGGCGACCCACGTCTCGCAGAACGACGCCGCCGACGAACTGGGCCGCGAGGATCCGGACGAGGCGCCGCCGCCGAGGCCGGGACAGGGAGCAGCCTGACAATGCAGACAGTGGAAACGTCCGAGGAGGTCGAGATCGCGTCGGCCTTGCACCCTCGTCGCCGCTTCGTGGTGCTGTTGCGGGGTGACGGCCTCTTCGCGTGGGCGGAGCAGTACCACTACGTTTCGGAACATGAGGGCGAGGTGGTCGCAGAGGGGTGGCATACCCTGTCGCCGGAGGGGATCTACGCCTCGGCCGAGGTCGCCGCGGCGGAGGGGCGCGCGGCCATGCGGAGCCGGCTCGGCGGGGAGTAGCTGAGGCCTTCCCCCGCGTCGCCCTTGACCCCCTCGCGCCCGCGCCGCAGTCTTCTCGCAACTGCGAAATAAGAACACAGGGAAGACGCGCATGAAGACCGCCCGAGGCTTCTTCAAACCCCTGGCCATCGGCGCGCCGGCGCCGTGGCGCGAGCTGCCCGCCCGCGTCGAGCGGATGATCCACTTCGTGCCGCCGCATCTGGAGAAGGTGCGGGCCAAGGTCGGCGAGATCGCCCCCACGGTCGACGTGATCCTGGCCAATCTGGAGGACGCCATCCCCGCCGACGCCAAGGGCGCGGCCCTGGCGGGCACGATCGCCCTGTCGCGCGAGGTCGACTTCAAGGCCCTGGGCGTGGGGCTGTGGGTGCGGATCAACTGCCTCAACTCGCCCTGGCACCTGGACGAGGTGGCGACCCTGGTCGAGAAGGCCGGCGACCGGATCGACGTGATCATGGTCCCCAAGGTCGAGGGGCCGTGGGACATCTTCTACATCGACCAGCTGCTGGCCTCGCTGGAGGCCAAGCACGGGGTGACCCGGCCGATCCTGCTGCACGCCATCCTCGAGACGGCCGAGGGGGTGATGAACGTCGAGCAGATCGCCGGCGCCAGCCCGCGCATGCAGGGGATTTCGCTGGGTCCGGCGGATCTGGCGGCCAGCCGGGCGATGAAGACCACCCGGGTCGGCGGCGGCCATCCGGGCTACCGCGTCATCGAAGATCCGCATACGGACGGATCGCCCCGCGTCAGCGTGCAGCAGGACCTCTGGCACTACACCTTCGCCAAGATGGTCGACGCCTGCGCGGCCCATGGCGTCAAGCCGTTCTACGGGCCGTTCGGGGCGATCGACGATCCGGTCGCCTGCGAGCAGCAGTTCCGCAACGCCTTCCTGATGGGCTGCGCCGGGGCCTGGAGCCTGCACCCCAGTCAGATCGCCATCGCCAAGCAGGTCTTCAGCCCCGACCCGGCCGAGGTGGCCTTCGCCAAGCGGATTCTGGAGGCCATGCCCGACGGTTCGGGCGTGGCGATGATCGACGGCAAGATGCAGGACGACGCCACCTGGAAACAGGCCAAGGTGATGGTCGACTGCGCCAAGCAGATCGCCGCCAAGGACGCGGAATACGCGGCGCTCTACGGGTTCTGAGGTCTCCTTGCCCGCTCCCTATCCGCCCGTCATTCCCGCCCTTGTGGCTGACAGAGGGGGTCTCACCATAGGGGCGGCTTGGATCCGTTGCGGATGGCAGGCGCGAAAACCCTCTCTCTTAGAGAGAGGGAGGGGCCCATCGCGCAGCGATGGGAGGGTGAGTGGTTACACCTTCAGCCGGCGTGCCAGCACATCGCCCGCAACAGCGCCAAGATCGTCGCCAAGATTGTCCGGGGGCTTCGCCTACCCACTCACCCTCCCACGCCTACGGCGCGGGCCCCTCCCTCTCTCCATGAGAGAGGGTTTCCCTAAAGAAGGCGAGCCCTGCACGTCCGGGTTGACAACACCTTTTGCTCAAAGTTAGCATAACCCATGTCGCCGGATAGACCGGCGGCGGACATCGGCGTGAGGGAGTCTCATGCGCTTCGACTATCTGGTCCTGATCGGACGCTTCCAGCCGTTCCACAACGGCCACGCCAGCGTGCTGAAACATGCGCTGCGGCTGGCGGAGAAGGTGATCGTGCTCACCGGCAGCGCCGGCCAGCCGCGCACCATCCGCAACCCCTTCAACGCCGCCGAGCGGGCCGTGATGATCCGCGCCGCGGCCGGCGACGACGCGGCCCGGCTGATCGTGGCGCCGCTGCGCGACCGCCTCTATGGCGACACCCTGTGGGTCGGCGACGTGCAGCGTCTGGTGGCCGAGGCCCTGGTGGCGGACGGCGCCGGTGAAGACGCCAAGGTCGGCCTGATCGGCCGCAACAAGGACGACGCCACCGCGACCTATCTGGCGGCTTTTCCGCAGTGGGAGCTGGTCGACGTGCAGCACGCCGACGTGCTGTCGGCCACCGAACTGCGCGACTGGCTGTTCGCCGGCGAGGCGGGGGGTCTGCGCCTCGTGGAGGCCAATGTGCCCGGGCCGGTGTTCGAGATGCTCGGCGCCTTCCGCGACGGCTCGCCCGCCTACGCCCAGCTGGCCCGCGAGCACGCCTTCATCAAGACCTATCGCCAGGCCTGGGCCGCCGCGCCCTATCCGCCGACCTTCGTCACCGCCGACGCGGTGGTCGTGCATTCCGGCCACGTGCTGCTGGTGCGCCGCCGGGCCGAGCCGGGCAAGGGGCTGTGGGCCCTGCCGGGCGGCTTCGTGAACCAGGGCGAGACGGTGCAGGCCGCCGCGATCCGCGAGCTGCATGAGGAGACGCGCCTGAAGATCCCGCCGGCCGTGCTGCGCGGCTCGATCAAGGCCGCGCGGGTGTTCGACCACCCCGACCGCTCGCTGCGCGGGCGGACCATCACCCACGCCTTCCACTTCGACTTCCCCGCCGGCCCGCTGCCGCGCGTGAAGGGCTCCGACGACGCCGAGCAGGCGCGCTGGGTTCCCGTCAGCGAGGCGCTGCTGATGGAGGAGCAGTTCTTCGAGGACCACTTCCACATCCTCGAACACTTCGTCGGCGCCGCCTGACGGCGCTTTCAGATCAAATCCACGAAACCGCCCCGAGAGACGAGACGGTCACTCCCCGCGCGAAGGAGCTTCCGCGATGTTCGACAACCTGATCCTCGACACCGACAGCTACAAGGCCAGCCACTGGCTGCAATATCCGCCCGGCGTGACCGGCGCCTTCTCCTATGTGGAGAGCCGGGGCGGGCGCTACGACCGCACGGTCTTCTTCGGCCTGCAGGCGATCCTGAAGACGGCGCTGGCCAGGCCGGTGACCCACGCCATGGTCGACGAGGCCGCCGAGCTGCTGGCGGCGCACGGCGAGCCGTTCAACGAGGCCGGCTGGCGGCGGATCGTCGACGTGCACGGCGGCCGCCTGCCGGTGCGCATCCGCGCCGTGCCGGAAGGGACGGTGGTTCCGACGCACCAGGCGCTGATGACCATCGAGAACACCGACCCGGAGTGCTTCTGGCTGCCGTCGTACCTGGAGACCCTGCTGCTGCGGGTCTGGTATCCGGTGACCGTCGCCACCACCAGCTGGGGCGTCAAGCAGACGATCCGCGCGGCGCTGGAGAAGACCAGCGACGATCCGGCCGGCCAGCTGCCGTTCAAGCTGCACGACTTCGGGGCGCGGGGCGTCTCCAGCCGGGAGAGCGCCGCGATCGGCGGGCTGGCCCACCTCGTCAACTTCCTGGGCAGCGACACCCTGGCGGCGGTGCAGGCCGGGCGCGCCTGGTACAACGAGCCCATGGCCGCCTTCTCCATCCCAGCCGCCGAGCACAGCACGATCACCAGCTGGGGCCGCGACCGCGAGGCCGACGCCTACCGCAACATGCTCAAGAGCTTCGGCAAGCCCGGCGCCCTGTTCTCGGTGGTGTCCGACAGCTACGACCTGTTCGACGCCGTCAGCCGGATCTGGGGCCAGGAGTTGCGCGACGAGGTGATCGCCAGCGGCGCGACCCTGGTGGTGCGGCCCGACTCCGGCGATCCCGTCAGCATCGTCGCCGAAACCCTGAAGCGCCTCGACGAGGCCTTCGGCAGCACGGTCAACGCCAAGGGCTACAAGGTGCTGAACCACGTGCGGGTGATCCAGGGCGATGGGGTCAATCCGGTCAGCATCGCCGCGATCCTGGAGCGGGTGATCGCCGATGGCTTCGCCGCCGACAACCTCGCCTTCGGCATGGGCGGCGGCTTGCTGCAACAACTCGACCGCGACACCCAGCGCTTTGCTTTGAAGTGCTCGGCCGCCAAGGTCGACGGGGTGTGGATCGACGTCAGCAAGAACCCCGTCACCGACCCCGGCAAGCGCTCCAAGGCCGGGCGGCTGATGCTGCAGACGAACGCGGCCGGCGACTACCGGACGGTGGCGGTGGGCGAAGACGAGGCGGTGGAGGCCGGCTGGACCGACGCCATGGTCACGGTGTGGGAGGACGGGGCGCTGCTGGTGGACCACACGCTGGCCGACGTGCGGGCGCGCAGCGAGGCGGCTTAGCCGCTCCGCGCTCCGGCCGCTGCGGCCGAGGCTCGCAAGTCTGCTCGATCAGGAGGTTCAACGTGACGTACGCCGCCGAGACCGACCGCCGCCTGATCGTCCTGTGGCGGGTCTTCGACGCCTGCAACCTGTCCTGCCCGTTCTGCGCCTACGACAAGCGGGTGGACGGACCCAGGCACGCCGTCGACCCGGCCCGGGTGGAGCGGACCATAGACCTGCTCGGCGACTGGCGTCGGGCGCAGGGCCGTTCCGTCCTGCTCAGCTGGCTTGGGGGCGAGCCCTTGCTCTGGGAGCCGCTGTCGGCGCTCAGCGCCCGCGCCGTCGACCAGGGGCTGGAACTCAGCCTGACCACCAACGGCACGAGGCTCGGCTCGCCCCGGGTCCGTGACGAACTGGTGCGGCGCTATCGCGAGGTGACGATCAGCATCGACGGTCCCGCCGCCTTCCATGACCGGATGCGGGGCTGGCCGGGGGCGTTCGACAAGCTCTCGCGCTATGTGCCCGCGCTCGTGGCCGACCGCGACGCGGCCGGCGCCGCGCTCAAGGTCCGCGCCAACGTGGTGCTGATGCGCGACAACATCGCCGACTTCGAGGCGCTGTGCCGGACCCTGGCCGGCTGGGGCGTCGACGAGATCAGCTTCAACCAGCTGGGCGGTCGCGATCGTCCCGAGTTCTTCCCCGACCATCGCCTTCGTCCGGACGATGTGACGTTCCTGGCCGCGCTGCTGCCGGGGCTGCGCGCCGAACTGGCGGGTCTCGGCGCGGGCCTGGTCGGCGGAGCGTCCTATGTCGCGCGGATCGCCGACACCGTAGCGGGCCGGCCGCTGCCGATCGCCGATTGCCGGGTCGCCGAGCGGTTCCTGTTTATCGACGAGGCCGGCCGGATCGCGCCGTGCAGCTTCACGCCGCAGCATTTTGCGCTGTCCGTCGACCAGCTTCGCGAGCCGGCGGACCTGGAGGCGCTGCCGGGGCGGCTGCGCGACCTGCAACGGCGCACGCCCTCGCGCGACTGCGCCGACTGTCCCAGCACCCAGCAGTTCGCCAAGTTCGAGCCGACCGGCGCCGAGGCCTGATGCGGCTCGGCGCTCAGCCCGCTGATCAGCCTTCTCCGTAAAATCCCCGCTTTCGCGGGGGTTTTGCGGTTGGAGACAAGCTCAGGCCTTGGCTGCCAGGCGTTTGACCAGAGCGTGGGCGACGGCGTCGCTGCTGGCGGGGTTCTGCCCGGTGATCAGGTCGTCGTCCGTGACGACATAGGGGGCCCAGTCGGGGCCCTTCTCATAGAGGCCGCCGTTCGCCTTCAGCATGTCCTCGACCAGGAACGGCACGATGTCGGTCAGTTCGACGGCGTCTTCCTCGCCGTTGGTGAAGCCGGTGACCTTGCGGCCGGCCACGAGCGGGCGGCCGTCGGCGGCCTTGACGTGGCGCAGGGCGCCCGGGGCATGGCAGACCAGGGCCTGGGGCTTGCCGGCGCGGTCGAAGGCTTCGATCAGGGCGATCGAGGCGGGCGACTCCGCCAGGTCCCACAGCGGTCCGTGACCGCCGGGATAGAAGACCGCGTCGAAATCGGCAGCGTCGACGGCGTCCAGCGGAACGGTCTTGGCGAGGGCTTCCAGCGCGGCCTCGTCGGCCTGGAAGCGGCGGGTCATGTCGGTCTGGAAGTCCGGCAGGTCGCTCTTGGGATCGAGCGGCGGCTGCCCGCCCTTGGGCGAGGCCAGGACGATCTCGGCGCCGGCGTCCTTAAACACGTAGTAGGGCGCGGCGAGCTCTTCGAGCCAGAACCCGGTCTTCTTGCCGGTGTCGCCGAGGGTGTCGTGCGAGGTGAGGACGATCAGGATTTTCATGGCGCGCTTCTCTGCTGCGAAGATCGGTCGGGGGCGTCGATCTTGCCGCATATAGGGTGGGCAGGCGCCGGCCGCCGCCATGATCGCGGCGCGCGGTGAAGAGGGGGGCAGGCCCAGGCCTTACCCCTTCCGTAAAATCCCCGCGAAAGCGGGGACCCAGGTGTTTTCTGAAACGCGCCGCGCTCGACGATAAAACGCCTGGGCCCCCGCTTTCGCGGGGGTTTTACGGTGGAGGGATGGGGGCAGGTCGGTAGGGGGTGACCCTACGACCGATAATCCCCGTTGATCGCCACGTACTGCTTGGTCAGGTCGCAGGTCCAGACGGTGGAGCTGCCCTTGCCGACGCCGACCTCGACGGTGACCTCGAGTTCCTGGTGCTTCATGTAGGCGCTCATGGCCGCCTCGTCGTATTCGGCCGAGACCAGGCCGTCGCGGGCGGCGAAGAGGTCGCCGAACTTGACGCTGATCTTCTCGCGGTTGACCGGCTCGTCGGCGCGGCCGACGGCCATGACGATGCGGCCCCAGTTGGCGTCCTCGCCGGCGAAGGCGGTCTTGACCAGCGGGCTTTCGGCGATGGTGCGGGCGATCTTGCGGGCCGACAGCGGGCTTTCGGCGCCGTTGACGGTGATCTTGACGAACTTGGTGGCGCCCTCGCCGTCGCGGACCAGCTGCAGGGCCAGATCCAGCAGTACGCCTTCCAGCTTTTCGCGGAAGTCGGCCAGGCGCTTGTCGCCGGGGCGGCTGATCTTGGGCGCGCCCGACTGGCCGGTGGCGAACAGCAGCAGGGTGTCGTTGGTCGAGCGGTCGCCGTCCACCGTCACGCAGTTGAAGGTGGTGCGGGTGTACAGAGAGACCAGCGTCTGCAGGGCGGCCGGAGCGATGGCGGCGTCGGTGGCGACGAAGGCCAGCATGGTGGCCATGTCCGGCGCGATCATGCCCGAGCCCTTGGCGATGCCGGCGATCTTCACTTCATGGCCGTCGATCACCGCCGTGGCGTAAGCGCCCTTCGGGAAGGTGTCGGTGGTCATGATCGCCGAGGCCGCTTGGGCCCAGCCGTCCGGCGTCAGGCGGGTCTCCACCTCGCGCAGGTTGGAGGTGATCTTGCTGTCGTCGAGGATGACGCCGATGACGCCGGTCGAGGCCATCATCACGTCGCGCTGGCGGCAGTCGAAGCGCTTGCCCACGGCGGTGGCCACGCGGCGCACGGCGTCGGCGCCGGGCTTGCCGGTGAAGCTGTTGGCGCAGCCGGCGTTGACCACGAGGGCGCGCACGTCGCCGCCGCCGCTGGCGGCCAGCTGACGCTTGCACCAGTCGACCGGAGCCGAGCCGACGCCGTGGCGGGTGAAGACGCCGGCGCCCGAGGTGCCCTCGGCGAAGCGCATCAGCAAGAGGTCGGGGCGCTCGTGCTTGTAGAAGCCGGCGCGGCCGGTGGCGATCTCGACGCCGGCGATCGGCGGGATGGTCGGGAACGGCACGACCAGCGGCGAGACGGCCAGGCCCGGCTTGCCCGGCGCGGCGGCGGGCGTCGCGGGGGCGGCGGTCGGGACAGGGGTCTCGCCGGCCGACTTCTGGGCGCGGCGCAGGCCGGCGCGCTTCAGGGCCGAGGCCAGCGGATCGAGGGCGCGGTCCAGGGCCTGACCGACGCTGGCGCCGACCTGGCCGACGATCTCGGCCGGAGTCGTGGTCGCGGGCGTCTTTTCGGCGGCCTTCGGAGCGGTGGTCTTGGTCGGGGTCTTTGCAGGCTTGCGGGTCATTTTTTGGCCGGGGTCTGGGCGGGCGCCGAGGCGGGCGGCGCGCTGTCGAGGTCGGAAACGGGGGCGGCGGCGCCGGCCGGAGCGGAGGCCGGCTCCTGCGGCGCGCCGGGGACGTCCTGGCCCTTGCCGACCAGCATCTCCACCTTGGCGCCCGAGCGCAGCTTCTCCAGCAGGTCGCGGACCTGGTCGTAGGTCAGGAAGCGTACGATCTGGGGGCGGGTCTCTTCCAGGCTGAGCGGGGCTTCCAGGCGCTTGTCCTCGACGCGCAGCACCACCCACTGGCCGTCGGAGTGGAACGGACCGATCAGGTCGCCGGCCTTGGCGTCCTTCAGGGCGCCGGCATAGGCCTCGGGCATGACGTCGACGGTGAAGTAGCCGAGGTCGCCGCCCTTGAAGCGGGTCGCTTCGTCTTTCGAGCGCTCCATGGCCAGGGCGTCGAACGAGGCGCCGGTGGCCAAGAGCTTCTTGACGCTTTCGGCTTCGGCCTGGCTGGGCACCAGGATCTGGCGGGCGCGGATCTCTTCGGACTGCTTGGCCAGCTTCTGCTGCTCGGCGTAGAGGCCGCGGATGTTGTCTTCGGTCACGGCCTTCTCGACCATGCCCTCGACCAGCATGTCGCCGAGAATGCGCTCGCGGGCGGCCGCCAGGCGGCGCTGGGCGACGGGATCCTTGTCGAGCTTGCGCTGCATGGCCTCGGCGGCCAGCAGCTTCTGGTCCACCACCTCGTCGAGGACGCGGCGGAAGAGGTCGGACGAGACGTCGAGCGGCTCGCCCTCGCCGATCAGGCCCTGCGCCACCGCCTCGCGCTTGACGTCGGAGGCCCAGACCGCGTGGCCGTCGACCCGCGCCACGGCCGTGTCGCCGGGCTCGGGCGGGCGCTCGTCGACCCCGCCGCGGCCGCAGGCGGCGACCAGCAGCGCCAGGCCGAGGGCGGCGGCGAGCATCAAGGGACGGGCCTGAAGTTTACCGGGGCGGACGGGGTGCATCGGACGCGGTTCTCCGCTGAACTCAAGAAAAGCGCTCTAGAGCGCGTCAGGCCAAAGGGGAAGCCGTTTCGGCGGCCTTTGGGTCTAAACTTCGCGTCGGGCCGTCCGGTTCTGGCCAAGCGGATGGAACTCCAGGCGCTTCCAGCGGTTTCGGCGTCGCGCCCACGCGCGCTGCGGGCATAATTCGTGCGGCGCGGGCAAGCTTGGCCGATCGGTGTTTTCGACGTCGAGGCGGGCCGGGCCTTCGTTGACACTGGGAGGGGCGGTGCTTAAGTCTCGCGCGCGCGCCGTTTTCAGTGGTTTTCCGAAACCCGGCGCAACGTCATTACCGTAGTGAAGGCCCACAAGCCTTAGCGCCGGCCTCACTAGTTCTCGCTCCGGATCCTTTCTGCATGCTCGGCTTCGCCAAAAAGCTCTTCGGTTCCTCCAACGAACGCAAGGTCAAGACGCTGCAGAGCCGCGTGGCCAAGATCAACGCGTTCGAGCCGGCGATGGCCGCCCTGTCGGACGAGGCCCTGAAGGCCAAGACCCAGGAATTCAAGGACCGCCTGGAAAAGGGCGCGACCCTCGACGACATCCTCGACGAAGCCTTCGCCGCCGTGCGCGAGGCCTCCAAGCGCGTGCTGGGCATGCGCCACTTCGACGTGCAGCTGGTCGGCGGCATGGTGCTGCACTTCGGCGGCATCTCGGAAATGCGCACCGGTGAAGGCAAGACCCTGGTCGCCACCCTGCCGACCTATCTGAACGCGCTGGCCGGCAAGGGCGTGCACGTCATTACGGTCAACGACTACCTGGCCACCCGCGACGCCGAGTGGATGGGCCAGCTCTACAACTTCATGGGCCTGTCGTACGGCATCATCGTCAACGGCCTGTCGCAGGGCGACCGCCAGCGCGCCTACAAGTCCGACATCACCTACGGCACCAACAACGAATTCGGCTTCGACTACCTGCGCGACAACCTCGTCTATGACGTGAACGAGATGGTCCAGCGCGGCCACCACTACGTGATCGTCGACGAAGTCGACTCTATCCTGATCGACGAAGCCCGCACCCCGCTGATCATCTCGGGCCCGACCGAGGACCGCAGCGAGCTCTACAAGACCATCGACGTCCTGGTGAAGGAACTCATCAAGGACAAGACCAACTACGATCACGACGAGAAGCAGAAGCAGGTCATCCTGACCGAAGAGGGCCAGGAGCGGATCGAAGAGGTCCTGATCTCGGGCGGGCACCTGGCCGAGGACACCGCCGGCCTCTACGACGCGGCCAACATCTCGATCGTGCACCACGTCAACCAGGCCCTGCGGGCCAACGTGCTCTACACGCGCGACAAGGATTATATCGTCAAGGCCGACGAGATCGTCCTGATCGACGAGTTCACCGGCCGCATGATGACCGGCCGCCGGCTGTCGGAAGGCCTGCACCAGGCCATCGAGGCCAAGGAAGGCGCCGCCATCCAGCCCGAGAACCAGACCCTGGCCTCGGTGACCATCCAGAACTACTTCCGCCTCTACACCAAGCTGTCGGGCATGACCGGCACGGCCTCGACCGAGGCGCAGGAGTTCGACGACATCTACAAGATGGGCGTCAGCGAAATCCCGACCAACCGCGTCATCCAGCGCATCGACGACGACGACGAGGTCTACCGCACCGAGGAAGAGAAGAACCGCGCCATCCTGGTGCAGATCGCTGACTGCCACAGCCGCGGCCAGCCCATCCTGGTCGGCACCGTGTCGATCGAGAAGTCCGAAGAACTGTCCAAGCTGCTCGACGCCTACGAGTGGGAAAACAAGGGCGCCAAGCAGAAGGGCATCCCCCACCAGGTGCTGAACGCCCGCTTCCACGAGCAGGAAGCCGGCATCGTCGCCGACGCCGGCGTGCCGGGCGCGGTGACCATCGCCACCAACATGGCCGGCCGCGGCACCGACATCCAGCTGGGCGGCAGCATCGACCTGCGCCTGTCGAAGTGGAAGATCGAGCAGCGCGGCCTGGGCATCACCGTCTCGCACGAGGACGAGCTGGCCCATCGCGCCGAACTGGAAGCCGAGATCGCCGACGCCAAGAAGGCGGCCCTGGCCGCCGGCGGCCTGTTCGTGCTGGGCACCGAGCGCCACGAGAGCCGCCGCATCGACAACCAGCTGCGCGGCCGCACCGGCCGTCAGGGCGACCCGGGCCGCAGCAAGTTCTTCCTGTCGTGCGAAGACGACCTGCTGCGCATCTTCGCCGGCGAGCGCCTGGACGCGATCATGCGCACCTTCGGCGTCCAGGACGGCGAGGCGATCACCCACAAGTGGCTGAACGCCGCCATCGCCAAGGCCCAGACCCGGGTCGAGCAGCGCAACTACGAGATCCGCAAGAACCTCCTGAAGTACGACGACGTCGTCAACGACCAGCGCAAGGCCGTGTTCGAGCAGCGCCAGGAGTTCATGGAGAGCAACGACCTGTCGGAAGTCATCGCCGAGATGCGCACCGACGTGGTCGAGGACCTGGTGGCCCGTCACGTGCCGCCCAAGGCCTATGCTGAGCAGTGGGACATCGAGGGCCTGCACGAGCGCGTCCAGGCGATCCTGGGCCTCGACCTGCCGCTGAAGGAATGGGCCGCCGAGGAAGGCGTCGACGACGAGGTCTTCCGCGAGCGCATCGGCAAGGCCGCCGACGAGTACGCCGCCCAGCGCGAAGTGATCATCACCCCCGAGCAGATGCGTTCGGTGGAAAAGAGCTTCCTGCTGCAGATGATCGATCTGCAGTGGCGCGAGCACCTGATGCACCTGGACCACCTGCGCAACGTCATCGGCCTGCGCGGCTACGGCCAGCGCGACCCGCTGAACGAGTACAAGACCGAAGCCTTCAGCCTGTTCGAAAAGCTGCTGGGCGACCTGCGCAGCAACACCACCCGCTGGCTGATGACGGTCGAGATCGCCTATGCCGAGCCCGAGCCCCTGCACACCCCGGAAAACCTGATCCCGGTGCACCTGGACCCGCTGACCGGCGAGAACGCGGCCCTGGCCGGCGCTCTGCCCGAAGGCCTGTCGCCGCAGCAGCGCGAGGCCCTGCCGGTCTCGGCGCTGCCGGAAGGCTGGGACCGCACCAACCGCAACGGTCCGTGCCCCTGCGGTTCGGGCAAGAAGTTCAAGCAGTGCCACGGCTCGCTGGTCTGACGACCGGCGGGTTCGAAAGAGCCTGAAAAGACGAAGCCCGCCCCGGTAGACCGGGGCGGGCTTTTTCGTGGGCGGGGGGGCGCGCGTCAGGCTGAGATCAGGTCGGTGCGGGCGAAGTCGTCGCCGACAAACAGCAGCCGCCCGCCGCAGTCCTTGGCCGCGACATAGGCGAAGCAGTCGCCCCAGTTCAGGCCGGCGGGATGAAAACCCTTGCCCCAAAGTCCGTAGGCTTCGGCGACGCGGTGAGCGGTGACTTCCGATACCGGCGTGATGGTCATGCTCAAGTTGTCGAGCAGCTTTTGCATTTGCGGGGTCACGCCGCGACGCGCCGAGACGATCAAGGTCTCTGTCAAGGTGCCGGCGGAAATGACGGGACTGGCTTCTTCGGCCAAGACGGCGATGCATCGCCGCCCTTCGGGCTCGTTCAACACGATTGCGATCAGCGCGGAGGTGTCGACCGCGATCACCCGGGCAGGCCGTCGTCGCCGTAGAGGAAGTCCTGGCTACGCGCCGCCGAAGGGCCGGGCGTCGCCTTCGCACCCGCTTCCTTGGCGATGGCTTCCAGGATCGCGCGACGCTTGGCGGGGTCGAATTTGGCGTCGGCCTGGGCGTGGATAGGCACCAGCCGCACGGCCGGTTGGCCGTGACGGGTCAGCACGACCTCGTCGCCGGCCTCGGCCTTGCGGACGAGGTCGGTCAGTTGGCCTTCGGCGTCTGTGACCGAGATTTCCATGGGACGACCGCTCCGGACCATCGAGAAGGTCCAGAACGAAAGATGCAGCTGAGTGGGGCTTGCGTCCACCTCTAGCCGTAAAATCCCCGCGAAAGCGGGGACCCAGGCTTTTTCTGAAACGCGTGGTGCTTGACGATAAAACACCTGGGCCCCTGCTTTCGCGGGGGTTTTACGGGAGAGAAGGGACCGTCAGCCGATCTTCTTCTTGCCGCCCGGGCCTTTGAGCGCCTTCCAGGCGAGGAAGCCGATCAGGCCCGCGCCGGCGATCACGCCGCTGACGACGAGGAAGGGCAGGGGCGCGATCTCGGCGGCGAGGCCGAGGCCGGCTTCGACGCCGGCGTCCGCGACCGAGGAATCCTTGCGCTTCTTGCCGACGGTTTCTCCGAGGAACGGATCGCCGTCGCCGCTCACGGCTATTGCAGGCCTTCGCGGCCGATGGCGTAGAAGCGGTCGGCGCGCTGGCGCTTGAGTTCGGCGGGGGTGAGGACCGACAGCTTCTTCAGCTCGTCTTCCACCGCGTCGCCGACGGCCTTGATGGCGGCTTCGGGATCCGAATGAGCGCCGCCGGCCGGTTCCTCGACGATGCGGTCGACGATGCGCAGCTTGATCAGGTCTTGCGCGGTGATCTTCATGTTGGTGGCCGCGTCCTTGGCCCGGCCGCCGTCGCGCCACAGGATCGAGGCCGCGCCTTCCGGCGAGATCACCGAATAGATCGAGTGCTCGAGGATCAGCACGCGGTTGGCGCCGGCCAGGGCGATGGCGCCGCCCGAGCCGCCTTCGCCGGTGATGGTGGTGACCATGGGCGTGCCTAGGGTCAGGCAGCGTTCGGTCGAGCGGGCGATGGCCTCGGCCTGGCCGCGCTCCTCGGCGCCGAGGCCCGGATAGGCGCCGGCGGTGTCGACGAAGGTCAGGACCGGCAGGTTGAAGCGCTCGGCCATGTCCATCAGGCGCACGGCCTTGCGGTAGCCCTCGGGGCGGGCCATGCCGAAGTTGTGCTTCAGGCGGGTGGTGGTGTCGTGGCCCTTCTCGTGGCCCATGACCACGACCGGCATGCCGCGGAAGCGGCCCAGGCCCCCGACGATGGCCTGGTCGTCGGCGAATTTGCGGTCGCCGCGCAGCTCGACGAACTCGTCGATCAGGCCCGCGACATAATCGCGCAGGTGCGGCCGCTGCGGGTGGCGGGCGACCATCGTCTTCTGCCAGGCGTCGAGACCGGCATAGGCTTCCTTGCGCAGAACCTGCACGCGCTCGCGCAGGGCGACGATCTCGTTGTCGAACGCGCCGGGGCCAGCCGTCTCGGAAAGCTTGGAAAGCTCTTCGATCTTGGCTTCCAGGTCGGCGATGGGTCGCTCGAAGTCGAGATAGTGCGCGGGCATGAGTCTCTTAACGTCGCCGTTTGCGAAAGGTGGCGAACCTAGTGCGTGATGACGTCCAGGGAAAGCGCATTCGCGCCAAATTGGAACCATGGTTCCAGGCGAGGATTCCCATCAAGACGGGATTCATCCCCAACTGAGTCCTGTTAAGAAACCGAACCCCTATGGTGAATCGCTTTGCGTTCATTATATTGGGTTTTCAAGAGCCGGTTGCGGAAGTCAGCTGGCGCTGCGGCCCCGCCCATCGAACATGGACCCGGTCCCGCCTGATGAGGACGATCGTTCCCATGCAGGTGTTTACCTTCTTCTGCGTCGAGCGCGACGGCTCGGTTCCTCGTTTCGATGTCACGGCCTGCGCCGACGACAACGCCGCGCGCCTGCGCGCCGGCGAGTTGTTCGACATGCACCGCGGCTGCAACGAGGTCGAGGTCTGGCGCGGCGCCACCCACCTGTTCAAGGTCGGGGCCGGCGCGGCCGCTTAAGATCCTTCGAAGGTTCGTCGGGGGACGGATTTCGACAAGCGCGATGCCGCATGGGACGCCTAAGTTGGGCTTCCCAACCCGCGAGGATTCGCCATGACCGACGTCGCCCGCCCTTCCGCCATCGCCGAGGACAGCGGCCACGGCGGCGTGCAGATCCTGATCACAGCCGGCCCTTCGCGTATCGCCGGCGACCTCAAGCCGTCGGAAGGCGGGCTCGACACCGGCCCCAATCCCCACGACCTGGTCGCGGCGGGCCTGGCGGCCTGCACCACCCAGACGCTGCGGCTCTACGCCAAGCGCAAGGGCTGGGCCCTGGGCGAGGTGCGGGTGGAGGTGACTTGGCGCCGGGCGACGGGCCAGGTTCCCGCTGATGTCTTCGACCGCGTCATCACCCTGCCGGCCGATCTCGACGAGACCCAGCGTCAGCGGCTGATGGAGATCGCCGAAGCCTGCCCGGTGCACAAGATGCTGACGGCGGGCGTGAAGGTCGAGACGCGGGCGGGGTGACGTCCTTTGGATGCTCCCCCTCTGGGGGAACTGTCGCGGAGCGACTGAGGGGGTAGCGGCCGAGGCCGCGCTGGCCCCCTCCGGCCCTCTGGGCCACCTCCCCCAGAGGGGGAGGATTTGCGTGTGCAGACCACCCAACCTTGCGCCCATCCCCCAATCGCGATCACATGCCCGCCGCATTGCACGGGGGCCAGCGTGACCGAAGCCTTGATCGTCCGGGGGCTGGACAAGACCTTCGCCAAGCCCGCCGTGCGCGAGCTGGACCTGACGGTGCATCCGGGCGAGCTCTACGCCCTGCTCGGGCCCAACGGCGCCGGCAAGACCACCACCCTGCGGATGGTCGCGGGCCTGACCAAGCCCGACAAGGGCAGCATCGAGATCTTCGGCATCGACGCCCGGACCGATCCGGCGGCGGCCAAGGCGATCACCGCCTGGGCGCCTGACGAGGCGATGATTTATGACCGGCTCACCCCGCTGGAATATCTGGAGTTCGTCGCCGGTCTCTGGAACGTCGAGCCCAAGCACGCCAAGGCCCGGGCGCAGGAGTTGCTGGAGACCCTGGGTCTTGCGGGCGAGGCGCGGCGGCGGTGCGAGGGCTTCTCGCGCGGCATGAAGCAGAAGGTGGCCCTGGCCGGGGCGCTGATCCACGATCCCCGGCTGCTGATCCTCGACGAGCCGCTGACCGGCCTCGACGCCGCCGCCGCGCGGCTGGTCAAGGACATGCTGCAGGCCCGCGTCGACGCCGGCGGCACGGTGATCCTGACCACCCACATCCTGGAAGTGGCCGAGCGCATGGCCGACCGCATCGGCATCATCGCCGGCGGGCGGCTGCTGGCCGAAGGCACGCTGGATACGCTGCGCGGCCAAGCAGGCAAGGACGGCGGCACGCTCGAAGACGTCTTCCTGCAGCTGACGTCCGACGGGGCGGCGGCGTGAGGCTGCTGCGCTCCGGCTCGGTCGCCTGGCTGCTGGCCCAGGAGATCCGCCTCTACTGGCGCGGCCTGACCGGCAAGAGGGCCGGCGCCGGCATCGGCGCCTGGATCGGCGGCTCGATCCTGCTGCTGGTGATGCTGAGCGGCGGGGTGTCGCTGGGTTTCGTGCTGCGCAAGCTGGACGTGCCGATGGTCCCGATGGCGGCGGCCATCGCCCTGGCCTGCTGCGCCACCGCCTTCACCCTGATGCTGTCGCAGACCCTGGCGGCGGCCAGCGAGGCGCTCTACGAGCGCGGGGACCTCGACCTGCTGTTCTCCTCGCCGATCCCGCCGCGGACGGTGCTGTTCGTCCGCGCCCTGGGCGTGGCGGCCGGGGTCATGACGGTGTTCCTGATCTTCCTGACGCCGCTGGTCGGGCCGGCGATCATCCTGGGCCATCCCGAATGGCTGGGCCTGTTCGGCGTGCTGGCGGCCCTGGCCTTGCTGGCGACGGCCGCGGGCCTGTCGCTGGCCATGACCCTGTTCTCGCTGATCGGCCCGCGCCGCACGCGCACGGTGGCCCAGGTGCTGGCGGCCCTGGTTGGCGCGGCCTTCTTCCTGACCAGCCAGATCCGCACCATCCTGGGCAAGGGCGCCAGCGAGAGCCTGTTCCAGACCCTGGCGCGCGAGACCGCCGAGGGCCGGCTGAAGCTGCCGCCGATCGCCTGGCTGCCGCTGAAGGCCATGCTGGGCGAGCCCTTGCCGCTGCTGGCGCTCCTGGCGATCGGGGCGGGCGCCTTCACCCTGTCGGCGCTGTCGCTGGGCCGGCGGTTCGCCGACGCCGCGGCCGCGACGCAAGGATCCCAGACCAGCGCCGCCAGGCCCGCGCGCGGCCGCGACCGGGCCTTCGCCAAGGGGGTGTTCGCCGCCACCCTGGCCAAGGAGCTGCGGCTGATCCTCCGCGACGCCGGCCTGCTGTCGCAGGTGCTGCTGCGCGTGCTGTACCTGGTGCCGACCGCCGTGATCCTCAGCCGCAACGCCGCCCACGGCGGGGGCGCGGCCCTGGCCGGCGGGGCGGGGGTGGTGGTGTTCCTGGCCGGTCAGGTGGCCGGGAGCCTGGCCTGGATCACCCTGTCGGCCGAGGAGAGCCCGGACCTGCTGGCCGTGTCGCCGGCCGCCGTGCGGTCCCTGCGCCGCGCCAAGCTGGCCGCGGCCCTGTTGCCGGTGGCCCTGCTGCTGGCCGCGCCGCTGGCGGTGCTGGCCTGGCTGGCGCCGGCCACCGCCTTCTGGACCGCCGTCGGCGCCGGCCTGGCGGCCTGGGCCTGCGGGCTGATCAATGTCTGGCACCAGAAGCCGGGCAAGCGGGCCGACTTCAAGCGCCGACGCGGGGCGTCGTGGTTCGCGACCCTGGCCGAGGTGGCGATCTCGGCCCTGCTCGCCGGCTTCGTCGGCCTGTCGGTGGCCGGCCTGCCGCTGTGGGGCCTGGCGCCGCTGGCGGTGGCGCTGCTGGCGCTGCTGGCCCTGCGCCGCAGCGACGCCCAGATCGCCAAGGTCCTGCGCCTGGCGGCCTGATTTTCCGGATTTTCGTGAATTTGCACAGATATTGTCCGCGCGAGGGTTCAACCTTTTCGCGAACGGCCTATGGTGGGGCAAGCCGGGGGCGGCGTCTGGAAAGATCGACCGCCCATGCCCGATCCCTACAGCTTCGAGCGCGCGGATATTTCCCCGGAATCCAAGCCGTGGATCGTGATCCAGTCGTTGCTGCAGCTGTCGCTGATCGCTCTGGTCTGGCTGCTGGCGATCGCGCCCGTCGGCCTCGTGGTGCTGGGCGTCGCCGGCGCGCGGAGGCTGAAGGCCGGCTTGCGGGCCCTCAGCAGTCGAGCAGGGCGGTGATGGTGCACACCACGCCTTCGGGGCGGAACTCGATGCGCGCCTCGCCCGACAGCTCGGCCGCCAGGCCCCGCTCGATCAGGCGCGAGCCGAAGCCGCGCCGCGTGGGCGCCTCGACCGGCGGGCCGCCGCGCTCGATCCAGCTGAGGGTGAGGCGCGGGACCGCCGCATAGTCGACGCTCCACGACAGCAGGATCTGCCCGCCGGACCGCGACAGGGCGCCGTACTTGACCGCGTTGGTCGCCAGCTCGTGCAGGGCCATCGACAGCGACAGGGCCGGCCGCGGCGACAGCCGCACCGGCGGGCCGTCGAGCACGAAGCGGTCGCCGCCGCCGTGCAGGGCGGTCAGGCGGTCGATGACGTCCATCAGGTCGGCGCCTTCCCAGTTCTCGCGGGTCAGGACGTCGTGGGCTTCCGACAGGGCGATGATGCGGGCGGTGAAGGCCTCCTGGGCGGCCGGCAGCGAGCGCGCGGCGTGGAAGGTCTGGCCGGCGATGGCCTGGATGGTGGCCAGCGAGTTCTTCACGCGGTGGTTCAGCTCGTTGACCAGCAGCCGCAGGTGCAGCTCGGCGCGCTTGCGGTCGGTGACGTTGACCGTGGTGCCAATCATCCGCGTCGGCTTGCCCTCGGCGTCGAAGAAGGCCTTGCCCTTGGCCGACAGCCAGCGCTCGACCCCGTCCTGGCGGCCGATGACCCGGAACTCGACGTCGTAATCGGCGCGGATGCGGCCGTCGAGCGTGCGGCGCAGGGCTTCGCGGACCTCGCCGCGGTCGGAGGGGTGCAGGTTGGTGTAGAAGTCCTCGCGCACCACCGGCGTGCCCAGCGGCACCCCGAACATGGCGTAGCAGCGGTCGGACCAGGTGAGCACGTCGTTGCGGATGTCGAGGTCCCAGGTGCCGACGTCGGCGGCCTCGATGGCCAGGCGCAGGGTCTCTTCCTGCGACGCCAGGCGGCGATCGGCCGTCTTGCGATCGGTGATGTCCCAGCCGACCCCCACGAAGCGCACGCACTGGCCGCGCTCGAAATAGGCCCGGCCGAAGGTCTCGATCCAGCGCAGGGCCCCGTCGGAGGCGCGCACGGTGCGGTACTGGACGTTCAGCAGGCCGTCGCCGGCGGGATCGGTGGCGGCGGTCACGGCGGCCTGGACCTCCTCGACGTGGTCGGGGTGGACCAGGGTCAGGAAGCTTTCGAAGCTGTCCGGGCCGGGCTCGGCCACGCCGAACAGCTCGCACGAA
This sequence comes from Caulobacter sp. SRI_008, assembly GCF_057586355.1. Taxonomy (NCBI): domain Bacteria; kingdom Pseudomonadati; phylum Pseudomonadota; class Alphaproteobacteria; order Caulobacterales; family Caulobacteraceae; genus Caulobacter; species Caulobacter sp. SRI_008. The sequence continues at coordinate 165,038 of NZ_JBYCZS010000002.1, forward strand.
CGCTTGTCCCAGTAGCGTTGGCCGGTGCTGGGATTGTGGTCCCAGCGGCCCATGCCGGCCGCCTCCATGGCGATGTCGCGGTCGAGGCGGGCCTCCAGCAGCTCGGCTTCCATCGCCTTGCGTTCGGTGATGTCGAAGACGACGCCGGCGTTGCGGTCGGGCTTGCCGTCGGCGTCGAGATAGCAATGGCCGCTGGCCACGACCCAGCGGATCGAGCCGTCGGCCTGGACGAGGCGGAACTCGTCGGAGAAGTCGCCGCCGGTCTGCATGGCCGCCAGGGCGACGCCGGCCACCCGGTCGCGGTCCTCGTCGTGGACGGCCGGGGTGAAGCGCTGGGCGGGCAGGCCCAGCGACGCGAAGGCCGGATCCACCTGGTGCAGCATGGCGTAGCGGGCGTCGCAATAGACCTTGTTGGCCTTGATGTCCCACTCCCAGGCGCCGACCCCGCCGGCGGCGCCAAGCGCCATGTTGTAGCGGGCCTGGGTGTCGCGCAGGGCCTTCTCGGTCTCGACCGCGCCGGTGACCTCGACGGCCGAGATCAGCACCCCGCCGACGCCGGTGGGGGCGGTGTCGTCGGGCACCGGGCTGTAGCTGACGGCGAAGTGGGCCAGGCGGGCCTCGCCGCCTTCGCGCTGCACCTGCAGGGGCATGCGCTCCAGGGCGTAGCCGCCGCTTTCGCCACGCAGGATGTCCTGGTGGATGCCCAGCAGGGTGGCCCGGAACTCGTCGGAATGCTGGGTGAAGGCGCGGCCCAGGGCGTCGGGGTGGCGCTCGCGCAGGGCCGGCGCGTAGGCGTCGTTATAGACCAGGATGAACTCGGGGCCCCAGCGCAGGGCCATGGGGAAATTGGTCGCCAGCAGCATGTCGACGGCCAGCTTCAGGCTGGGAGACCAGGTCTCGCGCGCGCCCAGCGGGGTGCGCGACCAGTCGAACGCGCGGACGCGTTCGGCCATTTCGCCCCCGGCTAGACGCGTGAACGCAGGCAAGCTTCGCCCGTCGCCTTGCGGCATGGCGTTTGGTCCCTCCCACCGGCTCCCCTAAAGCCGGGTCCGGGCGAACAATGATCCGACGGCCCAACCGGTTGCAAGGGTCGAGGGACCACCCTGCGCGCAAGCGTCGCAGTACGGGGCGGCCCAGGGTTGTGGTTTTCGTCGCGGGGGCGACCGGGCTCGACCCTGGGGGTGGCCAGGGCATGGCTCAAGGGACGGGCAGGCAAAGAAAAGGCCGCCTTCCCGGAGGAAGGCGGCCGATATCTTCAGGTCAGTTCAGGCCGATCAGTCGATCGGGCTCCAGCGGGTCTCGACCGTCTGGACGCCGCCGCGCTTGGGGCCGCGGAAATCGCCGCCCTGCTTGGCGCCGCCGGCGGCCTGCTGGCCGCCCCGGCCTTGACCGCCGCCGCCCTGGGCGCCGCGACCGCCGCTACGGCCGCCGCCGTTGCGGCCTTCGTTACGACCCTGGGCCTGACGGCCTTCGCCGCCGCCCTGGCCTTCACGTTGACCGCCGCCCTGGCCGCCCTTGCCTTGAGCGCCGTTACGGTTGCGCTTGCGGCGCAGTTCCGAGGGGACGTTGTTGCGCGGGTCGGCCTTGCGCGGGTCGACGTACTTCTCGGCCGGGGCCAGCTTGTCGGCGACGGCCGCGGCGGCCGCCAGGGCCTTGTCGTTGCGGCGGTCGAAGGACGGGATCTTCTGGCGGGTGGCCTTCTCGATGTCCTTCAGCAGGCTGCGCTCGTCGTCCGAGCAGAAGCTGATGGCGACGCCGTCCTTGCCCTTGCGGGCGGTGCGGCCGATCCGGTGGACATAGGCCTCCGGCACGTTGGGCAGCTCGTAGTTGAAGACGTGGCTGATGTCGTTGACGTCGATGCCGCGGGCGGCGATGTCGGTCGCGACCAGGGCCTTGACCTCGCCGGCCTTGAAGGCCGCCAGGGCGCGCTCACGCTGGCCTTGGGTCTTGTCGCCGTGGATCGAGGCGGCCTCGATGCCGGCGGCGGTCAGGTACTTGGCCACGCGGTCAGCGCCGCGCTTGGTGCGGGTGAAGACGATCGAACGCTCGACGCTGCGGTCCGACAGCAGCTCGGCCAGCAGCGGGCGCTTGCGCTGGGCTTCGATGTAGATCAGCGACTGGTCGATGCGCTCGACCGTGGTGGCCTGCGGGGTGATCGACACCGAGGCCGGATCCTTCAGCAGCTCGCCGGCCAGCTTGCCGATCTCGCTGGGCATGGTGGCCGAGAAGAACAGGTTCTGGCGGTCCTTGGGCAGCTGGCTGGCGATCTTGCGGATCGGCACCACGAAGCCGAGGTCGAGCATCTGGTCGGCTTCGTCGAGCACGAAGATCTCGACGCCGCCGAGGGTGGCGCTCTTTTCGCCCAGGTGGTCCATCAGGCGGCCCGGGGTGGCGACGACGACGTCGACGCCGGCGGCCAGGGCGCGCATCTGCGGGCCGTACTTCACGCCGCCGAAGATGGTGGCGACCGAAAGGCCGAGGTGGGCGGCGTAGGCCTTGAAGTTGTCGGCGATCTGGGTGGCCAGTTCGCGGGTCGGGGACAGGACCAGGCAGCGGAAGCCGCGGCGCGGGGCCGGACGGCGGTCCTCGGCCAGGCGGTGCAGGATCGGCAGGGCGAAGGCGGCGGTCTTGCCGGTGCCGGTCTGGGCGATGCCCAGCAGGTCGCGGCCCTTCATGACGACGGGGATGGCTTGCGCCTGGATCGGGGTGGGTTGGGTGTAGCCCTTGTCGGCCAGGGCCTTGAGGATCGGCTTGGCCAGGCCAAGGTCAGTGAATTGAGTCACTACGGACGTATCTTTCATACGGTCGCGAGACGGCGCGCGCGGTCCTCGCACGGCTCGCCTGGCGGCGGGTCGGTGGGGAGCGCCCCGCGTGATACGGGCGGTCTATGAGAAGCTTTCAGGGCGCTCGACAGGCTGAACCCGCTGGGGTCCGTCACGCGGCTGGAGCGCCAATAGCGCCGGCTGGCGCGAGGCTCATATCGGATATTGCAGGTGCGAAGTCAAGGGCGGGCCAAGAAACGCAAGGGATTGCGGTGGTTTGGCGCACTAGATGCTCCCCCGCTGGGGGAGCTATCGCGGAGCGACTGAGGGGGAGGGGAGCCTCCCTCTCAAATCCGTAAAATCCCCGCGAAAGCGGGGACCCAGGTGTTTTATCGTCGAGCGCCACGCGTTTCAGAAAAAGCCTGGGTCCCCGCTTTCGCGGGGATTTTACGGGAGGGGTGTTGCGGCCTCAGTAGCCGCAGCCCCCCTCCGGGCCACCTCCCCCAGAGGGGGAGGATCTGTTAGGCGCGGCGTTCTTCGAGATGCTCCCCCGCTGGGGGAGCTGTCGGCGTAGCCGACTGAGGGGGCAGCGCCGAGAACGCCACCACCTCCGAAAGCCCGCGCGGCGTGGCCGCCTCGACGCCCAGCAGGGCGGCGATCTCCAGCGCCGGCTTGGGGCGGCTGATGAAGTAGCCCTGGATCTCGCCGCAGCCCTGGCGGCGCAGCTCGTGCAGCTGTTCCTCGGACTCCACGCCCTCGGCGGTGGTGGTGATGCCCAGGCTGGCGCCGAGGTCGAGCACGGCCTTGATGATCGCCAGGGCGTCGGCGTCGTCGAGGATGTCGCGCACGAAGGTCTGGTCGATCTTGATCTTGTCGAACGGGAAGCTGCGCAGGTAGCTCAGCGAGCTGTAGCCCGTGCCGAAGTCGTCCATCGAGATGCGCACGCCCAGGGCTTTCAGGTCGTGCAGTATGGCGGTGTTCTGGGCGCTGTCCTGGAGGAGGACGCTCTCGGTGATCTCCAGCTCCAGGCGCTCGGCGGCCAGGCCGGAGGCGGCCAGGGCCTGGACTACGGTGGCGGCCAGGCGGCGATCGCGGAACTGGGCGGGCGACAGGTTCACCGCCAGGCGCACGTGCTGGGGCCAGCGGGCGGCCTCGTCGCAGGCGGCGCGCAGCACCCAGTCGCCCAGGGCGCCGATCAGGCCGATCTCCTCGGCCAGCGGGATGAACTCGCCGGGCGAGACCATGCCGCGCTCGGGATGGCGCCAGCGCAGCAGCGCCTCGCAGCCGGTGACCCGGTCGGCCTCGAGGTCGAACAGCGGCTGGTAGAAGAGTTCGAACTGGCCCTCGGCCAGGGCGCGGCGCAGGTCCAGCTCCAGGGCCCGGCGGGCCTGAAGCTGCTCGTCCATGGCCCGCTCGAAGAAGTGGAACGTGCCCTTTCCGTCGGCCTTGGCGCGGTAGAGGGCCATGTCGGCCTTCTTGAGCAGCTCGTCGCTGTCGAGGCCGTCGTCGGGCGAGACCGCCACGCCGACGCTGCCGCCGATCACCACCTGGTGCCCGCGCAGGTCGAACGGGGCCTCCAGGGCCTCGACGATGCGGGCGGCCAGGCGCGTGGCGCCGGTCAGGTCGTTGAGGCCGGTCTGGACGACGGCGAACTCGTCGCCGCCCAGGCGGGCCACGGTGTCGCCCTCGCGCACGCAGCCGCGCAGGCGCTCGGCGGCGGCCTTCAGCAGGGCGTCGCCGACCGGATGGCCCAGGGTGTCGTTGACCACCTTGAAGCGGTCCAGATCGACGCAGTGCACGGCCACCAGGTCCTCGCGCCGCGCGGCGCGGGCCAAGGCGTCCGACAGGTCCTTCTGGAACAGAAGGCGGTTGGGCAGTTCGGTCAGCGGGTCGTAGTGGGCCAGGCGCGCGATCTGGGCCTCGGCCCGCTTGCGCTCGGCGATGTCTTCCGAGATGCCCAGCAGGTATTCGGGGCGGCCGTCGGCGTCGAGGATGGCGATCTTCTTGGTGCGCAGTATGGCGGTCGCGCCGTCCTTGCGTGGGATCAGGTCTTCCTCGATGACCTTGATGTCGCCCGAGCGGATCACCTCGGCGTCGCGGGCGTGATAGATCGCCGCCTGGATCGGATCGTAGAAGTCGTCGTCGGTGCGGCCGATCATCTCCTCGCGGCTATAGCCCAGGATCTTCTCGCCGGCCCGGTTGAGCAGGACGTAGCTCTGGTCGTCGGCCCGCTTGACGAACACCATCGAGGGAATGGACTCGACGACCGCGCTCATGAAGGTGCGGGCGCGCTCCTCGTCGGCCTTGGCCTCGGCGAGAGCGTGCAGGTTCTGGCGGTTGGTCTCGCTGGTGGCCTGCAAGAGGCCGATCACCGTGCCGACGCCCAGATAGCGCCCGCCGTCGGTGACGATGAAGCCGCGCAGCAGATCGGACGCCCGATAGGACAGGCTGTCGCTGGTGAAGGCGGCCAGCTCGACGTCGGCCTCGACGACCAGCGGCTCGGAGTCCATCAGCACCTCGATCGGCCGGTTTGCGTAAAGGGCCCGGCCGTACTCGGCCGCCATGCGCAGGAAGAAGGCGTTGCGCTCGACCAGCCCCACGGGCCGGTCGTCGGCGTCCAGCACCGGGACGATCAGGGTGTCCGGTTCCTCGCGGAACCGTTCGTACAAGGTCTTGCCCAGGTCTTCCGCCCGCGCCGGGGCTAAGGAAGAAACCGTGTCGCGCAAGGTGAACATCGGAATACGCCCTCCACTCGCGAGGGGGAATGACCGTTTCACACCTAACGAGGTGCTAAACTTGACCGTGTGGACACCAGGTTTCGCGAAAACTTCATGGCGGTGTCACAGTCATTGCGGGCGCGTTTACTGTGAGGACGTGGGCTGAATATTCAGTGGTCGGACGATGCGGCGCGCGCCTTGTGGCGACCGCGTACACCTCATCCGTCAAATCCCCGCGAAGGCGGGGACCCAAGCTGACTTTCCGCTGCGAACCGGCTGTCCGGCTGGAGCGCTGAATTCATGCACGGTCGCCAGTTCGGCTTGGATCCTCGCCTTCGCGGGGACGCACGGAGAAAAAGGGGACGCTTCTGGCCCCGCCGTCGGTTCCCTCCAGCATTTCCAAGGCCTAGGTAGGGCTCCGTCCGAGGAGTCCCCCATGCCCAGTTCCCTGCCGCTTCGCCATTTCCTTCTGGCCCTGGCGGTGGTGGCGGTGTGGGGCACGAACTTCGTGGTCATCCGCCAGGCGCTGAACCACCTGCCGCCGCTGACCTTCGCCACCCTGCGCTTCACCCTGGTGCTGCTGCCGCTGGTGTTCTTCGTCAAGAAGCCGGCGGTGTCGTGGCTCAATCTCGCCGGCTACGGCCTGCTGATCGGGGCGGGGCAGTTCGGCCTGCTGTTCGTGGCCATGAAGGGCCACATCTCGCCGGGCCTGGCTTCGCTGATCCTCCAGACCCAGGTGTTCTTCACCATCGCCCTGGCCATGCAGATCAATCGCGAGCGGGTGCGGGGCTTCCAGATCGTCGCCCTGCTGCTGGCCGTCGCCGGGATCACGATCATCGCCGTCCATGGCGGCGGCTCGGCCACCCCGCTGGGCGTGGCGCTGGGCCTGCTGGCGGCGCTCAGCTGGGGTTGCGGCAACATCGTCGCGCGCCAGGCCGGGCCGGTGAACATGCTGGGCTACGTGGTCTGGGCCAGTCTGTTCTCGATCCCGCCGCTATTGGTCATGGCCCTGTGGCTGGAAGGCCTGCCGGCCATGGTCAAGGGCGTGACCGAAGCCGGTTTCGGCACCTGGCTGGCCGTCGCCTGGCAGGCGGTGGGCAACACCATGTTCGGCTACGGCGCCTGGGGCTGGCTGCTGGCCCGCCACCCGGCCGCGACCATCACGCCGATGGCCCTGCTGGTGCCGGTGTTCGGCATGAGCGCCTCAGCCCTGTTGCTGGGCGAAGGGCTGCCGGCCTGGAAACTGCTGGCGGCGGGCCTGGTGCTGGCCGGCCTGGCGGTCAACATGCTTTGGCCGAAGATCCGGGCGCTGCGGACCGCGCAGGCGGCGTAACGCGGGCGACTTGACGTCAGGTTGCGCGCGCCCGACCTTCACCGTGAAGGGGAGGGGCGCATGCAGCGACGGACATTCATCATCGGAGCGACTGGGCTGGTCGCGGCGCCGGCCATCGCGGCGGCCGAAACGGGCTGGAGCAAGCCGTTCCCTGTCCATTTCAAGCCGGGGCGGGGCGATTCCGAGGGCATGGACTGGAAGGACATCCAGGCCGCCGTCCATGCATTCCAGAGCCGCCCCAACCCCCGCAACGGCGACTCCGTCCGCGTCTCCGGCCACATCGACGAGGCCGAGCGGTTACAGGGCTTCCGGGATCTGGCGCTGCAGCGGGCGCAATTCGTCGCCGAGGTGTTCGGCGAACTCGACAAGTCGCCGGGGCGGGCGAGGCCGCGGCGGGGGCTGGGCCTGGTGGTCGATGTCGCCGGTCCTTCGGCCGACAATCGCGTCGCCCTGGTCTCCTGGCGCTTCAAGGCCTGAGAAGACCGGCCTTGAAAAGGCGACGCCGCCCCGGCATCGAGGCGGCGTTCCTTTCCTGAGTGATCGCCCATGACCGCCGCCCGCTACGACTTCGCTTCCGACAACGTCGCCGGGGCCATGCCCGAGGTGATGGAGGCGCTGGTCGCCGCCAACGCCGGCACGGCGTCGGGCTATGGGACCGACCATGTCAGCCAGGCGGCCGGCGATCGCATCCGCGCGGCCCTCGACGTCGACGCCGAGGTGAAGTTCATGCCGTCGGGCACGGCGGCCAACGCCTTCGCCCTGACCCTGCTGGCCGCGCCGCACGAGGCGGTGCTGGCCCACGAGCACGCCCACATCTGCACCGACGAGACCGGCGCGCCGGGCTTCTTCGGCCAGGGCGTGGGACTGATCGGCCTGCCGGGCGCGTCGGGCAAGATCGAGCTTTCCGCGCTGGAGGCGGCGCTGGCCCAGCCCGACGTCTCCTACCGCCAGCCGGCAGCGGCCCTGTCGCTGACCACGGCCACCGAGTACGGCACGGTCTATTCGGAAGCCGCCCTCAAGGCCCTGGTCGATCCGGTCAAGGCCAAGGGCTACGGCGTGCACCTGGACGGCGCGCGGCTGGCCAACGCCGTGGCGGCTGGCTTCGACCTCAAGGCGGTCAAGCGCCTGGGCGTCGATATCCTGGTCATGGGCGGCACCAAGGCCGGCTCGACCCCGACCGAGGCGGTGGTGTTCCTGAACCCTGACCATCGCCGGCGCCTGGACTCGCGGATCAAGCACGCCGGCCAGCTGGTCTCCAAGGGCCGTTTCCTGGCCGCGCCGTGGCTCGGTTTGCTGGACGAGGCCGGCGGGACCGGCCCCTGGGCGGCCCGCGCGGCGCACGCCAACGCCATGGCCCAGAAGCTGGCGGCGCTGATGCCCTATCCGATCCTGCACCCGGTGGAGGCCAACGGCCTGTTCGTCGACATGAGCGACGCGGCGCTGGATCGGCTGCGCGGCGAGGGCTGGTTCGTCTACCGCTTCCTGGACGGTTCTGCCCGCTTCATGTGCTCGTGGGCGACCACCTCGGAGATGGTGGAGCAACTGGGCGCCGCTCTCGCCAAGATTGCCCTCGACGAGCCCGCATAGCAGCGCTATGCGTGCGAAGGACTGTTTCGGAGTTGAAACAGTCGGGGGCATATCTGGGGGCTCACCGTGTCCGTTTTCCGTAGCGTCGCCGTCACGGCGTGCCTGTTTCTGGCCGCCTGCACCACGACCAACACCCGTCTCGCCGACAAGTCGCCGACCAAGCCGGCGGCCGGCGCCAAGATCCTGATCGTCCAGCCGGACATCGAGCTTGGCCTGCTGACCGTCACCGGCATCCAGGAGGCGCGCGCCGACTGGTCGACCCAGGCGCGGGGCAACATCAAGCGCGAACTGGAAGAGGCCGCGACGGCCAAGTCGCACGTCTTCCGCTCGCTGGACCCGACCTCGGTCGAGGACCCGCGCGCCCTGCAGCTGCTGCGCCTGCACGAGGCCGTCGGCAACTCGATCCGCGGCTTCAACTACGGCCTCTATTCGCTGCCGACCAAGAAGAGCTTCGACTGGACGCTGGGGAACGGAACCCAGACCCTGGCCCAGGCCTATGACGCCGACTACGCCCTGTTCACCTACGGCCGGGGCGCCTATTCGAGCGGCGGCCGCAAGGCGGCGATGGTCGGCGCGGCCCTGCTGGGCGTCAGCATGCCGCTGGCCCAGCAGTACGCCTTCACCTCGCTGGTCGACCTGAAGACCGGCAAGGTGGTGTGGTTCAACGTCGCCGTGGCCGGCACGGACTCCGACATGCGCTCGCCCGAGGGCGCGGAGACCTTCGCCAAGGCCCTGCTGAAGGACGCGCCGCTCTGATGCCTCGCGTCCTTCGCCCCAGGGCGAAGGGCCTGGCCCTGCTGGCCGCCGCCGTCCTGGCGGCCGCGCCGGCGGGCGCCCAACCCCGCGCCCCGCACCTGCGCCCGGCCGACACCTCCGACGAGGGCGGCATCTGGGCGCTGTCCGAAAAGGCCGAGCTGGCGGCCCGCCAGTCGGTCGAGCGCAACCGCGACCCGGCGCTGAACGCCTATGTCACCGGCGTCGTCGCCAAGCTGGCGCCCGAGTACCAGGGCGACATCCGCGTCTATGTGATGGACCGGCCGTTCTTCAACGCCCAGATGGCCCCCAACGGCTATGGCGAGGTGTGGTCGGGCCTGCTGCTGCGGGTGCAGAGCGAGGACGAGCTTGCCTTCGTGCTGGGCCACGAGGTCGGGCACTTCGCCGAGAACCACTCGATCGAGGCCTATCGGGCGCTGAAGGCCCGGCTGGGCGCGACCATGGCCGTGCAGTTCGCCGTGGCGGCGGTGGCCATGGGGGCGGCGGTCAACGCCGGCTCGGCCCAGGGCGCCAACGACATCATGCGCGCCGCCGGGGCCCTGAACGACCTGCTCTATCTGGGCCAGCTGGCCGCCTATTTCGGCTATTCGCGCGAGAACGAGGTCGAGGCCGACGGCCTGGGCTTCAAGCGGGCCGTGGCCGCGGGCTACGACCCGGCCGCCGGGGCGACCCTGTGGCGCTCGCTGATCGCCGAGACCGGCTCGTCGAGCTTCAAGCGCGTGCGCGACCAGGAAGCCCGGGCCAACATCTTCAGCACCCACCCGGTCAGCAGCGAGCGGGTCAAGGCGCTGGACGACCTGGCCGCCCGGACGCCGACCAAGGCCTCCACCGCCGATCGCAAGGCCTATCGCGCCGTCATCCGCCCGCACCTGGCGGCTTGGCTGAAGGATGATTTGCGCCGGCGCGACTACGGCCAGAGCCTGGCCCTGATCGACCGCCTGGCGGCCGAGGGCGAGGACCAGGGCCTGCTGACCTTCTATCGCGCCGAGGCCTATCGCCAGCGGCGCGGCGAGGGCGACCTGGAGCTGGCCCGCAAGGCCTACGCCCAGGCCGGGACCTATCCCGACGCCCCGGTCTCCACCTGGCGCACCCTGGGCGACCTGGCCCTGCAGGCCGGCGATCGCCCGGGCGCCAAGGCCGCCTACGAAACCTATCTCGCCCGCGCCCCCCAGGCGCAGGACCGCTGGCTGGTCGAGGCCAGCCTCAAGAAACTCTCCGAAGGAAGCGCGACATGATCCGCACCAACGTCGTTCGCCTGCTGGCCGCCTCCGCCCTGCTCATGAGCCTGTCGGCCTGCGTCAGCGTCACCTCGGCCCCGGCCGGTCCCTACAAGATCGGTACGGCCACCGTGACGCTCGGCCACGAATGGTCGGACATCAGCGCCATCATGTTCGCCCGCCCGGCCAAGGTGCGCCTGCTGTCGATGGACGGCCCGCTGCTGAACCGGCTCTACGTGACCGACGGCCTCGCGCCCGGCGAATTCATGGTCAAGCCGGCCGCCAAGGAGCGCCCGACCCCGACCTATCGCGCCGGCATGGCCCCGACCGAGCTGGTGGAGTTCGTCACCGACAGCGTCGCGGCTCTCGACTACCAGCGCGTGGAGACCGACAACCTGCGCCCGGCGAAGGTGGGCTCGGCCGACGGCCTGCGCTTCGACCTCAAGGCCAAGACCAAGGAAGGCCTCGACATCTCCGGCGCCGCCCAGGTGGCCGAGGTGAAGGGCAAGCTCTACGTCGTGCTGTTCCTGGCCCCCAGCGAACACTACTTCGCCGCCGAACTGCCGGAAGTGGAGACGGTGCTGGGCTCGGTGAAGGTGGGGTGAACACCCGCGTCCCTCTCCCCTTGCGGGAGAGGGTGGCCTCGCGGAGCGAGGTCGGGTGAGGGTCTCTCAGAAATCAGACGCCGCGATAGCTGTTCAGCCGTCGCGGCGTTTTGCGTTTGAGAGACCCCTCATCCGTCGACTTCGTCGATACCTTCTCCCGCAAGGGGAGAAGGAGCGCTGCTAACCCTCGAAATACCGCTCCACCTGCTCGGCCCAGCCGTGGGAGGGCTTGGCCAGTTGGTCGCGGTCGTAGGCGGGACTGTCCTTGAAGCGGTCCTTGGTGATCTCGACGGCGTAGGCTTCAGCCTTGTCGTCGAAGGTCAGCACGCGCCAGGGCAGGGGATGGTACTTGCCGCCGGTGAACAGGCCGGACGGCTCGACGGCGACATAGCGGCCGATGCCGGCGTCGCGGTCGACGAACACCTCGCGGATGACGCCCAGCTTGTGGCCCTTGGCGTCGGTGACCGGCGTGCCGATCAGGTCGCCGCTCTTCACCAGACGATCGTCGACGGCCATGGCGTTCCTCCTTTGAATAGCCCAAGGGCAACGCCCCATGCGCGGCGGGAGTTGCCAACCCCGGCGAAGCCCGCGATGGATCGGGCATGAGCACGCCCGTCGCCCCGCCTACCGACCGCCCGATCGTCCTGGTCGCCGCCGCCGCCCTGATCGACGTCGACGGGCGGGTGCTGATCTGCCAGCGCCCCGAGGGCAAGTCGCTGGCCGGCCTGTGGGAGTTTCCCGGCGGCAAGGTCGAGAAGGGCGAGACGCCCGAGCAGTGCCTGATCCGCGAACTGCACGAGGAGCTGGGCATCACGGTCGCCCAGGCGTGCCTGGCGCCCTTCGTCTTCGCCTCGCACACCTACGAGACCTTCCACCTCTTGATGCCGCTCTATCTGCTGCGGCGCTGGGAGGGACAGGTGACGGCCAAGGAGCACAAGGCGATGGCCTGGGTGAAGCCCGCCCAGCTGTCGGACTACGACATGCCGCCGGCCGATCTTCCGCTGGTCGCCTGGCTGCGGGATGTGCTTTAACTCAGACAAATAGCGCGAAGGCGCGAAACGTCCGAGGAAACGAGCGGTGACTTTCGACTTTCAGCCTTCGCGGCGCGTGATGCTAGCGGGGGCCGGGGCCCTGACCGTCTCTGGAGGCGCGCTCGCCGCGCCCGCGCCGGCCGCCCCGCTGCTCAATCCCGTCGTGCGCCAGCGGGCCGACGCCCAGGTCTTCAAGCACACCGACGGCTTCTACTACCTGACCGGGTCGGTGCCCGAGTACGATCGGCTGATCATCCGCCGGTCGCGCACCCTGGCGGGGCTGGCCACGGCGCAAGAGGCGGTGATCTGGCGCAGGCCCAAGGAAGGCAAGCTGGGCGGCTATATCTGGGCGCCCGAACTGCACTGGCTCGACGGCGCCTGGCACATGTACTTCGCGGCCGGCGACGCGGGCGAGCCGTTCCACATCCGCACCTATGTCCTGCGCTGCCAGGACCGCGACGCCCTGTCGGGCCGCTGGAGCCTGCTGGGCCAGTTGCAGACCCCGTGGGACACCTTCACGCTCGACTCCACGGTCTTCAGCCACAAGGGCGTGCGCTACATCTGCTGGGCGCAGACCGAACCGGGCATCAAGACCAACAGCAACCTCTACCTGGCCCCGCTGGCCACGCCCCTGACCCTGGCCCGGCCGCCGGTGCGCCTGACCGTGCCGACGCTGGACTGGGAGACCCGGGGCTACAAGGTGGCCGAGGCGCCCGCCGCCCTGATCCGCAACGGCCGCGTGTTCATCGCCTATTCGGCCAGCGCCACCGACGACCGCTACTGCCTGGGCCTGCTGACCGCCGACGCGGACGCCGACCTGATGGCCGAGGCGTCGTGGAGCAAGTCGCCGGTCCCCGTGTTCGTCTCGTCGGAGGAAACCCGCGTCTGGGGGCCTGGCCACAACTCGTTCACGGTGGACGAGCAGGGCCGCGACGTCCTGGTGTTCCATGGCCGCGACTACAAGGCCATCAAGGGCAACCCCCTGTTCGACCCCAACCGCCACACACGCGTGCAGCGGCTCTACTACAAGCCCGACGGGACCCCGGACTTTGGCGTGCCGGCCGGGGCGGGGGAAATCCCGGACCGCTTCTCGCCGGTCGATCGGCCGGGGGCGTTCCTGCGCGTCGAGGGCGATGTGGTGAGCGTGGGCGAGGGGGCGCTGGCGACGACCCAGTTGCGGCAGAAGGCGGGGCCGCACGGCCAGGTGACGCTGGAGCCGATCCTGCGACCGGGTCATGGCCTGCGGATCGAGGGCGACAAGGTCGTGGCCGCCCAGCCCGACCCTCTCGCCGATCGCGCGGCGGACTTCGTTCGGGTGACGGGCCTGGCCGGCAAGGGCGTCTCGTTCAGGGCGCGCAAGGGCGGCTATCTGATGCACCGCGACGGCGCGGTGGTGGTGGCGCCGGCCAAGGACGCCAAGGCCCGCGCGGCGGCGACCTGGCTGGTGAGTTGAGGTTCGGGGGAGACCCCCTCAGTCGCTCCGCGACAGCTCCCCCAGAGGGGGAGCATCTACTGAGCTAGATCCTCCCCCTCTGGGGGAGGTGGCCCGGAGGGCCGGAGGGGGTCTTCGCCGTCAGCCCGCCTTGTCCCCGGCCGGTTGCTCCTTGACCCCCAGCGCATCGGCCAGCCGCATCTTGGCCGAGCCGGGGCGCAGGGGTTTCTGCTGGCTCGCATGCGGCGCCCAGCCCGTCGCCGTGACGATCTCGAAGGTCGCCGGCACGCGGCCGTCGGCCTCGGCGAAGCGCTGCTGGTAGATCTCCAGGGCGCGGAACAGCACCTTGCGGCTCAGGGGCTTGCGCGAGCGGTCGAGCAGCACGCTGGTCTCGCCCATGCGGCGCAGGTCCTGAAGCAGGGCGATCGGGTGGCCGTAGCGGACCTTGACCCGGTCGACGTCGGCCACCGGCAGGGTGAAGCCCGCCCGTTGCAGCAGGCCCGCCGCGTCGACCGTGTCGGCGAAGGGCGAGACGCGCATCGAGACGCCGCCGGCGATCTCGTCCTCGGCGGCCATCAGCGACTGGCGCAGTTCGGTCAGGGTGGCCCCGCCGAACAGGGCGCCGATGAAGAGGCCGTCGGGCCGCAGGGCGCGGCGGATCTGGATCAGGGCGCCGACCAGGTCGTTGGTCCAGTGCAGAGCCAGGGTCGAGACCACCAGATCCAGCGTCTCGTCGCCGAACGGCAGGCGCTCCTCGTCGGCGACCACGGTCGGGCCGCCGCGACCGGCCAGCATGCGGGCCGAAAGATCGGTGTCGATCAGCAGGCCGATCTTGGCCGCCGCATCGCTTTCCGACAGGGCCTGGCGGAAAGCGCCGTTTCGGCTTCCGAGATCGACGGCGACCGGAAACTCCCGCAGGATCGCCTCCAGCCGCATGACCGCGTCACCGGCGGCGCGCGCCTTCAGGAAGCCGGCCTGGCCGAAGTGGGGCGCGGCGCGGTCGAGGCGGGCTCGGAGAAGGTCGCGGTCGAAGAGGAGGGGCGAACTGGTCATGCGGGCGGAACATGGCGATTTCCTTGCGCAATGGAAACCCGGCCCGCGCCTGACCGGTATCGGAAGGGGCTTGCTTGACCTGATCCTGCCGCCGCGCGCCTTCGACGGCGAGCCGGCCTTGACCTCCGGACTGTCGGCCGGGGCCTGGAGCCGCATCGTCTTTCTGGACGGGCCGGTCTGCGACGGTTGCGGGGCGCCGTTCCCGTTCGACCAGGGCGAGCCGCTGTGCGCCCTGTGCCTGGCGAGGCCCCGAACCTTCGCGCGGGCGAGGGCCGCCTGCCTCTATGACGAGCACTCGCGGGACTTGATCCTGAAGCTGAAGCACGCCGACCGCACGGACCTGTCGGGCCTGTTCGCCCGCTGGATTTCGCGCGCCGCGCCCGACCTGCTGGACGAGGCCGATGCGGTGGTTCCCGTGCCGATGCATCGCGCGAGGCTTCTGCGCCGCCGCTACAACCAGGCCGCCGAGATCGCCCGGCCCCTGGCCCGGACGGCGGGGCGGCCCTATCTGGCCGACGCCCTGGTGCGCCGGCGCGACACCGCCAGCCAGGGCGGCAAGTCGGCCGACGGCCGCCGCCGCAACGTCGCCGCCGCCTTCGCCGTGCCCGATCGCAAGCGGCCCCTGGTCGAGGGAAAACGGGTGCTGCTGGTCGACGACGTGCTGACCACGGGAGCCACCGCCGAGGGCTGCGCGCGGGCGCTGCTGGCGGCCGGGGCCTCGGCTGTCGACCTGACTGTCGTCGCGCGCGTTACAGAAATGCGAACCCGTCCTATATGAGGGCTGGAATCCGAGCTTTTGGAACCGACATGGCCAAGGTCACCATCTACACCCGTCCCTTCTGCGGCTACTGCGCCCGCGCCCTGAAGCTGCTCAACGACAAGGGCGCCGACTTCTCCGAGATCGAGGCGGGCATGGATCCCAAGCTGCGCCAGGAGATGATCGACCGCTCGGGCCGCGCCACCTTCCCGCAGATCTTCGTCGGCGAGCAGCACATCGGCGGCTGCGACGACATGATGGCGCTGGAGCGCGAGGGCAAGCTCGACCCGCTGCTGGCCGCATGACCACGGTCCGGGTCGGCCTCGTCCAGACGCGTACGCCGGCCACCCAGGCCGCCGCGCTCGAGCATGTCGCGCCGCTGGTGCGGCAGGCGGCCGAGGCGGGCGCTGCGTTCATCCTGACGCCCGAGGGCGTCAACGTGCTGCAGAAGGACAAGGAGAAGCTGCTGCCGACCCTCGTCCCGCTGGAGGACGACGTGGTGGTGCGCGGCCTGCAGGCCCTGGCGCGGGAATACGGCGTCTGGATCGACGTCGGCTCGGCCCTGGTGCTTCGCGAGGACGGCAAAGCCGCCAACAGGCAGGCCGTGATCGATCCTTCGGGCGCGATCGTCGCGACCTACGACAAGCTGCACATGTTCGACGTACAGTTGCCGACTGGAGAGACGGCCAGGGAGTCTGCCGTCTACACCCCCGGAGAGCGGGCGGTGGTGGTCGACACGCCCCTGGGCCCGACCGGCCTGACCATCTGCTACGACATGCGCTTTCCGGCCCTGCACCGGGCTCTGGCCCTGGCGGGGGCCAAGGTGATCACGGCGCCCGCCGCCTTCACCCGCCCGACCGGCGAGGCGCACTGGGACATCCTGCTGCGGGCCCGGGCCATCGAGACCGGCTCGTTCGTCATCGCCGCCGCCCAGGGCGGTTTCCACGAGGATGGGCGCGGCACCTGGGGCCGCTCGATCGCCATCGGCCCTTGGGGCGAGGTGATCGGCAAACTTGACCATGACGAGCCGGGCGTGCTGATCGCCGATCTCGACCTGGCGGCCGCCGACAAGGCGCGCGCGGCCATCCCGGTCCTGACCAACGCCCGCGACTTCGTCGGGCCGTGAGCCCATACTGACGTCATGATCAAGTACGCCCTCGCCTGCGATCACGAACATGAGTTCGAAGGCTGGTTCGGCTCGTCGGGCGACTATGACGACCAGGCCGCCCGCGGCCTCGTCGAGTGTCCGGTGTGCGGCTCGACCGCCGTGCGCAAGCAGATCATGGCCCCCGCCGTCGCCGGCACGAAGGCTCAGCGATCCTCGCCAGAGCCGGATGCGAAGATGCGCGAGATGATGATGACCGCCATGAGCGAGGTCCGCCGCGAGGTCGAGGAGAACTTCGACTATGTGGGCGACCGCTTCGCCAAGGAGGCCCGCGATATCCACGAGGGCAAGTCCGAGGAGCGCGGCATCTATGGCGAGGCCTCGCCCAAGGAGGTGAAGGCCCTGCTGGAGGACGGCGTGAAAATCGCGGCCCTGCCGCCGGCCCCGCCGAAGAAGACGCAGGTCAACTAGGCTCGCCGCGCTCCCTGGGGCTCATGAGGCCGGCGCCGCGCCGCCAGTCGTCGATGCGGCGCATCAGCGGCGTCGCGGTCGCGCCATGGATCAGGATCGAGCCCAGGACCACGAAGCCGGTGATCGCCCAGAGCCGCGACCAGTTGTCGAACGGTCCGTGGTTGAGGGCCCAGGCCAGATAGTAGAACGAGCCGATCCCGCGGATCCCGAAGAACGAGACGATCGCCCGCTCGCGGCGCGAGTGCGGCGCCCACAGCAGGCCGATCCAGCCGGCGAGCGGCCGCACGACAAGCAGCAGCGCCAGGCCCAGGCCCGCATCCTTCCAGGTCAGGGGCGCCAGCAGCCCGCCGCCGATCGCGCCGCCCAGCATGACCAGGACCAGCATCATCAGCAGGCGCTCCACCTGTTCGGCGAAGTCGTGCATGGCCTCGTGGAATTCGTGGTCGCGCTCGGTGGCCCGCAGCGCCAGGGCGGCGATGAATACGGCGAGGAAGCCGTAGCCGTGCGCCGCCTCGGCCACGGCGTAGGCGAACAGGGTCGCCCCCAGCGCCACCAGGCCGTCGCCTGTGCCGGAAAGGCGCGCGCGGGGGGCCTTGAAGGTGATCCAGCCGAGGGCCTTACCGACCGCCCAGCCCACGGCGATCCCGGCCGCGATCCGCCAGGCGACGTCGATGGCCAGCCAGTGGCCCAGGCGCTCGGCGGACAGAAGGCCGCCGCCGGCCGCCGCGGCCACGGCCAGGTGCACGAACGGAAAGGCGAAGCCGTCGTTGAGCCCCGCCTCGGAGGTCAGGGCGAAGCGCGCCTCGCCGTCCTCGCCCGAACGCGGCGGCCCGACCTGGACGTCGGAGGCCAGCACCGGGTCGGTCGGGGCCAGGGCCGCGCCGAGCAGCAGAGCGGAGGCCAGGCCCAGCCCCAGGCCGTAGACGCCGATCAGCGTCACCCCGGCGATGGTCAGGGGCATGGTGACGGCGATCAGCCGCCAGGACGAGCTCCATGCCTTCCAGCCGAGGCGGCGGTCGATCTTCAGCCCCGCGCCCATCAGCGAGACCAGCACGACCAGTTCGGTCAGCCGCTCGGTCAGGGTGGAGAAGCGCAGGGGATCGGGTCGGAACGGCAGGCCGCCGGCGTGGAACACCACGACGCCGATGGCGACGCAGAGGATGGCCAGCGACAGGGGCAGGTTGCGCAGCGCCATCGGCAGCCAGGCGACCAGCAGCACGATCACGCCGACGCCGAGGAGAAACAGGATGTAGGGGTCTAGCGCCATCGTGCTCCAACGCGCTGGGAGGCGAAGGGAAACGAAAAAGGGCCCGTCCTTACGAACGGGCCCCTCGACCTTTCGAAGCGGCTTGCCGCCGCTCGTCGCTTCCGGCTTAGCGGTAGCGATACTCGTAGTGGCAGTTCTTCTTGGAATTGTGCTTGGCGATCTGGTTGCCGGCGACCGCGCCGACCACGCCGCCGAGGATCGCGCCCTCGGTCTTGGCGCCGTTGCCGGCCACGGCCGCGCCGAGCGCGCCGCCGCTGAGGCCGCCGATCACGGTGCCCTTGTTGCGCGACTTCTTGGTGCTCTTGCAGACCAGCACGCGCTCGCGGCGTTGCTGGGCCTCGGCGACGGTGACCGCGACGGTGGAGGCGGTGAAGGCCAGGCTCACCGCGACGATCAGGGTTTTCATTTGGGCGCGCATGGCGACCTCCGTTGAGAGTGTTGTTCTATGTCCCTTGCGGGGGATAACGCCGAAGCTCCGCGTCGGTTCTATGTCGAGAGCCCGACGCGGGAACTCAGGTGTGGATCAGCCGTCGACGCGATAGCGGCCGTCGCTGTCGGGACAGACGCGGACGTAGCGGCTTTCGGTGCGGCCCTGGTACTCGGTCGGGGCCTGCACGAGGCGGCACTTGCGTTCGTTGTAGCGGTTCCATTCCGAATAGCCGCCGGCCCGGTCGCGATAGTCGGCGCTTTCGCGATAGGGCACGGTGTCGTCGTAGGACCAGTACTGGCCGCGGCTGTCGCAGCGGGCCTTGGCGGCCGAGTTGCCGATGACCGCGCCCGCGCCGGCGCCGACCACGGCCCCCAGCACCGCGCCTTCGGTCTTGGCGTTGCGAGCGGCGACGTTGGAGCCGATCACCGCCCCGGCCAGGGCGCCGATCACCCCGCCAGCGGTGGCGTTGCGCTTGGCGTCGTCACGGCACGGATCGCTGTAGCTTCCGCCCGAGGGCCTGGTGTTGTCGCCATAGATGGGCGGCGGCGGATTGTTCGCGTAGGGGTCGGTCTCGTAGCGGTCGCCCGCGTCCGGATAGCGCCGGTCATAGGACCCGCGGCCGTACCGGCGGTCGTAGTCGTCGCGGGCCCGCTCATAGCTGGCGCGGTCGCTCTCCCACTGGCGGCGCTGGGCGTCGTAGTCGGCGACATCCCTCGAGTCGTAGTTCTGGCCGCTGGTGGCGTAGCGACGGGCTTCGTCGGGGTAGCGGCGATCATAGGCGCCGCGGCCGTTGCGACGGTCATAGGCGTCGCGCGTGCGCTGGTAGGCGGCGCGGTCGGCCTCGAACTGGCGCTGTTCGGCGTAGTAGTCGCCGCTGGTGGGGTAGGCCGGCGTGCGCCAGCGGCTGGCTTCGCTGGGATAGCGGCGATCATAGGCCCCGCGGCCATAGCGGCGGTCGTAGTCGTCGCGGGCGCGCTCATAGGCGGCCCGGTCGGCGTCGTACTGGGCCTGGCGGCTGTCGTAGTCCGCGCGGCGGGCCTCGTAGGACGAGCGCTGCTGCTGATAGGTCTGCAATTGCTGCTGGTAGGCGCTATCGCTCTGAGTTTCGTACTGCGCCATGGCGGGCGCGGCCGAGGTGATGGCGACGGCGCCGGCCATCAGCCAGGCCAGACGACGGGAGGTCATGGGGAAGTCTCCGTTCCGACGAACGGATCGGGCGCTCCGCCCCACGAGAGGCGCCGATCCAGGTTCCAAGTCCCTGCGGCGAAATAAGCCGCAGCGAAGGTCAAGGTTCCCGGAAAAGGTCTCGAAAAAGGACTGGGATCAGTCGATCAGCCAGGTGATGGCGAAGCGCTCGCCGGTCCAGACCGCCACGGCCATGGACGCTTCCTCGGTTCCGAACGACAGGGTCGGGGCCTTCAGTTCGACCTGGCGCGGCTCGTCGGCGGCGCAGGGCGCGCCGACGTCCTTGGCGCAGGTGGTCGGATAGGTCCCGGCCGGCTGGGCGGCGATGAAGAAATTGGCCGTATCGGCGACAAGGGTGACGGTCTCGGGCTTGCCCGGCGCGGCGCCGCGCTCGACCACCAGCACATGGGCCCCGCCGCGGGGCTCCAGCCGGGCCTGGTCGGCCTTGCCGTCGCCGTCGAAATCCCCGGCCAGCGAAGGCAGGGCGGCGGCGAGGGCGAGCAGCAGGGCGGGCATGGGGAGAACTCCAAAGCTACAGCCGGAGGTTGGCGCGCGGCCTCGCGGCGTCAAGCCTCTTTCAGGGCTGAGCGTAGGTCGGTGCGGGTGAAGTCGTCGCCCTTGTAGAGCAGGGCGCCGTCGCCGTGGGTACGGGCCAGGGCGTAGGCGAAGCAGTCGCCGAGGTTCAACTTTGCGGGCGTACGTCGACCGAAACGCACGAAGGCCTCGATAGCGAGGCGGGTCAGGGCGGCGTCCACCGGTAATACTTCTATCCGAAGCGCCTGCAGGAGGCTTTCCGCCTCTAGCCGCCCGATCTCGCCCTTGGCCACTTCGGCGCGGGCCAGGATCTCCCAGTAGTTGACGCTCGATATCACACGTTGGCTGGGCTCATCGCGAAGCCTTGCGGTGAAATCGGCGGCTTCGGGCTCGCCGAGCAGGATCGCGACGACTGCCGAAGCATCGACGACGATCAACGGGGCAGGCCGTCGGCGTCGTAGAATTCGGCGTCGGACGGCATCGGGGCCAGTTCCGGGAGCGCCTGGAAGCGAGCCGCGATGGCGGCGACCTCGTCGAGATCGATGTCGGTCTGCCGCTGCCGGTCGCGTTCCAGCGTCGCGCGCACGGCGATGTCGATCGCCTCGGACAGGCTGCTCCCGCGTTGGCGGGCCAGTTCGCGGACGTGATCCGCGACCTGGGTTTCGATCTCGATGGTCTCAACCTTGGTCATAGCGGTAGAAAACATACCGCGAACCCCGTTCGACGTCACGCCGCCGGCTTGGTGACCGTCATCATGTAGTTGATGTCGACGTCGGTGGAGCGGCTCCAGCGGCCGGTCAGCGGGTTGTAGGCGACGCCGAACGGGCCGTGCATCTCGACCGGCTCGCCGGCCAGGAAGGCGCGCAGCTCCTCGGGCTTGAGGAACTGCTTCCATTCGTGGGTGCCGGGCGGCACCCAGCGCAGCACGTATTCGGCGCCGATCTTGGCCAGGGCGAGGGCCTTGAGCGTGCGGTTCAGGGTGGCGACGATCATCAGGCCGCCGGGCTTGAGCAGCTGGGCGCAGGTGCGCAGGAAGGCGCCCGGATCGGCCACGTGCTCGATGACCTCCATGGTCAGCACCACGTCGAACGGCCCCGCGCCCTCGGCGACCAGCTGTTCGGCGGTGGCCGGGCGATAGCCGATGGACAGGCCCTGCTCGGCGGCGTGGGCCGCGGCGGTTTTGATGTTGTTTTCCGAGGCGTCGATGGCGGTGACGGAAAAGCCCAGGCGGGCCATCGGCTCGCTCAGCAGGCCGCCGCCGCAGCCAATGTCGATCAAGCTGAGGCCCTCGAACGGTGCGCGCTCGTTGCCGTCGCGGCCGAAGCGCTCCAGCGCCTGTTCCCGGATGAAGCCCAGCCGGCAAGGGTTGAACACATGCAGCGGCGCGAACTTGCCCTTCGGGTCCCACCACTCGGCGGCGATGGCCGAGAACCGCGCCACGTCGGCGGGGTCGATGCTCCAGTTGGGCGTATTCGGGGCGCTCTGAGTCATGGTCAGCGTATGAGCACGACTTCGACCGGCAGGTCCAGATCGCTCCAGGCCCGATCGGCGGTCATGACGGGGAGGCCCTCCCGCATGGCCAGGGCGAGGCAGGCGCGGTCGCCGAGCGACAGGCCCTTGTGGCGGGTGGCGGTGCGCAGAAGGCCGGCCTGGATGGCGAGGTCGCCATCGAAGTCAGCGATGTTCAGCGCCAGCGTCGAGAGGCGGCCTTCGACGTCCGAAGGCGTTGCGCCGCGCTCGATCAGCTTAGTGACCACTTCAGCCAGGTTGACGGTGGATATCCGGGCGTCCTTGAGCGCCGCGGCGGCGCGATCCTGGCCGGATTCGCCAAACAGGATCGCCAGGACGGCGGAGCAATCCATGATGAATTCAGTCGTCATGGCGGCGTTGAGCCTCCCAGGCCCGGGCTTCCTCTTCCTCCTGAGCGGCCTCTCGGCGGCGATCTTCGATCAACTCATCGGACGCCAGTTTGTCGGAGGGGATAGCGAAGCTCGCCACCCAGTTCTGCAGACGACGCACGGACTCCGGAAGGCTGATGAGCTTGAAGAACTCACCATCCAGCTCGGCGATGATCACGCCGTTCGCTCCAGCGCCGAGCGCCGCGAGCACCTCGGGTGGAAGCGTCAGCGATCCGTTCCTGAGTTCCAATCGGTAGCTCTTCGGCCGATCGTGGACAAAGGCTCCGGCGTCGCCTTCGGCCATTCCTATCGGCGCGACCGTCTCAGCCGGACGGGCCTCCTCGAGCACGTTCCGCACATGCTGGTAGCGCTTGCCAAGGATGCGGGCGATGTCGGCGCGCTTGTAGCCGGCGGCGGCCAGGGCGCGGATCTTGCCGGCGACGGTGGTCTGGCCGGCCAGCAGGCGTTCGACCTCGGGCGACATGGCGCTTTCCGATCGTCTGTGGACAGGTAGATAGTCAGTCAGGTTGCGCCCTGCGTCAAATCCTCGCCCCATCCCGAGAAAAAAGACACATCCGCGACATTGCCGTTGCGCCAAGGCCCCGCTAGAAGGCGCGGGCTTGCGCGGAAGGACGGGTTCCGGCCGCGAAGGCGCAAGAAAAAACCGCTTTGGTTCGAGGATTTAGAGACGTGTCACGTCTGGTGATGAAGTTCGGCGGCACCTCGGTGGCCGACCTGGAGCGCATCCGCCGGGTGGCGCGCCTGGTCGCCGCGGAAGTCGCCACGGGCAAGCAGGTCGCCGTCGTCGTTTCCGCCATGTCGGGCAAGACCAACGAGCTGGTCGCCTGGACGGACGGAGCCGGCCGCGCCGCCGCGGGCCTTCCCGCGTCTGACGACGAGTACGACGCCGTCGTGGCGTCGGGCGAGCAGGTGACCGCCGGCCTGCTGGCCATGACCCTGCGCAACATGGGCCACAAGGCCCGCTCGTTCCTGGGCTGGCAGGTGCCGATCCTCACCAACGAGGCGCACGGCAGCGCCCGCATCGAGGACATTCCGCCGGCCAATCTGGAAGCCTGCTTCGAGGCCGGCGAGATCGCCGTCATCGCCGGCTTCCAGGGCGTGACCAGCAAGCAGCGCATCACCACGCTGGGCCGTGGCGGTTCGGACACCAGCGCCGTGGCCATCGCCGCCGCGGTGAAGGGCGCCTGCGACATCTACACCGACGTCGATGGTGTCTACACCACCGACCCGCGGATCGAGAGCAAGGCCAAGCGCCTGGCCAAGATCAGCTACGAAGAGATGCTGGAAATGGCCTCGCTGGGGGCCAAGGTGCTGCAGACCCGTTCGGTCGAGATGGCCATGGCCCATCGCGTCCCGGTGCGGGTGCTGTCGAGTTTCGTCGAGCCGGGCGAAGCCCCGGGCCAAGGTACGATCGTCTGCGACGAGGAAGAAATCATGGAAAAGCGCATCGTCTCGGGCGTCGCCTACAGCCGCGACGAAGCCAAGATCACCCTGCTGGGCCTGCCCGACCATCCGGGCGTGTCCTCGCAGATCTTCGGTCGTCTGGCCGACGCCAATGTGAACGTCGACATGATCGTGCAGTCGCGCGCCCGCAGCGCCGACACCGCCAACATGGAGTTCACCGTCGGCAAGCGTGACGCCGCCCGCGCCGTCGAGATCGTCCGCGCCGCCCAGGTCGAGATCGGTTTCGAGGACGTGGCCGTCAACGAGGACGTCGCCAAGGTGTCGGTGATCGGCGTGGGCATGCGTTCGCACGCCGGCGTCGCCCAGTCGATGTTCGCGGCCCTGGCCGAGAAGAACATCAACATCCAGGTCATCTCGACCTCGGAGATCAAGATCTCGGTCCTGATCGACGCGGCCTACACCGAGCTGGCCGTCCGCGCCCTGCACGCCGTGTACGGCCTGGACCAGCTGTAAGATACCCATGGACGGGGCCTGGAGACGCATCGACGGCTTCCAGGACCTCGTCGACTGGTTTGGCCGGGCGCCCGGCTTCCACGACGGTTACGTTCTGTCGCTGAAGATCGACTTCCCCACCGAGGCCGTGCTGGTCATGCACGGCTGGAGTATGACCGATCGCGTCGACGCCCGCGGCTATTTCGAGCTCGAAAAGCACTTCGTTGCGACGTTCCGCCTGGATGGCCTCGTTAAAATCGATCTCGAAGATACCGACCACGCCGGCGCTATCGTGGAGCGGCTGACGATCGACGCGGCTGGCGATCAGCTCGACTTCGCCATCAATCCTATTCTGGGGACCGGCGGGCTGTTGCGATGCCTGAAGGCCAGCGTCAGCTTCGAACCTGGCAAACCGACGACCTGACCTTCTACAAAACGTCGTCTTCGGACGTTATGAGGATCAGGTAGCCTTCGAGAGTCCCATGTCCGACGTCTTCAAGTTCGACCCCGCCGCCAAGACCGTCACCTTCCACGGCGACGCCGGCCTCGAGCTGCTCTACGATCTGCTGCTGCGCGCCAAGTTCGGCGACGGCTACGAAAAGCCGCTGCTGGTCAGCCCGTGGCTGGCGGCGCTGCTGCGCCAGCTGGACCAGGCCCTGCCGGACGATGGCCAGTGGTTCCCTGAAAAGCCCGGCCAGCCGATCTTCGACACCGACGACCTGCTGGCCATGGGCGACGCCGTGATCGAGGAAGGCCACACCGTCGGCTGGTGGACCATGACCGAGCCGGAAAAGCGCGACTATCTGCGCGACGTCGTCGCCGCGCCGCACCCGCTGACTGACCTGCAGGTCGAGTTCATCGAGAGCGACATCGACGCGGCCCTGGAGCAGGCCCGCCGCCTGGTCATGGACGCCGAGGAGCCCCTGGCCCTGCCGGGTCACGGCTGACGCCCTCCTTTGCTTTCCTGGGCCCTGTGCCCAGGATCCATGCTTCCGTTGTTCCTGAGTTCCGTGTCCTTGGCGGCCACATTGGCGGAGAGCGTCCTGTGGCGCACAGCCTGGCGCGGCCATGGGCCCTAGGCACGAGGCCTAGGGAGGCGGGATTTTTGTCGATGCGGCGGGTGGGACGCATCCGTTCCCGGCGCTACAACATCACCATGGGCCACGACCTGACCGCCCCCGCCGAGCTGTCCTTTCGCCGCTACAGCGTCGAGGCCATCTCGCACGCCCACGACTTCGACCAGATCGTGCTGCCGCGTCGCGGCGTGCTGGAGATCGAGATCGACGGCCGGGGCGGCCGGGTCGATCCTGGCAGCGCGGCGGTGATTCCGCCGGGCACGCGCCACGTCTGCGCCGCCGACGGCGAGAACCTGTTCGTGGTGGCCGACATCGGGTCCTCCCTGATGGCGCCGTTCGAGCGCCTGCGCGAAAAGCCGTTCGCCTGCGTCACCAGCCCGGTGCGCGGCCTGCTGTCGTTTCTGTCGGGCGAGGCGCCGGGCGGGATCGACGACGGCGTCGCGGGGCTGTGGACGCCGCTCCTGCTGCGCGGCCTGTCGAGCGGCCCGATCGCCGTCGATCCGCGCCTGGCCCGCGCCGCGGCGATGATCGAGGCCCGCTACCACCAGCCGCTGACCGTCCGCGACCTGGCGGCAGAGGCCGGCATGAGCCAGAGCCGCTTCTTCGACCGCTTCGCCGCCGCCTACGGCGCGACCCCGCACGCGGCCCTGACCGACGCGCGGCTGCGGGCCGCCCAGCGCCTGCTCGACGACCCGGCGCTTTCCATCGCCGAGATCGCCGTCCGCACCGGTCACGGCGACCAGAGCACCCTGACGCGGCGGATGAAGGCGGTGCTGGGCGTCACGCCGGCCGCCTGGCGAAAGGGGCGATGGTAGCGGTAAATCTATCGCTCGCCACAGCCTATCGACTTGGATCCGAAGCCTCGACCGCCGCCCATGTTGGAAAAACATGGGAGAGGAAATCGTGGATCGTCGCACCCTGATGCTGCAGGCCGCGGCCCTGGCCGCCCTGCCGGCCGGCAAGGCCCTGGCGGCCTCGCCCAAGTTCCCCGACCGCTTCCTGTGGGGCGCCTCGACGGCCGGCCACCAGATCGAGGGAAACAACGTCGCCAGCGACTTCTGGCTGATGGAGAACGTCGAGCCGCGCGGCTTCGCCGAGCCGTCGGGCGATGCGGTCAACAGCTTCGCGCTGTGGCCGCGAGATCTCGACCTGGTGAAGGCCCTGGGGCTGAACACCTACCGCTTCTCGCTGGAATGGAGCCGGATCGAGCCGGAGCGGGGCCTGGTCTCGATCGCCATGCTCGACCACTACAAGGCGATGATCGAGGGCTGCCGCGCGCGGGGCCTGACGCCGGTGGTGACCTTCAACCACTTCTCGTGCCCGCGCTGGTTCACGGCGGCGGGCGGCTGGACCAGCGCCGACTCGGCGGCCCTGTTCGCGGCCTTCTGCGACCGGGCCATGCGCCATCTGGGCGGAGAGATCGGCTACGCCGTGACCTTGAACGAGCCGAACCTGCCCGCCCTGCTGCTGTGGACGCCGATCCCGGCCAAGGCCTACGACCAGAAGGCGGCCAACCGCGCGGCGGCGGCCAAGGCGGCGGGCGCGGCGAGCTTCCCCGGCGGCTTCATGTTCCGGGCCGAGGAGTTCGCGCCGATGGTCCCCAACCTCGTGGCCGCCCATCGCCAGGGCAGGGCGGCGATCAAGGCCGTGCGCGGCGACCTGCCGGTGGGGATGAGCCTGTCGGTGGCCGACGACCAGGCGGTGGGTCCGAATAGCAAGCGCGACGCCAAGCGGGCGGCGGCCTACGGCGTCTGGCTGGAGGCGGCGCGCGACGACGATTTCGTGGGCGTGCAGAACTATGTCCGCACCCAGATCGACGAAAACGGAACCCTGCCGCCGCCGCACGACGCGCCGCAGAGCGACATGCACACCGAGATCTATCCGGCCTCGCTGGGCGGTTCGGTGCGCTACGTCCACGAGGCGACCAAACGGCCGATCCTGGTCACCGAGCACGGGCTGAGCACCCAGGACGACCGCCTGCGCGCGGCCTTCATCCCGCCGGCCCTGGCCAGCCTGAAGCAGGCGATCGACGAGGGCGTTCCGGTGCTGGGCTACATCCACTGGTCCCTGCTCGACAATTTCGAATGGTACCAGGGCTACGCCCAGAAGTTCGGCCTGGTCGCCGTCGACCGGAAGACCTTCGCGCGAACGCCCAAGCCCAGCGCCCACGTGCTGGGCGCGATCGCCCGGGCCAACGCCCTGGCCGGCTGAGGCGGGAGCCTTCGCCCGGTCTTCGGGAGCTTTCGCCAAAGCCAGGGGATCGCGCGCCTGCTAGGTCCGGGGACATGATCAGTCCCCGGAACCTTCTGCTCGGTCTTCTCTACGGTCTCATCGCCGGCGCGCTTTGGGGCGGGGTGTTCCTGGCGCCGAAGCTGCTGGAGGCGTTCACGCCGCTGCAGATGACCGCCGGACGCTACATCGCCTACGGCCTGGCCGCCGCCGTGCTGCTGGCCCCGAGCTGGAGGTCGGTGATGGCGCGGATGGACCGCCGCGACTGGCGGGATCTCGCCGGGCTGAGCCTGCTGGGCAACCTCGTCTACTATGTGGGCCTGTCGGTGGCGGTGCAGACGGCGGGGGTTGCCCTGGCCTCGCTGATCATCGGCCTGTTGCCCGTGACCATCACCCTGGCCGGCGCCCGGAAAGGCGAGGGGGCCCCGCTGCGCGCCCTGGCCGCGCCGCTGGCCCTGATCATCGCCGGCGGGGTCTGCATCAATGTGGCGGTGTTCACGACGCCGTCGGAGGTTCCGGTCGGCAAGCTGATCCTCGGCGTGCTGGGCGCGACCCTGGCCCTGGCGGTGTGGACCGCCTACGCCGTCTGGAACGCCCGTCGCCTGGCCGCGACGCCGAAGTTCAGCAGCCACGAGTGGTCGCTGCTGACGGGCCTGGTCACGGGGCTGTTGTCGCTGGTGCTGGTGGTTCCGGCCTTCCTGATGGGCGGCAAGGTGCATGCGCCCGCCGCCTGGGGCTGGTTCTGGATGGTCAGCTTCGCCGTCGCCATCGGGGCCTCGGTGATCGGCAACGGCCTGTGGAACGGGGCCAGCCGCCTGCTGCCGCTGTCGCTGTCGGGCCAACTGATCGTGTTCGAGACCTTGTTCGCCCTGCTCTACGGCTTCCTGCACGAGGGCCGCTGGCCGCACGTGCTGGAATGGTCGGCCATCGTGCTGATGCTGGCGGGCGTGCTGTGGTCGGTGCGTCTGCATCGGCCCGGGGCGGCGCACGCGGGGGAATAGCCTACCCCTCACCGTAAAATCCCCGCGAAAGCGGGGACCCAGGCTTTTTCTGAAACCCGTGGCGCTCGACGATAAAACACCTGGGTCCCCGCTTTCGCGGGGATTTTACGGGGAAAAGTGGTTCAGAAAGGCGGACCCAAACCTGACACCAACATGAACAGGCGCGTTCAGGTCGGGTTCAAACGGCAAGGCTCATAAACGTCCTCAACAGCGCCGCCTCCGGGTTTGGCGACGCTTCTGGAACAAGGAGCACTGCCATGAAGACCTTCGGTAAGTTCAGCAAGATCGCCATCAGCACCGCCATCGCCGGCGCGCTGGTCCTGCCCGCCACGGCCGCCTTCGCCGGCGATCGCGGCAAGAGCAACAAGACCGAGCGCGCGATCCTGGGCGCGGTCCTGGGCGGCGCGGCCGGCGCCATGCTGGGCGACGGCGACGGCGGCGCGATCGCGGTCGGCGCCCTGGCCGGCGGCGCCATCGGCGCGGCCACCGCCAAGGACAAGCGTCATCACCGCTACAGCAGCCGCTATGACGAGCGTCGCCCTTACTACAGCGACACCCGCTACGGCTATAACGACCGCTACGACCGTCGCGACCATCGCGATCGCTACGACAGCCGCTACGACTATTACGGTCAGCGCCGCTAAAGCTTGGCCGCTGACAAGCTAGGCAAGACGCCGCCCCTTTCCGGAGGGGCGGCGTTTTTTGCGCTTAAGGGTCGAGGAAAAACACCGCGCTCACTGTGCGGCGCGCGAAATCTGCTATAGCGCGCATGACAGGACGACGTGCTTCGACGCGTCGGAACCAAGGGAGCGCACGACAGGCGACATGGCAGGCCCCGGCATCGCCGTTCGAGGACCCAGAAGCCTGCTTCGCCAGATCCGCGAGGCCATGGCCGGCGGCGGACCCGCCCAGGCCAAGCTCGACATGGTGGTGCGCACCATCGCCGTCTCGATGGTCGCGGAAGTCTGCTCGATCTATCTGCGCCGCGCGTCCGGGGATCTCGAGCTCTTCGCCACAGAGGGCCTGTCGCGCGACGCCGTCCACGTGACGCGGATGAAGCCGGGCGAAGGCCTGGTCGGCGAGACCATGCGCCTGGGCCGGCCGCTGAACCTGTCGGACGCCGCCAGCCACCCGTCGTTCTCCTATCGTCCGGAAACGGGCGAAGATCCCTACCACGCCTTCCTGGCGGTGCCGCTGCTGCGCGGCGGCCGGGCCATCGGCGTGCTCGTCGTCCAGAACCGCACCGAGCGGGTCTATGAGGACGAAGAGGTCGAGGACCTGCAGATCATCGCCATGGTGCTGGCCGAGATGGTCAGCTCCAGCGAGCTCCTGGGCGCGGACGAGCTCAAGGACGTCGAGCTGGCGCCGCACAAGCCCGAGCGGCTGAAGGGCGCGCGCTTCGCCGAGGGCCTGGCTTACGGCGTCGCCGTGCTGCACGAGCAGCCGGTGGCCCCTGAACAACTGCTGTCGGACGACGCCCTGGCCGAGGAGGCCCGGCTGAAATGGGCCATCGAGGCCCTGCAGACCCAGATCGACGAGATGCTGGACGGCCAGCACGGCCTGGTCGGCGCCAGCTACGAGGTGCTCGACACCTATCGCCTGTTCGCCCACGACCGGGGCTGGAACCGGGGGCTGCAAGAGGCCGTGCGCTCCGGCCTGACGGCGGAAGCCGCGGTGGAGCGCGTGCGCTCCGAGCACCGCGCGCGCCTGGGCCAAGCCCGCGATCCCTATCTGCGCGAGCGGCTGCACGACCTGGAAGACCTCAACGACCGGCTGCTGCGGCACCTGTCGGGCGATGTCCACGCCGTGCGCCAGCTGCCCGAGGACGCCATCCTGATCGCGCGGAACCTGGGTCCCGCCGACCTGCTGGAATACGACCGCACCAAACTGAAGGGCATTCTGCTCGAAGAAGGCTCGGCCGCCAGCCACGCCGGCATCGTCGCCCGGGCGCTCGACATCCCGTGCGTCGGCCGCCTGGCCGGCCTGCGCGACCGGGTCAGCGAGGGCGACCCGGTGGTGGTCGACGCCGAGACGGCCGAGGCCTGGCTGCGCCCGCGCCCCGACGTCGTGAAGGCCCTCAAGGCCCGGATGGAGGTCCGCGCCCAGCGCAAGGCCGAGTTCGCCCGCCTGCGCGACACGCCGGCCTTCACCCGCGACGGCTCGAAGATCACCCTGCTGATGAACGCGGGCCTGGCCGTCGATCTCGACATCCTGGGCGAAACGGGCGCGGAGGGCATCGGCCTGTTCCGCACCGAGTTCCAGTTCATGGTCGCCGAGGAGATGCCGCGGCTGGAGGCCCAGACGTCGCTCTACGAAAAGGTGCTGGAGGCCGCCAACGGCATGCCGGTGACCTTCCGCACGCTCGACCTCGGCGGCGACAAGCTGCTGCCGTACATGGAGCTGGAGCGCGAGGACAATCCGGCCCTGGGCTGGCGCGCCGTGCGCATGGGGCTGGACCGTCCGGCCCTGCTGCGTCTGCAGATCCGCGCCCTGATCAAGGCCGCCGCCGGCCGCGAGCTGCGGATCATGTTCCCGCTGGTGGCCAATGTGGACGAGTTCCGCGCCGCCCGCGCCTTCGTCGACCAGGAAGTGGCCTGGGCCCTCAAGCGCGGCCGTCCCGCGCCGGCCCGCCTGGACGTCGGGGCGATGGTCGAGGCTCCGTCGCTTCTGTGGCATTTGGACGCGTTGCTGCCGATGACCGACTTCGTTTCGGTCGGCACCAACGACCTGATGCAGTACCTGTTCGCCGCCGACCGGGGCAATCCGCGGGTGTCGGACCGCTACGACCCGCTGTCGCCGGCGGCTCTGCGGGCGCTGAAGACCATCCAGCAGGCCTGCGAGGACACCGGCACGCCGGTGTCGGTGTGCGGCGAGATGGCGGGCCGTCCGCTGGAGGCTTTCGCCTTGGTGGCCTTGGGTTTCGACCGCCTGTCGATGCCCCCGGCCGGCATCGGTCCCGTCAAGCAGATGGTGCTGTCCTGCGACCGCGAGGCCGCCCGCCGCAACGTCGAAGCTCTGCTGAAAGGGTCCGGCGGGTCCTTGCGGGGCGAGATCGAAACCTTGGCCAGGAAGCTCTATGTCGCCGTCTAGACTGAGGGCGCGTTAACCCTGCGGCCAAGTTTAGTGCATTGAATCCGGCTACTTACTTTGATATCCACAATCAAATGTTAACAAAGGCCGGCTAGAGTCGGCGCAAGATCGGTCGGACTCTCGTGCGACGCGAATTTTCTGGGGTGATCTGTTCGTCATGCCGCTCGACACGGGCAGGGTGAGTCATTTGAGTCTGGTCGCCGAGGGCGACCGGGACGAGGCTGGGGCCGTGACGGCCGGTCAGCCTTCGGTCGATCACGGCGTCGACCTGGGCGAAGCCCTGCGCGCCGCTCGCCTGTTCCACGGCATGACCTTGCAGGACGTGGCCGACGCCACCCGCATCCGCCAGGCCTATGTCGAGGCGCTGGAGGACATGCGCCTGGACGAACTGCCCTCGCGGCCGTTCACCATCGGCTACATCAAGGCCGTGGCCAACCTGCTGCACCTGGACGCCGAGGCCGCCGTGGCCCGCTTCAAGCTGGAAGCCCACGACGACGTCGAGCCCCTGCGCGCGCCGATCGGCGTGCATCGCCAGCGCGACCCGCGCCTGGGCCTGCTGCTGGCCGGCGGCCTGCTGGTCGGCGGCGCCATCGTGCTGTGGAACGTCGCCCAGCGCGCCATGACCCATGACGCCGAGCCCAAGGCCCAGGTGGCCGCCGGCGCGGTTCCGCCCAGCGCCCCGACGGCCGTCGCCGCCGGCGGCGCTGGTGGCGACGGCGGCGGCTCGGTGTCGCTCGGCGCGCCGCTGCCGGCTCCGGTCGAATCGACCACCCCGACGCCCTATGTGACCCCCGGCCTGGAAGCCGCCGCCGCCGCCGGCGGTTCGGCCGACGCCGTGGCCGCCGCCGCCAAGGCCCGCAAGGAAGCCGAGGCCCAGGCCGCGCCCGAGGCGATCGCCAATCTCGGCGCGCCGTTCAAGTCCAAGGGCGCGATATACGGCGCGGCTCCGGCCGACTCGTCGGGCGTCATCCTGCAGGCCCGCAAGTCGACCTCGCTGGTGGTGCGCGGCGCCGATGGCGCGGTCTACTTCACCCGCTGGCTGTCGGCGGGCGACGCCTTCCGCGCCCCGCGCACGCCGGGCCTGGTGGCCGATATCGCCGAGCCGGGCGCCGTGGACGTGTTCGTCGGCGGCGTGCTGACGACGCGCCTGTCGGCCCCGCAGACGCCGCTGGCCAAGCTGGTTCCGGTTGCGCCGAAGCCCGTCGCCCCGGCGCCGGCCAAGCCGCAATAGGGTCTTTGGTCGAAGCCTTCGCGCTCGGGCCTTCTATCCGTCACCAAGACCCACTAGACTGGCGCCATGGCCGCTGACCACACCCACGTTCGTCCCTGGCGCATGATCGAGCGCCGCAAGTCGCGCAAGATCCGCGTCGGCAGCGTCGAGGTGGGCGGCGACGCGCCGATCTCGGTGCAGTCGATGACCAACACCCTGACCAGCGACGCCGCCGCGACGCTGAATCAGATCCGCCAGCTGGAAGAGGCCGGCGCCGACATCGTTCGCGTCAGCTGCCCGGACGTCGACAGCACCGCGGCCTTCAAGACCATCGCCCGCGAGGCGAAGGTGCCGCTCGTGGCCGACATCCACTTCCACTACAAGCGCGGCATCGAGGCGGCCCAGGCTGGCGCGGCCTGCCTGCGGATCAATCCGGGCAATATCGGCAGCCCCGACCGCGTGCGCGACGTCGTCAACGCCGCCAAGGACCACGGCTGCTCGATCCGCATCGGCGTCAACGCCGGCTCGCTGGAGCGCGAACTGCTGGAAAAGTACGGCGAGCCGTGCCCCGACGCCATGGTCGAGAGCGCGCTGAACCATGCCCGCATCCTGCAGGACCATGACTTCCACGAGTTCAAGATCAGCGTGAAGGCGTCCGATCCGTTCATGACGGTGGCGGCCTATCACCAGCTGTCGGAACGCATCGACTGCCCGCTGCACCTGGGCGTCACCGAGGCCGGCGCCTTGCGCACCGGCACGGTGAAGAGCGCCATCGGCATGGGCTCGATGCTGTGGGCCGGCATCGGCGACACCATCCGCGTCAGCCTGGCCGCCGACCCGGTGGAAGAGATCAAGGTCGGCTTCGACATCCTGAAGTCGCTGGGCCTGCGCCACCGCGGCGTCAACATCATCGCCTGTCCGTCCTGCGCCCGTCAGGGCTTCAACGTCATCAAGACGGTGGAGCAGCTGGAAGAGCGCCTGGCCCATATCGCCACGCCGATGTCGCTGTCGATCATCGGCTGCGTGGTCAACGGCCCGGGCGAGGCGCTGATGACCGACATCGGCTTCACCGGCGGCGGCGCTGGGGCGGGCATGGTCTACATGGCCGGCAAGCCCGACCACAAGCAGTCCAACGAGGGCATGATCGACCACATCGTCGAGCTCGTGGAGAAGAAGGCCGCCGAGCTGCAGGCGGCCCAGGCCGCCAAGGCGATCGCGGCGGAGTAGAGCGGGCGGCGGGAGAGCCTCTCGCCGACGTCGTCGCAAAAGCTTCAATTTTTCAAGGGCGTGCTGGCTGTCGCCGCCTCCTGTCGGTTTGAATTATTTCGATAACGACACTATGTTGCAGCTAGACTGTGCAATTGACCGCGTCTAGGTTGAGCCCTGTAACTTTGAGTTGGGGGCTATCATGAACACCTATCTTCGCGGCGCGTCGCTGTTCCTGGCGGCGGCCTCCCTGAGCGCGTGCGCCACCGTCACGCGCGGCACCACCCAGTCGTTCACCGTCGAATCCTCGCCGCCGGCCGAGGTGAAGACCTCGACGGGCTTTTCCTGCCCGTCGACGCCCTGCACCCTGAAGCTGCCCCGCAAGGAAGGCTTCACGGTCACGGTGACCAAGGCCGGCTACAAGACCCACACCTCGGAAGTCGTCAGCAAGATGAGCGGCGGCGGCGGCGCGGCCCTGGCCGGCAACGTCCTGGCCGGCGGCATCATCGGCATGGGCGTCGACGCCTCGAGCGGCGCGCTCAACGACCTGACGCCCAACCCGCTGAAGGTGGTGCTGGAGCCGGAAGTCGCCGCGGCGCCCGCGGCTGAAGCCGCCGCCGCCCCGGCCGCCGCGAGCGGCACGCCGTGAGCGCGCTCCGCACCTTCGCCCGCGTCTCGCGCGCGGCCCTGGTCGGCGCGGGCCTGCTGACCCTGGCCGCCTGCGCCAGCGCCTCCAAGCCCGAGCAGATGACCATCACCGCCAGCACGGTTCCGGCCGTCGCGCCCGGCGCGCCGGGCTACAAGGCGTTCCGCGTGGCCGCCGTCCAGGGCGGCGGCGAGACCAACCCGCTGTGGATGTCCAACGTCTCCGACAAGGACTTCAAGGTGGCGCTGGAGACCTCGCTGAAGGGCCTGAACTATCTGGCCGACAGCAGCGACAAGGCTTCGCTGGAACTGAAGGCCAGCATCGTCGACCTGCAGCGGCCGATGGCCGGCATCGACATGTCGGTGACCTCGAAGGTGCGCTACAGCGCCATTCCGGTCGCCGGCGGCGCGCCGGTGTTCGACGACACCGTCGCGGCTACGGGCACGGCTCACTTCGGCGAGTCCCTGCTGGCCGTCGAGCGACTGCGCAAGGCCAACGAGGCGGCGATGCGGGCCAATATCGAGGCCTTCGTCAAGCGCCTGCAGGAAGGTCTGAAGACCAAGGGCGGCGCCAGCAGCGCCAGCATGTACCAGCAGTAGGCGCTCGCGCCTTCGGCTGTGACGCAAGGACCCGGCGACGCCATGCGTCGCCGGGTTTCCTGTTTCCGGAGGGGGCGGCTTCAGATCAACGGCCTCAGATCACCGGTCGGGCGCGCTCGTCGACGTCGGCCAGGGCGGCGGCGACGATCCGCAGGCCCTCTTCCAGCTCGACCCGGTCGGCCGCCGCGCCCAGGGCCAGGCGCACGCCGGTGACCAGGCCCGGCTCGACGATCGGGGCGGCGGGCGGGGTGACCTCGGCGCCGCCGCGCAGGGCGCGGCCGGCCAGGCGCTCGGCCTCCAGCTCGCTCATCGGCAGCCACAGGTGCGGCGCGGTCGGGGTGGCCGGGCCGGAAAGGGCGTTGCCCAGGATCGAGCGGGCCAGGGCGACGCGGGCGGCGGTCTCCTCGCGGATCTCGGCCAGGATGGCGTCGGCCGTGCCGTCCTCGATCCACTGGCCGGCGATCAGCATGCCAAAGCCTGGCGGGGCGTAGGCGATGGCCCGCATGGTCTCGAGGATCCGCTCCAGGGCCGCGTCGTCGGGGGCGATGACGAAGCCGGCCCGCAGGCCCGGGGCCAGGGTCTTGGACACGCCGGAGACGTGGAACGTCCGCTCGGGCGCCAGCATGGCCAGGGGCGGCGGGGCGCTGGGCGCATAGGCGCCGTAGATGTCGTCCTCGATCAGGATCAGGTCGAGGCGACGGGCGACCGCGACGATCGCCTCGCGCCGGGCCAGCGACATGATCCGCCCGGTAGGGTTCTGCAGGGTGGGCAGCACGGCGACCACCCGCGCGCCGGTGGCGGCGACGGCGGCTTCCAGGGCGTCGGGGACCAAGCCCTCGTCGTCCATGGCCACGCCCTTCAGGCGATAGCCGGCGTGGGCGGCCAGGGCGCGGATGCCGTGGAAGGTCGAGGCCTCGCACAGCACCGCGTCGCCGGGCCGCGCCACCGCGCCGAAGGCCAGGGCCAGGCCCTGCTGGGCGCCGGCGCAGCAGACGAGACGTTTCCAGTCGGCGGTCTCGAAGCCGGCGCTGCGGGCCAGCCACTCGGCGGCGGCGCGACGATGCCGCTCCAGTCCCGCGGCGGGCGAATAGTCCAGATGGTCGGCGAGGTCGGGGCGGCGGCGCAGGCGCTGCATGGTCTCGCCGATCACCCGCGAGGCCGGCCAGTTGAGGGCGACGTTCTGGGCCAGGTTGATCGGCCCCTCGCGGCGGCGCGGCGAGCCGATCGCGCCGGGCGCGTTGACGAAGCTGCCCCGGCCGACATGGGCGCTGACCAGTCCGGCCTTCTCGGCCTCGACATAGGCGCGGGTGACGGTGCCCAGGCCCAGGCCCAGCCGATGGGCCAGATCGCGCTGCGGCGGCAGCCGGGTTCCGGCCGGCAGGGCGCCGGAGGCGACGTCGGCGCGCAGGGCCTCGACCAGGCGCTCGTAGATCGGGGCGTCGCCATCGGGCAGGGCGGGGGTCCAGGCGGCGGCCATCGGGCGCTCCAGCTACATTGTCACTGTATCAATATAAGTTTTGACTCGTAGATCAATCAAAATCATCACCGTGACATTCCTGTCCAGGGAGGTCTCGATGACCCCGCAACTGATCCTCGCCTTCGTTCTGTTCGCCTTCGCCACCGCCGGCACGCCCGGTCCCAACAACATGATGCTGCTGGCCTCGGGCGCGAACTTCGGGTTCCGCCGCACGATCCTGCACATCCTGGGGATCAGCCTGGGCCTGGGGGCGATGGTGCTGGCCATGGGCTTTGGGCTGTCGGGCGTGTTCAAGGCCTGGCCGGTGCTGCACGAGATCCTGCGCTGGGTCGGGGCGGGCTACATGCTGTGGCTGGCCTGGAAGATCGGTACGGCTCGGGGAATTTCAGAGCGCGAAGCGGGCGGCGGCCCGATGGGGTTCTGGGCGGCGGCGGCCTTCCAGTGGGTCAATCCCAAGGCCTGGGCCATGGCCCTGGGCGCGGTGACCACCTACGCGCCGGAAGGCGGTTCGATCCTGGTCGTGCCGATGCTGGCGGGCCTGTTCATGCTGGTCGGCGCGCCGTGCAGCGCCGCCTGGGCCGGCTTCGGCATGGCCCTGCGCCGGTTCCTCGACCGGCCGGCGGTGCTGCGCGGCTTCAACATCACCATGGCCGTGTTGCTGGTCGTGTCGCTGTATCCGACGATCTTCGGCGGCGGCCACGCGCCCAAGACCGCGCCGCGCGACCTGGCGTTCGCCTTCAGGCCGCTGGTCTTCGACTGGCGGGGGTGAGGCGCCCGATATCTTTCGAAACTGGACTGCTGGCCTGGTCGTGGCGAAATGACCGTTGCTGAATCAGTAACGGGGACAGTGGAGTGAACAAGGATCGAGCTCGTCGCAGCTCGGCGAATTTCATCGCCGTCTGCTGCTTCCTGGTCGCCGGCGTGATGTTCTTCGTGATGATCAGCGATGCGTTCTGGCCAGGACGCTTTCCCATGCGGGACGCCAATATCCGGATCATCGAGTTCATGGCCTTAGGGTATGTCATTCGCCTGCTGACGCGGATCGACCAGAAGCTCGACGAACGCGGCGTGGCGCCGGCGAGCGACGCGGTCGACTGACCTTGCGCCGACGCCGCGCGGAGGGTCAGATCGGGGCCCGTTCAGGAGACTATCCATGCGTCTCGCCCCCTCCTTCGCATCTGCCTTCGCCGCCGCCGTCCTGGCGCTCGCCCCCGCCGCCTTCGCGCCTTCGGCCTGGGCCCAGGACATCAAGGTGACCGTGCAGGGCCGCGACAGCATCGTGCTGACCCCGGCCGACTTCGCCGCCCTGCCGCGCGGCAAGGCGACCATGGTCGAGGGCGGCAAGAGCGCGGTCTACGAGGGCGTGCTGCTGAACGCCGCCCTGGTCCAGGCCGGCGTGGTGCACGGCGACCGGCTGATGGGCCGCTACCTGAACCAGGTGGTGATCGTGAAGGCGGCAGACGGCTACACCTCGATCCTGTCGCTGGCCGAGACCGACCCGTTCTACCGCGACAATCCGGTGGTCATCGCCGACCGCAAGAACGGCCAGCCGCTGGACGCCCGCGAGGGTCCCTACCGGGTGGTGGTGGACGGCGACAGGAAGCCCTCGCGCTCGGCGAGGCAGGTGAGCGCCATCGAGGTGCGGCCGGCCTACTGAGCCTGGACAATCGACGCGAACCGGCGAAGCCTGCTCGCTAAACGATTGTGGGGCTTTCCGTGACCAAGCTTATCCTCAACCGCCGCGGCCTGCTGGCGGCGACCCTGGCCTTCGCCGCCGCGCCGGCCCTGGCGCACGCCGCGGCGGCGACTTCGACCACCACCCTCAAGGTCGGCGACCGCGACGTCGAACTGACCATCGTGCGCCCGGACGCGCCCAAGGGCGTGGTGATCTTCTCGCACGGGGCGGGCGGCTGGCCGGCCGCCTACGGCGCGCTGTTCGACCTGTGGAGCCAGGCCGGCTTCATGGTGGTCGCGCCGCTGCATGTCGATTCCCAGAAGAACCCCAATCGCCTCGACCTGCGCGCGGCCTTCCCGCTGCGCCTGGCTGACCTGGCGGCGGCCGCCGACTACGCCGCCAAGGCCGCGCCGGGCCTGCCGACGGCCTCGGCCGGCCACTCCTACGGCTCGCTGATGTCGCTGATCCGGGGCGGGGCGCTGGAGGGGATGATCCCGGCCCAGGACCCGCGCACCAAGGCCGTGCTGTGCTTCTCCAGCCCGGGCGTCATCAAGGGCCTGATCGGTCCGACCGCCTATCAGGGCGTCAAGGGACCCATGCTGATGATCACCGGCGACAAGGATGTTCTGCCCGGCATGATCGAGGACTGGCATGAGCACCTCTATCCGTTCGACACCAGCGCGGCCGGGGGCAAGTACCTGTGGGTTGGCAAGGGCGTCGGCCACAGCATGTCCTATCAGCCCCAGGCGCTCGGCTTTCCCGAGGCCTCGGCGCTGAGCGTGGCCTTCCTGAAGGCCAAGGTGCTGGGTGACGCGGGCGCCGAGGCCGCGCTTGCGGCGCAGGCCTCGACGCCCCTGGCCGACTGGAAGACGCGATAAGGCTGGCGGGCGGCTCTAGGCCGCCCGCACCCGTTCCGCGCCGAGGTTCAGGTAGTCGCGCTTGCCCAGCGGCACGCCGTGATGGCGCAGGATGTCGTAGGCGGTCACGACGTGGAACTGGAAGTTCGGCAGGGCGAACTCCAGCAGGTAGTCCAGCCCGGAAAAGCCCAGGGTGAGCGGCCCGGCGGGGAACACCACCTCGCGGGTCTCGGCCCCTTCGAAGGCTTCGGCCGGAACGCTTTGCACATAGGCCAGGCTGCGGGCCACGCGATCCTGCAGCTGGGCGAAGGTGGTCTCGTCGTCGGTCATCGGCGGGGCGACGCCGCCGCTTAAGCGGGCCATGGCGCCGCGGGCCGCGTCGGAAGCGCGCTGGATCTGGCCGGCCAGCGGCAGCATGTCTTCGAAAAGGCGGGCCTGGACGAAGGCGTCCGGGTCGGCGCCGGCGGCTTCCGCATGAGCCTTGGCCTTGTCGAGCAGGTTCGACAGCGTGGTCAGGCCGCGCGTGAAGGCGGTGGCCGTGACGTGGTGGATCGAAAAGGACATGGGCGTTTCCCTGGGCAGACCGCGTCGCGCGGCCGGCTCTACGACTAGCTAATCCCAGTCCGGTAAGTTTTCAAACGATACTGATGACGGTGGGCGTCAGCAGCCGACGGCTTGGCCGCGCCTCCATTCCCTTCCCTCTGGAAAGGGCCTAGAGAAGCCGGCCCCATCCTTCAGCCGTGCGATCTCTTCCCTTGCGACTGCCCCAGGCCCGCCTCGACCAGGTTCTCGACCGTTTCCGCGAAGTGGAGGCCCGCATGGGCGCGGCCACCGACGGCGGCGAGATCGTCAAGCTCTCCAAGGAGCACGCCGAGCTGCGGCCGGTGGCCGAGGCCGTCGAGCGCCTGGCCAAGCTGAGCGCCGAGCGCGCCGAGCTGGACGAGATGGCCGCCGATCCCGAGATGGCCGCCATGGTCCGCGACGAGATCGAGGCCCTCGACGAGCGCCTGCCGATCCTGGAGCGCGAGCTGGCCCTGATGCTGGCTCCCAAGGACAAGGACGAGAACGCTTCGGCCATCCTCGAAGTCCGGGCCGGCACCGGCGGCGACGAGGCGGCGCTGTTCGCCGGCGACCTCTTCCGCATGTACCAGCGCTACGCCGTCACCCAGGGCTGGCGGGTCGAGGTCGACAGCGTCTCCGAAGGCGAGATGGGCGGCTACAAGGAAATCATCGCCTCGATCACCGGCGACGGCGTGTTCGGCCGGCTGAAGTTCGAGAGCGGCGTGCACCGGGTGCAGCGCGTGCCCGAGACCGAGGCGCAAGGCCGCATCCACACCTCGGCCGCCACCGTCGCGGTGCTGCCCGAGGCCGAGGACGTCGAGATCGACATCAAGGAAAGCGATCTGCGGATCGACACCTACCGCTCGTCCGGCGCCGGCGGCCAGCACGTCAACAAGACCGACTCGGCCGTGCGCATCACCCACTTGCCGACCGGCGTGGTGGTGACCAGCTCGGAGAAGAGCCAGCACCAGAACCGCGCCAAGGCGATGAAGAACCTGAAGGCCCGGCTCTACGACATGCAGCGCCAGGCCCTGGACGACGCCCGCTCCGACGCCCGCAAGAGCCAGGTCGGCAGCGGCGACCGCTCCGAGCGCATCCGCACCTACAACTTCCCGCAGGGTCGGGTGACGGACCACCGGATCAACCTGACCCTCTACAATCTGGCCAAGGTGATCGAGGGCGAGTCCCTGGACGACGTCATCAACCCGCTGATCGCCGAGGACCAGGCCGCGCGCCTGGCGAGTTTGGAAGACTAAGTTTCCTTCTCCCCTTGCGGGAGAAGGTGTCGGCGATAGCCGACGGATGAGGGGTCTCTCAGAAATCAGACGCCGCGAAAGCTGATCGGCTTTCGCGGCGTTTCTGTGCGTGCGACCCCTCACCCGACCTGCTTCGCAGGCCACCCTCTCCCGCAAGGGGAGAGGGATCAGATGGCCTTCTCCATCACCACGAAGCTCAGATCATCCCGCAGCGGCTTGCCGAAGCGGTCGTCGCCGTGGGGGAAGGGGCGGGTTTCGCCGGTGAGGGCGTAGCCGCGGCGTTCGTACCAGGCGATCAGGGTGTCGCGGATGTGGACCACGGTCATCTGCATGCGGGTCGCGCCGCGCTCGCGGGCGAAGGCCTCGCCGGCCGCCAGCAGGGTGCGGCCCAACTGCCGGTCCTGCAGGTCGGGGCGGATGGTCAGCATGCCCAGGTACCAGACGCCCGGCTCGGCCGGCTCCAACCAGACCGAGCCCAGGATCGGGCCTTCCGCGTCGTCGCGGGCGGTCAGGATCACCGCGTCCGGCGAAGCGGCCAGGTCGGCTTGCAGGCTTTCCAGGTCGATCCGCTGGCCGTCGATATAGCCGGCCTCGGTGGTCCAGCCGGCCTGGGCGCCCTGGCCGCGATAGGCGGAATTGACCAGGGCGACGAGGGCGTCGTGTTCGGCGGGGAGCGCGGGGGCGAAGATCATGGCCGCGAGCTAAGCCATGGGTCGAGCGCGGCGCCAAGCCTCAGGACTCAAGTCTCGGGCGGCGGCGATTCCTTGCGGCCCATCCGCGTCGCATGCCCCCAGTAGCGGCCGCCGATGCGCTTCACCGTGCCGGCCTCGCGCTTGATCATCTCCCAGGGGTGGAAAGCTAGGCCGACGGTGTCGGCCATGGCCGCACCGCGCGCGCCCATCGGCTTTTCGGGGCCGGTGGTCGAGTCGTGGGCGGTCTGGTGCTCGATCTCGGCGTTGAGCTCGGCGCCGATCAGCACGGTCATGATCGAGAACCACACCCAGACCATGAAGGCGATCACCGCCCCCAGCGGGCCATAGGTGGCGTCGTAGTGGGCGATGCGGTTGACGTAGAGCGAGAAGCCCAGCGAGCCGATCAGCCAGGCGGCCGCCCCGAACAGCGCGCCCAGCACCACCCAGCGCCAGCGCGGCCGCGCCCGGCAGGGGGCGAAGCGGTAGAGCATGGCGAAGGCCAGGGCGGTGACCAGCCACACCGTCAGCCAG
This sequence comes from Caulobacter sp. SRI_008, assembly GCF_057586355.1. NCBI lineage: Bacteria > Pseudomonadati > Pseudomonadota > Alphaproteobacteria > Caulobacterales > Caulobacteraceae > Caulobacter > Caulobacter sp. SRI_008. The sequence goes on from NZ_JBYCZS010000002.1 coordinate 207,219, forward strand.
CGCAGCGGAATCCACAGGGCGGCGATCGCGCCCAGGCCCAGGCGCTCGAAGGCGATCGGCAGGGCGATCAGCACCGCGGCGATGAACACCGCATAGACCAGGGCGCACAGGGTGAAGCCATAGGTCAGCAGGGTCTTGCCGACGAAATGGCGCTTCTCGTCCTCGTCATAGGCGACGTTCAGCCCGTCGAAGAGCGCCTTCATGCTGGCGTTGGCGCTCCAGATCGACAGCAGCAGGCTGACCACGAAGGCCAGGCCCAGCTTGCTTCCCTCCTGGCTGGCCAGGCGCAGCATCTGCTCGCCGACGATCTGGACGACGCTGGCGGGGAAGACGGTGGCCATCTCCTGCAGCTGCTTTTCCACCGCCCCGACGTCGGCGAACAGGCCGTAGAGCGAGACGAAGGCGCCTATGGCCGGGAACAGGGCCAGCAGGGTGTAGAAGGTGACCCCGCCGGCGACCGAGGGCAGCTTGTCGACGCTGATCTCGCGGGCGGTGCGCCAGAGGATGTCGCGCCAGCCGAGCAGGGGGATGACGTAGGGATGCCGGGCGGCGCGGCCGCGCCGGGGCTCGGCGGCGTCGAACTCGTCGGGCGGCATGGTCCGGTCTTCCGACAGGCCCGGCGGCGGGGCATGGGGCTCCTCGACCGGCTCCAGCCGCTTGGGGAAGGCGAACGGCGCGACCGCCAGCAGCAGGATCCAGGGCGCGAGGTGATAGGGCCGCGTGGCCAGCCACGACCGGATGGGGCGTCGCGGCGCGGTGTCGGTCATGAACGGGCCTCCCGGGCTTGGGAAATTCGCGAGCGGGCGCTGCGTTCCTTGATCTTGCCAAGCCCTAGTTGCGCGACCACCTTGCCGCCATGCAAGCCCAGGTCGCCTCGCTCTATCGTCATCCCGTCAAGGGCTTCACGCCCGAGCGCCTGGAGGCGGCGACGCTGAGCGCGGGCGCCTGCTTCCCATGCGACCGGCTTTATGCGGTCGAGGACGGTCCCAGCGGCTTCGACGCGGCCGCGCCGGGCCACCTGTCGAAGATGAAGTTCACCGTGCTAGCCAAGATCCCGCACGTCGCGAAGGCGCGCACGGCCTATGACGAGGAAAGCGGCGTGCTGACCGCTTCGGCCGAAGGGCTGGACGCCTTCGCCGGCGACCTGCGCGGCGAGGAAGGCCGGCGCGGTTTCGAGGCCTGGCTGGCTGCCCTGCTGGGCGACGAGGCGAGAGGCCCGTTGCGGGTGCTGGAGGGGCCGGGCGCGCACCGGTTCATGGACAGCAAGTCGGGCTTCGTCTCGATCGTGAACCTGGCCAGCGTGCGCGACCTTGCCGAAAAGGTCGGGCGTCCGGTCGATCCCCTGCGCTTCCGCGCCAACCTCTATGTCGAGGGCTGGCCGGCCTGGGCCGAGAACGACTGGACGGGAAAGACGGTGAGCGTCGGCGCGGCGACCGCCCAGGTGCTCAAGCCCATCGTCCGCTGCGCGGCCACCCACGTCGACCCGATCACCGCCGAGCGTGACATCGAGGTGGTGAAGGCCCTGTTCGACAACTACGGCCACACCTTCTGCGGCATCTACCTGAACGTCACCGAAGGCGGCGCGGTGGGGCAGGGGGATGCGGTGGTGGTCGAGGGCTAGAGGTGGGACGAGGGGTCCATCTGCTGGTGCAGGATGCGAACGATCAGCGCCATTTGTCGGTCGGCCCTGTAGAAGACAACGTGCGAGCCCACCGTGTGACGCCGGTAGGCTGAAGAGATGCGGTCATCCAGGCGGCCGGCCTCGGGATGCAGGCCGACAAGGTCGAGCGCCCGCTTGATTTCGCGAAGATAGGCTGCGGCTCGGCGGGCGCCCCACTGGCTTTTGGAATAGGCCCGGATGTCGTCGATATCGCGTCGCGCTTTGAACGACAGCCGATAGCCGCTCATTTCTCCTGCTCGGCCTCGGCCTCGGCTTCCAGCTCGGCGATGAAGCCCTCGAAGTCGAACGGTTCTTCCATGAACCCGCTAGCCTCGCCCTCGGCGAGGGCGGCGCGGAGCGCTTCCAGCTTGGCTTCGTGCTCTTCCAACATCCGCAATCCCGCGCGGATGACGTCGCTGGCCGATCCATAGCGGCCTTCGGCCACCTGGCTTTCGATGAAGGTCTGGAAGTGCGGGCCGAGGCTGACCGAGGTGTTTTTGCTCATCAAGAACCTCCAAGACCGAGAATACCAAAAACTGGTATCGCGCTCAATCTCGCCCTCGCCGCCGCGACGCGCTATTGGAGCCGCCATGACCCTCACTCTCGTCAAAGCCTGGAACGGCGCCAAGGAGCGCCTGAAGGAAGCCGGCATCGATCAGCCCGCCATCGACGCGCGCCTGATGCTGGAAGTCGCCGCCGGCGTCAGCCGCACCGACATCATCACCGACCCCTATCGCGAGCTGACCGCCGAGCAGGTGGCCACGCTGGACGACTATCTGGAGCGCCGCGCCCGCCGCGAGCCGGTCAGCCACATCATCGGCCGTAAGGGGTTCTGGAAGATCCTGCTGTCGGTGACCAAGGACGTGCTGACCCCGCGTCCCGAGACCGAGGTCATCGTCGACGAGGTGCTGAAGGCCTTCCCCGAGACCATGGCCTTCAACCTGCTGGACCTGGGCGTCGGCTCGGGCTCGATGCTGATGGCCATCCTGGCCGAGCGTCCGGCCGCCAAGGGCCTGGGGATCGACATCTCCGAGGAGGCCCTGGCCGTGGCGCGCGAGAACGCCGCCAACCTGGATCTCGACGGCCGCCTGGCGCTGATGCGCGGCGACTGGACGACGGGCCTGGGCGATGCGTCGTTCGACGTGGTGGTGTCCAACCCGCCCTATATCCCGACCGCCCATATCGACACCCTGGAGCCCGAAGTGCGCGACCACGAGCCGCGCCTGGCCTTGGACGGCGGGAGCGACGGCCTGAGCGCCTATCGCGCCCTGGCGCCCGAGATTCTGCGGGTGCTCAAGCCCGGCGGCCTGTTCTGCGTCGAGATCGGTTTCGACCAGTCGGCGGACGTCGAGATCCTGTTCAAGGCGGCCGGCGCGCAGAACGTGCGGACGGTCAAGGACCTCTCCACCCACGACCGCGTTGTCACGGGGTTCAAAAACCCCTTGGAAACGGCCGCGTGAGGCGCTAGACGAAAGGTGTCTCCTTCCAAATCGCCGGGTGACGGGAAGAGCGGTCGTTTCGACGGTCGCCAGACGCATCCGGCAGGCGCGAACGGCCGACGAGGCCGAAAGCCGCGCCCGATCCGGACGGAGACTCTACGGAAACCCAGGTCTCAAGAACATCGAAGGCGAGCCCGAGACGGGCCCACCCAGTCTCAAGAGACCGAATACCGATCGAGGCAAAGCTTCCCGGTCGGACAGGTTCAGAAGAGAAGATGAGAGATTTCAAGGGCATGAAGCGCCAGCGTGGCCGCAACAACCGCGGGGGCGGTGGTGGCAAGCCACAGCAGCACAACGCCAACCGGGCCTTCGATTCGAACGGTCCCGACGGCGTGAAGGTCCGCGGCGCGGCCCAGAGCGTCTATGAAAAGTACCAGCAGCTGGCCCGCGACGCCTCGTCGTCCGGCGACCGGGTGCTGGCCGAGAACTACCTGCAGCACGCCGAGCACTATTTCCGTGTGCTGCGCGCCATCCAGCCGAATCGTTCGGTCAGCGACATCATCGGCAAGGACGCCTACTCGGCGTACGAGATCGACTTCGAGGCCGAGCCGGAAGAAGTCGTCGAGGCCCCGGCCGCCGTCGAGACGCCCGCCGAGGGCGCTGAAGGCGGCGAGGGCGGCGAAGGTCAGGGCGAACAACGCCGCGACCGCAACCGCGACCGCTTCGAGAACCGTGACCGCGATCGCAACCGCGACGACCGTCCCCGCGATGGCCAGGGCCAGGGCGAACAGCGCCGCGACCGTTGGCGCGACCGCGACGACCGCGACCGCAGCCGCGACGACCGTCCCCGTGATGATCGGCCCCGTGATGACCGTCCGCGCGATGATCGTCCTCGTGACGACCGCCCGCGTGACGACCGTCCCCGCGAAGACCGCTTCCGCGACCGCGACGATCGCCCCCGTGATGACCGCCCCCGTGATGATCGGCCGCGCGACGACCGTCCCCGCGAAGAGCGCCAGCCGCGCGAAGAGCGTCCGGCGGCCGAAGGCGGCGAATTCCAGGGCGAGGCCCGTGAAGGCCGCCGCTCGCGCCGCGACCGGGATCGTGACCGCAATCGCGACCGTGACCGCGGCGAGCGTGATCCGCTGGCCGTGATCGAGCCGGAAGCCGCCCCGCTGGGCGGCGGCGAGGCCTCGGTGAGCGAAAGCTCGCCGGTGCTGCGCGGCCAGGACGGCGCCGTCAGCCACGCCCCGGCGTTCCTCGGCCGCAAGTCCGAGCCGAAGGCCAAGGTCGAGGCCGAAGCCGCTCCGGCGGCCGAGACCCCCGCCGCTCCGGCCCCCGAGGCCGCCGCGGAAGAGGTCAAGAAACCCCGTCGTCGCCGCGCCCCGCGCAGCTTCGAAGGCGGCGATGCTCCGGCCTCGGAATCCGAAGAAGCTTGAGACATCCTCCGCCCATTTCAAGGCTTGGAGCGCGCCTTGGCGCGCTCAGGGCCTTGGCTATTGCTAAACCCATAGGCTAGGCTCTCCTGGACGACAGGAGAGCCGGCCATGGGCGGGCGTGGAGCTAAGGCCGGCGGCGCGGGCGAAGAGGCCCGCTATCGCGCTATCGTCGATACGGCGGTGGACGCGATCGTCGTGATCGACGAGCACGGCCGCATCGAGGCGTTCAATCCCGCCGCCGAGCGGCTGTTCGGCTACGCCGCCGCCGACATGATCGGGTCCAACGTCAAGGCCCTGATGCCCGAGCCGCATCACGCGGGGCACGACGGCTATCTCGAGACCTACCGCGCCACCGGCGAGCGCCGGATCATCGGCATCGGCCGCGAGGTGTTCGGCCGCCGGCAGGACGGCTCGACCTTCCCCCTCGAACTTTCGATCGCCGAATGGCGCTCGGGCGGCCGGCGGTTCTTCACCGGCGTGATGCGCGACGTCACCGAGCGCAAGCGGACCGAGGAGCTGCAGAGGCTGCTGGTCAACGAGCTCAATCACCGGGTCAAGAACACCCTGGCCACCGTGCAGTCGGTGGCCGGCCAGACCCTGCGCAACGCCGCCGACCTGGGCGACGCCCGCGAGTCCCTGACCACCCGCCTGCTGGCCCTGGCCCGCACCCACGACATCCTGACCCGCGAAAGCTGGGAGGGCGCGGACCTGCGCGACATCCTGGCCGGGCTGATCGAGTCCTACGGCGACGCCACGCGCTTCACCCTGTCGGGACCCTCGGTGCGGCTGTCGCCGAAGACCGCCCTGTCGCTGTCGCTGGCCCTGCACGAGCTGATGACCAACGCCACCAAGTACGGCGCCCTTTCCACCCCGGCAGGCCAGGTGACGATCGGCTGGAGCCGGGAAGGCGAGGGCGATGACGAGCGCCTGCGGCTGGGCTGGAAGGAGAGCGGCGGGCCGCTGGTCTCTCCGCCCGAGCGCCAGGGCTTCGGCAGCCGCCTGATCACCCGGGGCCTGGCCCTGGAACTCGATGGCGAGGCGACCCTGGACTACCAGCCCGACGGGGTGGCCTGCGCCATCGTCGCCCGTCTTCGTCGCAAGCCGGCCGCCAACGCCGTACCGGCCCGAGGAGCCGCCTGAATGCGCGTTCTGATCGTCGAGGACGAGATCATGGTGGCGATGCTGGTCGAGGACCTGCTGACCGACCTGGGCTGCGAGGTCACCGGCCCCGCCGTCTCTGCCGAGACCGCCGTCGAGGCCGCGCGGCGCGAGCAGGTCGACTTCGCCCTGCTCGACGTCAATCTGGACGGCGGCACCTCGTTTGCGGCCGCCGACGTGCTGCGCGAGCGCGGCGTGCCTTTCGCCTTCGTCACCGGCTATGGCGACCAGGGCGTGCGGGCCGACCTGCGCGACGCGCCGATCCTCAGCAAGCCGGTCGATCCCAAGCACCTGGCGCGGACCATCGCCGCGGCGCGCTGAAACCGGTCCCCATCCGACCCTTCGGACCACCTCCCCCAGAGGGGGAGGATCTTTGTTGCGCGCCGCGACCTCAGTGACTTAAGTCGGGGTCCCGACAACAATAACGCGTGCCGCCCATGCGCCTTCGCCCGTCGCTTGTCCTGATCGCCGGCCTGATGCTGTCCGGCTGCGCCTACAACGCCGAGCTCGGTCGCGACCAGTTCGCGGTCGTCGACGATGCGGCCCTGGCCCGTTCGGGCGAGCAGGCGTGGGGCCAGGCGCTGCGCACCGGCAAGATCTCGCAGGACCCCCGGCTGAACGCCCGGGTCGAGCGGGTGGGCCAGCGGGTGGTCACGGCCGCGGGCCTGGCTGACCGTCCGTGGGACTATGTGGTGTTCGACAATCCGGTGCCCAACGCCTTCGTGCTGCCGGGCGGCCATGTGGGCGTCAATTCGGGGCTGGTGCAACTGGTCGACAACGACGACCAGTTGGCCGCCGTGCTGGGTCACGAGGCGGCGCACGTCGTCGCCCGCCATGCGGCCGAGCGCTATTCGCAGCAGGTGGGCACGCAGCTGGTTCTCGCGATCGCCTCTGCGGCGGCCGGGGGCGGCGCCAGCGACGGCGGCAAGGCCGTCGCCTCGCTGGGCGGGGCGGGGGCGCAGGTCGGCTTCCTGCTGCCGTTCTCGCGCAAGCACGAACTGGAGGCCGACCGCCTGGGCGTCGACTTCATGCAGCGCGCCGGCTACCGCCCGCGCGAGGCCGTGGCCCTGTGGCGCAAGATGCAGGCTCAGGGCGGCGGCAGCCGCGCCGAGTTCACCTCGACCCACCCGTCGGACGCCACCCGCATCCAGGCCCTGGAAACTTATATCGCCAGCCGGGGCTGGTGACGCCTTGTGTGGCCTGAAGGTCACACTACATCCCCTGACAGGTCGGGCCGCGCTCATCGGAGGCGGCCTGGTCTGATCCGCCTAACAAGGGGACGTTCAGAGTGAAGATCGACATCTATTCCGACCGCGCCAAGCAGGCCGTGCAGTCCGCGCAGAGCCTGGCCCTGGCCCGTGGTCACCAGCAGCTCGGGCCCGAACACCTTCTGAAGGTGCTGCTGGAAGAAAAGGACGGGCTTTCGCGCACCATCATCGTCAACGCCGGCGGTCGCCCCGACGCGGCCGACGCCGCCGTGGACGCGATCCTGGCCAAGAACCCGCGCGTCGATGGCGCCGGCGGCCAGCTCTACATGAAGCCGGACACGGCGCGGGTGTTCGCCGCCGCCGAGGACGGCGCCAAGAAGGCGGGCGACGCCTTCGTCACCACCGAGCGCCTGCTGGTGGCCATCGCCAAGGACGGTGGCGACGTGGCCAAGGTGCTGAAGGACGCCGGCGTCTCGGCCCAGAGCCTGGAGACCGCCGCCGCCGCCCTGCGCAAGGGCCGCACCGCCGACAGCGCCAACGCCGAGGAAGGCTATGACGCCCTCAAGCGCTATGCTCGCGACCTGACGGCGGCCGCCCGCGACGGCAAGATCGACCCGGTGATCGGTCGCGATGAAGAGATCCGCCGCACCATCCAGGTCCTTTCCCGCCGCACCAAGAACAATCCGGTGCTGATCGGCGAGCCCGGCGTCGGCAAGACCGCCATCGTCGAGGGCCTGGCGCAGCGCATCGTCAACGGCGACGTGCCCGAGAGCCTGAAGGACAAGAAGCTGCTGTCGCTCGACATGGGCAGCCTGATCGCCGGCGCGAAGTATCGCGGCGAGTTCGAGGAGCGGCTGAAGGCCGTGCTCGGCGAGGTCACGGCCGCCGAGGGCTCGATCATCCTGTTCATCGACGAGATGCACACCCTGGTCGGCGCGGGGAAGAGCGACGGGGCGATGGACGCCTCGAACCTGCTGAAGCCCGCCCTGGCGCGCGGCGAGCTGCACTGCGTCGGCGCCACCACGCTCGACGAGTACCGCAAGCACGTCGAGAAGGACGCCGCTCTGGCTCGCCGCTTCCAGCCGGTGTTCGTGCAGGAGCCGACGGTGGAGGACACCGTCTCGATCCTGCGCGGCCTGAAGGAGAAGTACGAGGTCCACCACGGCGTGCGGATCAGCGACAGCGCCATCGTGGCCGCCGCGACGCTCAGCAACCGCTACATCGCCGACCGCTTCCTGCCCGACAAGGCCATCGACCTGGTGGACGAGGCGGCCAGCCGCGTGCGCATGGCGATCGACTCCAAGCCCGAGGAGCTCGACGAGATCGACCGCCGCCTGGTGCAGCTGAAGATCGAGCGCGAGGCCCTGTCCAAGGAAACCGACGCTGCCTCCAAGCAGCGCCTGGAGAACCTAGAGGTCGAGATCGACGACCTGCAGTTCCGCTCGGACGAGATGACTGCCCGCTGGAAGGCCGAGAAGGACAAGGTCGGCGGCGCCGCCCAGGCGCGCGAGGCCCTGGACCGCCTGCGCGCGGACCTGGCCAACGCCCAGCGCGCCGGCGACTTCGCCCGCGCCGGCCAGCTTCAGTACGGCGAGATCCCGGCGCTCGAAAAGCGCCTGGCCGACGCCGAGGCCGGCGAGACCGGCGGGGAGAAGGCCCTGACGCCGGAAGTCGTCGACGCCGAGCAGATCGCCGCCGTCGTCAGCCGCTGGACCGGCGTGCCGGTCGAGAAGATGCTGGAAGGCGAGCGCGAGAAGCTGCTGCAGATGGAGGTCGCCCTGCGCTCGCGCGTGGTCGGCCAGGACGAGGCCCTTGAGGCCGTCTCCGACGCCGTCCGCCGCGCCCGCGCCGGCCTGCACGATCCCACGCGCCCGATCGGCTCGTTCCTGTTCCTGGGTCCGACGGGCGTGGGCAAGACCGAGCTGACCAAGGCCCTGGCCGAGTTCATGTTCGCCGACGAGCATGCGATCACCCGCATGGACATGTCGGAATACATGGAGAAGCACTCGGTCAGCCGTCTGATCGGGGCGCCTCCCGGCTATGTCGGCTACGACGAGGGCGGGGCGCTGACGGAGGCTATCCGTCGCCGTCCGTACCAGGTGGTGCTGTTCGACGAGATCGAGAAGGCCCACCCGGACGTCTTCAACGTTCTTCTTCAAGTGTTGGATGACGGCCGTCTCACGGACGGGCAAGGCCGCACGGTCGACTTCCGCAACACGATCATCATCATGACCTCCAACCTCGGCGCCGAGTTCCTGGCCAACCAGGAGGACGGAGCCGACGTGGAAGAGGTGCGTCCCCTGGTCATGACCACGGTGCGCGGTCACTTCCGTCCGGAGTTCCTGAACCGGATCGACGAGATCATCCTATTCAAGCGGCTCGACCGCTCGAACATGAGCGACATCGTCCGCATCCAGCTGGGGCGGGTGGAGAAGCTGCTGGCCGATCGCCGCATGAGCCTGGCGCTGGACGCCGGCGCCCTGCAGTGGCTGGCCGACAAGGGCTACGACCCGGTCTATGGCGCGCGCCCGCTCAAGCGCGTGATCCAGAAGGAGCTGGTCGATCCGATCGCCCGCCGCCTGCTGGCCGGCGAGCTTGAGGACGGCGGCGTCATCGCGGTGGGAGCGGATGCCGAGGGCTTGTCCTTCGGACGGGCGACCTTGCAGTAGGCTCTGGGCACTAAGCCCTGGCCGATCGATTTCGACGAAGCGCGCGCTCCGGCCTCCGGAGCGCGCGTTTTTCGTTTGAAGTCGCGCGAAAGCTCCCTACATCTGGAGGACGAGCGATGCGCCGCCGCGCCCGTTTCAGGCCGGCCAGCGATTCCGTCCGATGTCCTTTCGGGACCCGACGGCGGCCCCTGGGCCCCTTCGAACGGCCAAAAATCCCCATCCCATTCGAAAATAATTCGTGGAACCAAAACGGCGTTCGCACGATCGCGCGCGGTCTATAAAGTCACCAAGAACATAGGTTCAAAGCGGTGCCAATCGCGACAAGAACACGCCCATTTTTCGCCTCTGTCACCTGACGGTTTCGTAATGCGAAAGCTGAACGACCCGGATGGAGTGTGTAGGTCCAAGGTCAAGCTTTATTGGATCAATGAAGAGAGAAGGCGAACAATGATCGGCCAAGTCAAAGGCAGCTTGAAGATGGCGGCGGTGGTCGCGCTGGTGGCTGGGGGCCTGGCGGTCAGCGGCTGCGCGACCAAGAAGTACGTCAACACCCAGGTCGGCGGAGTCGCCACCCGCGTCGATGGCCACGACACCCAGATCTCGGAACTCGACAAGACCTCGCGCGAGGCGCTGGAGCGCGCCACGGCGGCCGGCAAGCTGGCCGAGGGCAAGTTCATGTACTCGATGGTGCTGTCCGACGATTCCGTGAAGTTCCCGACCGACCAGGACGCCCTGTCGCCGGAGGCCGAACAGCGCCTCGCCGACTTCGCGTCGAAGCTCAAGGAAGAGAACAAGAACGTCTACCTGGAGATCCAGGGCTACACCGACGCCACCGGCGAGACCGACTACAACGAAAAGCTCGGCCAACGCCGCGCCGACGCGGTGCGCAAGTATCTGTCCCGCCAGGGCGTGGCCCTGAACCGGATGGCGACCATCTCGTACGGCTCGGAAGATCCGATCGCCCCGAACGAGACCAAGGAGGGCCGGGCGCAGAACCGCCGGGTCGTGATCATGGTGCTCGCCTAGGCCTTACCGCCTGGGACGCCAAGGCCGGCGGGCGAGGACTCCACATCTCGCCTGGCCGGCCCGAGCGCCAGACTGAACCTTGGGCGGTCCCGGAAACGGGGCCGCCTTTTTTCGTGGTCTGATCTTTGGGCGAGGCGACTTCCGCCCGCTGATCCTTCCCCCAAATCCGTCTCTCCCCGCGAAGGCGGGGACCCAAGATGGCTTTCAGGATGGGGCGCGGCCATGGATCATCCGCAGACTCGGCTTGGATCCCCGCCTTCGCGGGGACGCGCGGTGAAAAAGCGCTTCGGTTTCCGAATGCCCAGCCGCTAGGCCAGGGCGGGGAAGCCGCCGGTCTGGCGCAGGGCTTCGGCCAGGGCCATGCCCGCGGTCACCGAGACGTTCAGCGAGCGGGCCTCGGGGCGCAGCGGAATGACCAGCCGGGCGTCGACGGCGGCGTGCACCTCTTCCGGCGCGCCGCGACTCTCGTTGCCGAACAGCAGGGTGTCGCCCGGTTGGAAGGCGAAGTCGTGGAAGCTTCTGTCGCCGCGGGTGGTGAAAAGCACCAGGCGCCCCTCCGCCCGTTGCGGCGCGGCCAGGAACGATTCCCACGAATCATGTCGCGTCAGGTGGGTGAGCGGGCCGTAGTCGAGGGCCGCGCGCTTCAAGCTCTTGTCGTCCAAGGGAAAGCTGCAGGGTTCGATGACGTCGAGCCCGACCGAGAGGCAGGCCGAAAGCCGAATCGCCGCGCCCACGTTCTGGGGAATGCCGGGTTGAAAAAGGGCGAGACGCATTCTAACGAACCAACCATGGGGCTAGTAGGGGCATTGCTGCGCATCGAAAGGGCTTGCGAACTCTGTTCGCCCATCCGATAGGGAGCATGCCCCTTGTGGCGAAGATCCGCTTGCGGGTCGAATAAAAGATACTGCGCCGAAATGGCGCTTCCTGGTCGGGTCGCTCGCCGGTCCGACGGAAACGAAGGGTGGAACAAGGTGGCCGACACCGCCGTGGGCGCAAAGACCGAGTCTGGGTCCGATCCCAGCCGACGCGATTTCATTTACATTGCGGCCATTACGGCCGCCGCCGGCGGCGCCGCCGCCATTGCCTGGCCGTTCATCGACCAGATGAATCCCTCCGCGGACACGCTGGCCCTGGCCTCGACCGAGTTCGACCTGACCAAGGTCGCCGACGGCCAGCAGGTCACGCTGAAGTGGCGCGGCAAGCCGTTGTTCGTGCGTAACCGTACGTCGGCCGAGATCGCCCGCGCGGTGAAGGACGACCATGATCCGGGCCTGCGCGACCCGCAGACCGACGCCGAGCGCGTGAAGCCGGGCAAGGCCCAATGGCTGGTGCTGATCGGTTCGTGCACGCACCTGGGCTGCGTGCCCACCTTCGGCGGCGGCGACTACGGCGGCTGGTTCTGCCCGTGCCACGGCTCGCACTACGACACGTCCGGCCGGATCCGTAAGGGCCCCGCTCCGAAGAACCTGGTGGTTCCGGAGTACGCCTTCCTGTCCGACACCAAGGTCAAGATCGGGTAAGCCAGATGAGCGGACATTCGACCTACCAACCCAAGACCGGTATCGAGCGCTGGCTCGACGCCCGTCTGCCGATCGTGCGCCTGGGCTACGACAGCTTCGTCGACTACCCCACCCCGCGTAACCTGAACTACTGGTGGACCTTCGGCGGCATCCTGTCGCTGTGCCTGGCCAGCCAGCTGATCACCGGCATCATCCTGGTGATGCACTACACGCCGAGCGCCGACCACGCCTTCGCCAGCGTCGAGCACATCATGCGCGACGTGAACTACGGCTGGCTGATCCGCTACATGCACGCCAACGGGGCGTCGATGTTCTTCATCGCCGTCTACGTCCACATGCTGCGCGGCCTCTACTACGGCTCCTACAAGGCGCCCCGCGAGGTGCTGTGGATCCTGGGCTGCGTGATCTACCTGCTGATGATGGCCACGGCCTTCATGGGCTACGTGCTGCCCTGGGGCCAGATGAGCTTCCACGGCGCCGTCGTGATCACCAACCTGTTCGGCGCCCTGCCGATCGTCGGCCCGTCGATCACCACCTGGCTGTGGGGCGGCTTCGCCGTCGACAACGCCACGCTGAACCGCTTCTTCTCGCTGCACTACCTGCTGCCCTTCATGATCGCGGGCGTCGTGATCCTGCACATCTGGGCGCTGCACGTGGTCGGCCAGAACAACCCGACCGGCGTCGAGCCCAAGTCGAAGGCCGACACCCTGCCCTTCACGCCGTACGCCACGGTGAAGGACGCCTTTGCGATGAGCGTCTTCATGATCCTCTTCGCGGTGTTCGTCTTCTACCTGCCGAACGCCCTGGGTCACGCCGACAACTACGTCGAGGCCAACCCGCTGGTGACGCCGTCGCACATCGTGCCCGAATGGTACTTCCTGCCGTTCTACGCGATCCTGCGCGCCGTGCCGGACAAGCTGATGGGCGTGCTGGCCATGTTCGGCGCCATCGCCTGCCTGTTCGCCCTGCCGTGGCTGGACACCTCTAAGGTGCGCTCGATGCGCTACCGCCCGACCGCGAAGCTGTATTTCCTCATCTTCGTGGTGGTGTGCTGCATCCTGGGCCTCTGCGGCGCCAAGCTGCCGGACGATCCGGTGCTGGGTCACTTCAAGACCTTCACCCTGATCGACTCCGACCTGAACAGCTTCGTGTGGCTGAGCCGGTTCGCCTCGCTCTACTACTTCGCGTTCTTCCTGGTGATCCTGCCGGTGCTGGGCCTGGTCGAGAAGACCCTGCCGGTGCCGGACTCGATCGCCTCGCCCGCCCTGTCGCACCCGGCCGCCGCGCCGGAGCAAGCGACCGCCGCGCCTGAAATGAAGGGCTGATCCCGATGCTGCGCAAACTCTTCGCCATCGCAGCGGTCGCGGGTCTGCTGACGGTCGGGGCCTCGGCTCCGGCCCTGGCCGCCGGTCACGCGCTGGAACCCGAGAAGATCCACTGGTCGTTCGAGGGGCCGTTCGGCAAGTTCGACCAGGCCCAGCTGCAACGCGGCTACAAGGTCTATCGCGAGGTCTGCTCGGCCTGCCACTCCATGAAGCTGGTCAGCTTCCGGAACCTCGGCGACAAGGGCGGCCCGTTCTATAACGACAGGTACCCGAACTCGAACGACAACCCGTGGGTCAAGGCGATCGCCAAGGAGTTCGAGGTCGCCGACATCGACTCCGAGACCGGCGACGCCATCAAGCGTCCGGCCACCAGCGCCGACCGCTTCCCCTCGCCGTTCCCGAACGAGGCCGCGGCCCGGGCCAGCAACGGCGGCGCCCTGCCGCCGGACATGTCGCTGCTGGCCAAGGCCCGCGAAGGCGGTCCGGACTACATCCACGCCATCGTCACGGGCTACAAGGACGCCCCGGCCGGCCTGAAGGTCGGCGTGGGCCAGCACTACAACCCGTACATGGCCGGCGACCTGACCTCGTACTGGAGCGGCTCGCACGAGCATGTTCCGCCGGGCGGCTTCATCGCCATGGCCCCGCCGCTGAAGGCCGGCCTCGTCACCTTCGACGACGGCACGCCCTCGACGATCGACCAGCAGGCCAAGGACGTCTCGGCCTTCCTGATGTGGGCCGCCGAGCCCAAGCTGGAAGAGCGCAAGCAGACCGGCTTCGCCGTGCTGATCTACCTGATCCTGTTCGCCGGCCTGCTCTATGCGGCCTACCGCCAGGTCTGGAAGAACGAGTCGCACTGAGCGGCGCGTTCCGACTGAGAACGAAGAAGGGCCCGGCGGCGACGCCGGGCCCTTTTGTTTTCGGGGGAAGACCCCCTCAGTCGCTCCGCGACAGCTCCCCCACAGAGGGGGAGCATCTAGCGCGTCTAGATCCTCCCCCTCTGGGGGAGGTGGCCCGTAGGGCCGGAGGGGGCTCACCCCTTTTCCAACACCGTATCAATCTCGAACCCGCCCTTCAGGGCCAGGGTCACCGGCGTGCGTTCGACGACGTCGCGCAGGCGGGCGACGGCGGCTTCGTCCAGGTCGCCGGTGGCGGCCACCTTGCGGTCGATCCTGGGCTTGTCGCCGTGGGTGTCGAGCGCGAGATCGACGGTGATGGTCACTTCGCCCCAGCCCTTGCGGTCGGCGTACATGCGCAGGGTGGTGGCGGTGCAGGCGGCGAGACCGGCCAGCACGAAGCCGAACGGCGGCGGGCCGGCGTCCTGGCCGCCGAGGGCCGGGGGCTCGTCGCCGACCAGCTTGTGGCCGTTCACCTCGAGCAGGATCGTGTGGCGCGGATCGGCGGTGACGGCGTGGGCGCGCGAGGCCATGGGGGAAGCTCCGTACAGGGAAGAAGAAGGGTCAGGGCGTCAGCCACAGGGCGTGAGCGGCCGGGTCCAGCCGCAGGCGGCCGCGGGCCAGCACCTCGACGCCCAACGCCCCGACCACGCCGGGCGGCAGGTCGCCGGCCTTCACGGCCCGGGCGCGGGGATAGAGGCGGCCGTCGAAGGCCAGGGCGGCCACCGTGCCGGCCGGCTTCTGGCGCGGCCCGTCGGCCGCTCCCCGGGCGCGCAGCACGCCACCGGAGGCGGTGTCGAGGGCGAAAGGCCCCTGGACGCTGGTGAAGCCGTCCGAAGCGGTCGCCCGCACGGTCGGCACCCCGCCGATCATCTCGACGGGGAGGGCGCGTCCCGAAGGCCTCGCGAGCCCGTCGGCGGGCGCCAGCGTCAGGCGGCAGGGGGCGAAGTCGATCACCACCGTGTAGCGGGCCAGGACGTCGGCGCCGATGACGCCGGCGATGGGGGCCACGAAGCCGACGCCGCGATAGTCGAGGTCGACGACGGTCACCGGCTGGGCGGGCAGGGCCTCGCCGGCGACGCGGATCGGCAGGGAGAGGTCGGTCGCCTCGAAGCCGCCGGCCTGGGCCTTGGTCTCGTGCAGCAGGGTGCGGGGCGCCGACAGGTCGATGACGAAGTCGCCGGTCATGTCGCCGATCGCCGCGGGAGCGACGACCGCGCCGTTCTCGAACCAGCAGGCCGTCTCGCCCGCCCGCGCCGAGGCGGCGGTCGCGAGGATCAGGGGCAGGGCGAGGAGCGGGGCGCGCATGGAGGGAGACTAGAGCGTGTTCAGCCGGGAGGGGAAGCGGGGAGGGGATAGCCCGAACCGATGGCGCATGGCTTGAACGAAAGAGGGCGGACGCTGTCGCGTCCGCCCCCCCTTCGGCCCTCCGGGCCACCTCCCCCAGAGGGGGAGGATCTTGGCGCATTAGATGCTCCCCCCTCTGGGGGAGCTGTCGCGGAGCGACTGAGGGGGTTTTGCCCCCTACTTCAACAACCCCACCGGCACGGTCTGCGCCGCCACGGTCGCGGTCGCCTTGGCCGAGATCGCCGCCGAGGAAGCCCCCAGCTGCACCTCGTAGTCGCCGGCCGTGACCTTCCAGCCGTGGGCGGCGTCGTCCCAGGTCGCCAGCAGGCGCGGGTCGACCGTCAGGGTGACGGCCTGGCTGGCGCCGGGGGCGAGGGCGACTTTCTGGAAGCCGGCCAGGCGGCGCGGGGCTTCCCAGCCGCCGGCCTTGGGCGAGACATAGACCTGCGGCACGTCCTTGCCGGCCCGCTTGCCGGTGTTGGTGACCTTGAACGACACGGTCAGCTTGCCGCCGGTGGTCGCGGTCTTCAGGTCCGAATAGGCGAAGCTGGTGTAGGACAGGCCGTGGCCGAACGGGAACAGCGGCTGCAGGCCCTTCTTGTCGAACCACTTGTAGCCGATGGCCGCGCCCTCGATCGAATAGTCGACGGCGAACAGCGCGTCGGGCGTCTTCGGATCGCCGTCGAGCACGGGGCGCGGCAGCTGGGCCTCGCCGGCCGGGAAGGTCACGGGCAGGCGGCCGGAGGCGTCGATCTCGCCGGTCAGCACGCGGGCGATGGCCTCGCCGCCATTGGTGCCGGGATACCAGGCCTGCAGCACCGCGCCGACGTCGTTCAGCCAGGGCATGGTCACCGGGCCGCCGGTCTCCAGCACCACGACCACTTTCTTGCCGGCCTTGGCGGCCGCCGCGATCGTCGCGTCCTGGTTCTTGGGCAGGGTCAGGGACGGCGCGTCTTCCGACTCGGTGGTCCACTGGTCGGCGAAGACGATGACGAGGTCGCTGTCGGCGGCCAGCTTGGCGACCGCGGCGGCGTCCTTGCCGTCATTGTAGGTGAACTTGGCCTGCGGGGCGCGGGCCTGCAGCGCCTTCAGCGGCGAGGACGGGTAGTAGATCACCGGGCCGGGCCAGGTCTTGGGCTCCAGGCCCTGAACGGCGCGACCGCCGGCCGGATAGACCTGCGAGGAGCCGCCGCCCGACAGCACGCCGACATTGGCGTAGGCGCCGATCACGGCGATCTTCTGGGCCTTCAGCGCCAGGGGCAGCAGGCCCTTGTCGTTCTTCAGCAGGACGATGCCTTCCTCGGCGTCGGCCTGGCTGACCTTGCCGTTGGCGGCCAGGTCGATCGGGGCGATCTTCACCGGATGGTCGACCGCGCCGCTGGCGAACAGCGAGCGGACGATGCGGCGGGCCATGTCGTCCAGACGCGCCTGGCTGACCGCGCCGCTGGCCAGATCCGCCTTCAGCACGCTCGCCAGGAAGGGCTGCTTGTCGAAGGCGTCGCCGGCCGATTCCTGGTCGAGGCCGGCGTTGACCGACTTGGAGCCGGAATGCACCGCGCCCCAGTCGGACATGACGTAGCCCTTGTAGCCCCAGTCCTGCTTGAGCACCTTGTTGAGCAGCCAGTCGTTCTCGCAGGCGTAGTCGCCGTTGACGCGGTTGTAGGCGCACATCACCGAGTGCGGCTCCGACGCCTCGATGGCGATCTGGAAGGCCAGCAGGTCGGAGGTGCGGGCGTCGGCCTGGCCGATCCTGCTGTCGACCACGAAGCGGCCGGTCTCCTGGGCGTTCAGGGCGTAGTGCTTGATGGTCGAGACGATCTTGGCCGATTGGATGCCTTTGATCTGGGCCCCGACCATGACGCCGGCCAGCAGCGGATCCTCGCCGCCGTATTCGAAGTTGCGGCCGTTGCGCGGCTCGCGGACCAGGTTGACGCCGCCGGCCAGCATGACGTTGAAGCCCGAATTGCGGGCCTCCGAGCCGATCATCGCGCCGCCCTTCTGGGCCAGCTCCGGGTTCCAGGTGGCGGTGGTGGCCATGCCCGAGGGCAGGGCGGTGCGCTCGCGGAACTCGGCGGCGCTGCCTTGTGTGGCCACGCCGACGCCGGCGTCGGTTTCCCACTGGGCCGGAATGCCCAGGCGCGGCAGGCCCGGCACATAGCCGGCCGAGCCGGGCAGCGAGCCTTCGATGCGGGTATATTTGGGCTTCATGTCGGCGCCGAAGTAGCCGTAGACCAGGGTCAGCTTCTCGTCCTGGGTCATGGCCTTCAGCACGAGGTCGGCGCGGGTGTCGGCGTCGAGCTTGGGATCTAGCCAGGGCTGGCTTGCCGGAGCCGCGGCGTGGCCGGCGTGGTCTTGAGCGCAGGCGGGCAGGGCGGCCAGGCCCCCGAGGGCGATGGTCAGGGCCAGGGCGCTGGCGCGGAAACGCGAGTTCATTCTACCTCCCACACGGATCTTATTGGCCGGCGTAACCGGCGGTGTTTTCGCGGACGGAGAGGCTCCGTCAGCTGGTCTTGGCCGGCGGACCCTTGCGGGCCGGGCCGGTGGATTCGCGGATCACCAGGCTGTGCTGGGCCAGGAACGGTCCGGTGCGCAGGCCCGACTCGCCGCTGTTCCAGGCCGCGAAGGTCTGCAGGGCGCGCAGGGCCATGGGCTCGAACGGCTGGCGGATGGTGGTCAGGGTCGGCCAGATGACCCCGGCGATGGGCGCGTCGTCGAAGCCGACCACCGAGATGTCGTCGGGAATGCGCAGGCCGCGGCGCTGGGCCTCCATGCAGGTGGCGGCGGCCATCTCGTCGTTGGCGGCGAAGATCGCGGTCGGCGGCTCGTCGATCTCGAGCAGCAGCCTGGCGGCGTCCAGGCCGGTCTTGAAGGTGAACTCGCCCTGCACGATCAGTTCCGGGGCTGGGCGCGGCAGGCCGGCGGCGGCGTAGGCCTCGAAGAAGCCATTGCGGCGATGGGTGCTGGCGGCGTGGTCGGGGTGGCCCGAGATGTGGCCGATGCGGGTATGGCCCAGGCTGAACAGGTGCTCGACCACCTCGCGGGCGGCGGCGCGGTCGTCCATGGCGATGGCCGGGAAGTGCGGGTCGGGCGTGGTCGGCGAGATCAGCACGCAGCGCACTTCCAGCTCGCGCAGCAGCGCCTTCAGCGGACCGAAATCGCATTCGGGCGGCAGCAGCACGACCTCGCGGATGCCGCCGTCCTCGACGAAGGCGCGGATGCGGTCCTGCCAGCCGGCGATCGGGCCGTCGAACAGCTCGACCGTCAGGTGGCGGCCGGTCTCAAGGCAGGCCAGCAGCAGGGCGTGGTGCGTGCGGGTGTGATAGCCGCCGCTGGGGTCGCCCATCAGGGCCCCGACGGCTGACGAGCCCTGGGCGCGGAACTGGCGGGCCACGGCGCTGGGCTGGTAGCCGAGGGCGGACATCGCCTCGCGGACCTTGTCGCGGGTCTTGGCGGTGACGCTGGCGTGGTCGTTGAGGACCCGCGAGACCGTCTTGGCCGAGACCCCGGCCCGCTGGGCCACATCGTGAATCGTCGACATTTAGAGGATCCGCACCCGACTCGGCCGTCGCCGCGCGCCCGGCAGGACGGCGGCCGGACGGCTCCCTTGACCAGCCATACCGCAGCTGGATCGGCTTGTCATGCGATGGGACAGGTTCGGGTCAAAAATTGTCTTACCGTCGGACATTGTGTTGTCCTGTAAATGTCTTGTCGGACATTTCGGCGTGGCCTCGGCGTCCTTGTCGCCCGCGCTCTGCGGTTTTGATTCCCTTCGTGGCCTCGCCCGTAGATTTTATTGAGTTGAGGCGAAGCGGGGTTGGCAGCGCTGTCTCCTTTGTCGCTCAGGCCGAAGTGTGTGAGGTAAAATGCCTTATATAATAGGGAATTATCCCGTCTCTCGGGCTCGATCTGATCGGGCCTGAGCGCCTCGCGGACATGTTGCATTCCGGCGATTTTCAGAAATGACAACGTTGACATTCTTGTTGACTTGCTCGGGACATTTGGGAATGTAGCCACCGTGAGCGGCGACTGAGGGCTGTCTCGCAGCACCGTTCCGGCGCCGGGGGTCGCCGACAGGACATCACCGGGTCAAGGCCGCCAGAAGCAGGTTGGCGTGAAGGCCGAGACCCGGGCTCAAGACCCACCGCGGCGCGCAAAGAGCGTCGCGGCCCGAACGCAAGAACAAAGACATTGGGGAGCGATCGACTTGACCACACCACGTTCGAAGTCCGTCTGGACTCGCGGCTTGACCCTGGCCTTGCTGGCCGGCGCGTCTCAGGCCGTCATCACCACAACCGCCCTGGCGCAGACCACCGAAGAGACCGCGGTCGACGAGATCGTCGTCACCGGCGTGCGCGGCTCGCAGCTGAAATCCGTCGACGTCAAGCGCAAGGAAGCCTCGATCGTCGACGCCATCTCGTCGGAAGACATCGGCAAGCTGCCCGACGTCACCATCGTCGACTCGCTGCAGCGCATCACCGGCGTGCAGATCCAGCGTGACGCCGGCGAGGGCAAGACCGTCAACATCCGCGGCCTCAAGCAGGTGATCACCCTGCTGAACGGCGAGCAGTACCTCAGCGCCGGCAATATGGGCGAGGCCCAGCCGAACCTGCTGGACGTGCCCTCGCAGCTGATGAACCAGGTGCTGGTCTACAAGTCGACCGACCCGAACAACGCCCTGTCGGGCATCTCGGGCACCATCGACCTGCGCACCCGCCGGCCGTTCCAGATGTCGGAAGGCTTCACGCTCGCCGGCGCGGTCGAAGGCCAGCGCGGCGACCGCACCAGCGAAGACGACTACCTGGGCAACATCCTGGCCAGCTGGCGCAACGACCGCGTCGGCCTGCTGGTGTCGGCCGCCCAGAGCAAGTCGAACCTGGGCAACAACTATTCGGGCACCGTCGCGCTGTCGGGCAACAACGACTGGGGCGGCACCAACCCCAACTCGTTCATCTCGCCGCATGGCTACGAAAGCTTCAACCGCGTCGTCGAGCGCAAGCGCACCGGCGTCAACGTGTCGTTCGAGGCCGACCTGGGCGAAGGCTTCACCCTGATCGCGGAAGGCTTCTACGCCAAGCTCGACGAGTACAACCGCGCCATCGGCATCAACATCTCCAACCGCTGGGACGGCGGCGCCTTCGGCAACTGGACCAAGCCGACCGACTTCCAGCCCGTGGGCATCGGCGGCTGGCAGGCCGTCAGCGAGTACGACATCGACGCCTGGTGGATCAATTCGTTCAGCGTCAACCGCGTCACCAAGTCGGAATCGAAGAACTACAACCTCGAACTGAAGTACGACAACGGCGGCAAGTTCACCTCGGAGGTGCGGGCCATCCGCGCCAACGGTGAAAAGCTGAGCATGAACGGCCAGGCCCAGGGCGACCTCAGCAACTGGCAGTACGCGCCCAACCGCTTCAACCTGTTCCGCAACGCGCAGGACCGCACCCGCGGCCCGTTCTATCCGAAGGCCATCTGCGACCAGTATCCGGCCAGCCAGCGCAGCAACGCCGTGGCCGGCTCGGCCGGCGGCTGCTACCTGACACCCAACCCGCAGGGCTACGGCGAGAACCCGCAGCTGCACTACGACATCAGCGGCGGCCACCCAGTGTGGAGCGGCTTCGATACGCCGATCTCGGGCGGCCTGGGCGCGGGCAAGACCCTGCGCGACTACATGGCCAACAAGGACAGCTACGCGATCGGGGCCTTCTCGTCGGAAGGCAACAACGAGGTCGAGTCGGACATGAACGTGTTCCGCGCCGACGGCCACTACCGCTTCGACGACAAGTTCCTGGGCTTCATCACCAAGGTCGACGCCGGCGTCCGCCAGAGCGACCGCTCGATCAGCGTCGAGCAGTTCCACCTGTTCTCGTCGTTCTACGGCGGCGTGGCGGGCGCGGTGCAGAAGAACGGCACGGCTGTTCCGGCCGCCGGCTGCATGGCGCAGTGGAAGGCCATCGACGTGGCCATGGACAACAACCAGTGCTCGGCGGGCGAGTTCGTGCCCAACCCGATCACCGGCGTGCCCGAGTTCCAGCCCTACACCGTCAACCGTCCGACCAAGCTCTACACCTACAACAACATCCAGTTCGTCACCGACCTGGGCGGCGTCACCTCGGGCATGCCCGGCTTCTGGGCCATCGACCCGAAGGATTTCGACGACATCGTCGCCTTCCAGAACAAGGTGTTCGGCGGCGCGACCCGCGTGCAGGTGCCCGGCCAGACCTACGACGTCGACCTGAAGGAGCAGAGCGCCTACGGCGCGGCCGACTTCTCCATCGGCAACCTGTCGGGCAACTTCGGCCTGCGGGTCATCCAGACCGAACTGCTGGTCAAGCAGAACAACACCGGCGACACCCTGGCCTACGGCGACACCAACGCCGACGTCGGCGACACGGTCACCCGCCGCAAGTACACTGACTGGCTGCCGTCGCTGAACGCGGTCTACGACCTGGGCGACCACTGGAAGTTCCGCTTCGCCTTCTCGAAGACGATGCAGCCGTTGGACCTGGGCAACTACGGCGGCGGCCTGTCGATCTTCACCGCCGACTGCGGCTCGGTGAAGCCGGGCGTGCGCTGCGTCACCGGCGCCAGCTCGTCGGGCAACCCGATGCTGGATCCGTGGCGCTCGGACAACTTCGACGGCGCTGTCGAGTACTATTTCGGCCGGGCCTCGATGTTCAACCTGTCGGCCTTCAAGCTGAAGATCGACAGCTTCGTGACCAGCGGCGTCACCACCGGCCGGTTCACCAACGGTGACGGCTCGCTCAGCGATCCGGTCAACGTCTCGCTGCCGGTGCAGGGCCAGAGCGGTTCGGTCGAGGGCGTGGAAGTGGGGGCCAAGATCGCCTTCACCGACGTGATCCCCGACATGCCGATCCTATCCAACTTCGGCATCGACACCAACTACACCTACTCGCCGAGCGAGGAGTCGCGCGTCGGCCTGGACGGCCACAAGCTGCCCTTCGTCGACAACTCCAAGCACCAGTGGAACCTGGTCGGCTGGTATCAGGACGACAAGCTGCAGGCCCGCGTGGCCTACAACTATCGCAACGATCGCCTGGCCGAGGTGATGAGCAACAACATCCCGATCTACCAGGACGCCACCGGCTACGTGGACGTGAACGTCAGCTACAACATCCGCGACAACGTCACGGTCTATCTGAACGGCTCGAACGTCTCGGGCGAGATCGAGACCTATTACGCCCGGTTCGCCAAGGGCAAGACGCAGTACATCAAGCAAAACGAGTTCGAGCCTCGCTACACCATCGGCCTGCGCGCCAAGTGGTGATCTGACTTTCCTCCTGCGCCCGTCGCGGCGGCTCCCCTAGGGCCGCCGCGACGGGTCTTTTTTGTTTCAGCAGGTGCTTTCCGTTTGCGCCTTCGGGCGCCAGTTTCGGTCGGGGAGGATCGGCCATGAGCCAAGACGTCCGCGAAGGGCGCATCCGCAGCATCGTCATCGTCGGCGGCGGCACCGCCGGCTGGATGGCGGCCGCGGCCCTGCGTCGCCACTTCGGCCAGGCGCCGATCGACATCACCCTGGTCGAGAGTTCCGAGATCGGCACGATCGGGGTGGGCGAGGCGACCATCCCCACCATCCGCGCCTTCTATCGCAACCTCGGTCTCGACGACCTGGAGGTGCTGCGCGCCACGCAGGGGACCTGCAAGCTCGGCATCCGCTTCAAGGACTGGATGGCCCCGGGCTCGGCCTTCATCCACCCCTTCGGCCTCTACGGCCAGGACCTGAACGGGGTGGCCTTCCAGCACTATTGGGCCAAGGCCCGCGCCGGCGGCGAGGTCGGGGCGTTCGGCGAGTACTGCCTGGGCGCCAGCCTGGCGGCGGCGGGCAAGTTCACCGTGCCGGCCGCCAATCCGCCGTCCAGCCTGTCGGTGTTCGACTGGGCCCTGCACTTCGACGCCAGCCTGTTCGCCCAGCTGATGCGCCGCGTGGCCGAGGCCAACGGCGTGCGTCGCATCGACGCCAAGGTCGTGAAGGTCAATCTGCGGCCCGACGACGGCTTCGTCGCCTCGCTGGACCTGCATACGGGCCAGACCATCGAGGGCGACCTCTTCATCGACTGCTCGGGCTTCCGGGGCCTCTTGATCGAGGAGGCGCTGGAGACCGGCTACGAGGACTGGTCGCAGTGGCTGTTCTGCGACCGGGCGCTGGCCGTGCAGAGCCAACCTCCGGAAGGCGCGGAACCGCCGCCCTATACCGACGTCACCGCTCACGCCGCCGGCTGGCGCTGGCGCATCCCGCTGCAGCACCGCTACGGCAACGGCTATGTCTATTCGAGCCGCCATATCGGCGACGAGGCGGCCAAGGCCGAGCTGGTCGCCGCCGTGCCCGACAGGCTGCTGCACGAGCCGCGGCTGATCCGCTTCACGCCGGGCCGCCGCAAGCAGGTGTGGAACCGCAACGTCGTGGCCCTGGGCCTGGCGTCGGGGTTCCTGGAGCCGCTGGAGAGCACCTCGATCGCCCTGATCGAGACCGGCATCGAGAAGTTGAAAGCCCTGTTCCCGGACCGGCGCTTCGACCCGGCGGTGATCGACGAGTTCAACGACTGGTCGCGGCGCGAGATGGAGCGGGTGCGCGACTTGGTGATCCTGCACTACAAGGCCGCCCAGCGCGGCGACACGCCGTTCTGGCGCACCACCCGCGACGCCGACATCCCCGAGACCCTGGCCCGCAAGGTCGAGCTGTTCCGCGCCCGCGGCCACGTGGCCCGCTATCGCTGGGAGATGTTCCAGCCGCCCAGCTGGCTGGCGATCTTCGACGGCTTCGACATCCGCCCCGAAGGCTGGGATCCGGCGCTGGACGGGATCGACGGCGCGGCCCTGGCGGCCAGCTTAAACCAGATGCGGGCGGGCGTGGCCCGGGTGGTCGCCGAGGCCCCCACCCACGGCGAGTTCCTGCGCCGCTACGTCGCCGCCCAGCCGGCGGCCGCCGAATAGACGACAACGATAAAAGACAAGACGACGGGAGAGGCCCGATGGCCAACAATCTGCGGAAGATCGTGATCGTGGGGGGCGGCTCGGCAGGCTGGATCACGGCGGCCATGCTCAGCCACTATCTCAAGGACAGCCCCTGCGAGATCGAGCTGATCGAGTCAGAGCAGATCGGCATCATCGGCGTCGGCGAAAGCACCATCCCGCCCTTCCTGCAGCTGATCCGCGGCCTCGGCATCGACGAGGTCGAGTTCATGCAGGAGACGCAAGCCGCCTTCAAGCTGGCCATCCGCTTCGAGAACTGGCGCCAGAAGGGCGAGGTCTACTACCACCCGTTCGGCCTGATCGGCGGGCCGGTCGACGTGCACGAGTTCTACCAGGTCTGGTTGCGCGGCAAGGCCGAGGGGCATCCCGCCGCCTTGCAGGACTTCGCCCCGGCCTCGGTGATGGCCGACCGTTGGAAGTTCATGTCGCCGGCCATGGCCCCGCGCACCATGATCGCCAACGCCAACTACGCCGTGCACATCGACGCGGCCCTGCTGGCCAAGTTCCTGCGCAAGTTCGCCGAGGCCCGGGGCGTCAAGCGCACCGAGGGCATCGTCAGCGACGTCGCCACGCGGCCCGACGGCTTTATCGACAAGGTGATCCTGCAGGACGGCCGCGAGGCCTCGGGCGACCTCTTCATCGACTGCTCGGGCTTCCGCTCGCTGCTGAACGGCAAGACCCTGGGCACCGAGTTCCTCGACTGGTCGGACGTGCTGCTGTGCGACCGCGCCATCGCCGTGCAGACCGCCAACATCCGTGACCCACATCCCTACACCCTGGCCCAGGCCCAGGACTCCGGCTGGCGCTGGCGCATCCCGCTGCAGCACCGGGCCGGCAACGGCTACGTCTATTGCAGCCAGTTCTGCAGCGACGACGAGGCCAGGGCGACGCTGATGAGCCAGGTCGAGGGCGAGGCCGTGCGCGAGCCGTGGCTGGTGCCGTTCAAGACCGGCATGCGCAAGCAGCTGTTCAACAAGAACTGCGTGACCATCGGGCTTGCGGGCGGCTTCATCGAGCCGCTGGAGTCGACGGCCCTGCACCTGATCTATCGCGGCGTCGACTATCTGCTGCGGTTCTTCCCCGACCGCGACTGTGACGCCACCCTGGCGGCCGAGTACAATCGGCGCATGCGGGCCGACTACGAGGAGATCCGCGACTTCATCGTGCTGCACTACTTCACGACCAAGCGCGACGACACGCCGTTCTGGCGGGCCTATCAGCAGGTCACCCCGCCCGAGAGCCTTCGCGAGCGGATCGCGCTGTTCAAGGCCAGCGGCGTGCTGCGCGACGGCGTCGACGACATGTTCCGCGCCCCCAGCTGGCAGTCGGTGATGGAAGGCATGGGCATCCGGCCCCAGCGCTACCAGCAGCTGGTCGACACCCTGCCGGCCGGGGTGGTGAAGGGCCTGCTCGACAAGTCCGCCCCTATGCTGAGCGATCTGGTCGACACCCTGCCCAGCCACGGCGACTTCCTGCGCCAGTACTGCCCGGCGCCGGTGCCGGAGGCGCTGAGGAAGGCGGGGTGAACCCTAGTCGGTGATGGGCGGCTTGGTGCCGTCCAACGCCGGCCAGGGCGCGAAGGCGAACACCCAGAGCAGGACGATCGAGGCGCCGGGGATCAAGGCCACCAGGGTCAGCCAGGGCGACCAGCCGGCGCGCTTGAAGATGCGCGCGACCGGAATGAAGAAGATCGCGAGGACGGCGAGCAGCACCACCCAATGAAGCCACGACATCGAACCCATGATCCCCTCCGTTCGGACACTGGGATCACTATGACTGATTCCGCCGCCTGAGGTTGCGTGCCCGCCGGACTGCGCGGGCTCAGACCTCGGCCCACATCCGCAGCAGGTTGTGGTAGGTCCCGGTCAGCGACAGCACCGAGGCGTCGCCCTGGCCGACCTGGCTGGCCAGGCGCTGGATCGAGACGTCCATGTCGAGCAGCAGGGCGCGCTTGGCGTCGTCGCGCACCAGGCTCTGGATCCAGAAGAAGCTGGCCGTGCGCGCCCCGCGCGTGATCGTGGTCACGTGGTGCAGGCTGGAGGCCGGATAGAGGATCAGCGAGCCGGCCGGCAGCTTGACCAGGTGGCTGCCGTAGGTGTCCTCGACCACCAGTTCGCCGCCGTCATAGTCCTCGGGATCGGTCAGGAACAGGGTGGCCGACAGGTCGGTGCGGATCTGGGCGCCCGTGGCGGGGTTTCGGCGGATCGAATTGTCGACGTGGTCGCCGAAGCCCATGCCTTCGCCATAGCGGTTGAACAGCGGCGGCAGGATGGTGTGGGGCAGGGCGGCCGAGACGAACAGCGGGTTGCTCTGCAGGGCCTGGACGATGATCGCCCCCACCTCGCGGGCGGCCGTGCCGTCCTGCGGCAGCTGCTGGTTGTTCTTGGCCATGGCCGCCTGGAAGCCCGAGGTGGCGTTGCCGTCGACCCACGGGGCGGCGTCGATGATCGCGCGGCAGCGGGCCACTTCATCGGGGCTCAGCACGTCGGGGATCTGCAGCATCATGGCGGTCGGCCTTCGTCGTCTCGTGCTCAGGCTTTAGGGCCTGAGGCGGCCCTGGGCAATGCGAACGGCTCGCAGAAGATTGCGTAAGGGGAAAGGGCGCGATCACGTGCTCTCAACGAGAGGAGGCCGTCCCATCCTCCGCAAAATCCCCGCGAAAGCGGGGACCCAGGCTTTTTCTGCAACGCGTGGTGCTCGACGATAAAACACCTGGGTCCCCGCTTTCGCGGGGATTTTACGGGGGAGGGGGAATCCGCCTTCCGCTCAGGCCTCTAGAACAGCCAACGCCTCGGATACTTGTCCCCCAGCGCCCGCGCCTCGCCGGTCTTCAGGCCCAGTTCGCGCATGCGGTAGGCGAGGATCTGGCGCATGGCGTCGACCGGTTCGCGGCCGTCGACGGGGCTGGAGGCGATGGTTCCGGCCTGCTGGGCCAGGTCGGTCGCCGCCCATTCGGCCAGGGCCCGGTCGGCCTTGCCGACGGCGAAGTAGTGCGGGACGGGCGTGCGCTCGCCGGCGACCTCGACCATCACGGCGATCACCCAGCCCTGGGGGATCATGTCGGCGTCGGGGCGCTGTCGGAACATGGGCCGGATGTAGCGGTCCGGCGGCCCAGGTTCAATTGCCGTGCGCGGGAGCGGTCTCGTCCTTGCAGATCCCGGTGATCAGGCAGAACTGGGTGTCGAGCAGGTTGCGGATCGAGGCCCCGGCGGCCTGGGCCTCGTTGCCGGCCTGGTAGCGGAAGTTTCCCTGGGCCCGCACGAGGGCCTGTCCGACCGGGCCCTCGTAGAAGGCGACGGCGGCTTCCAGGTCGGCCGAGCTCATCTCGCGGGCCAGGGCGACGCCTGCGGCCTCGACCACGATCTGGCGCGCCTTGGGGCGCGTTTCCTGCAGCATCTCGTACAGCGCGCGTCGTTGCTCGGGCGGTACGGGCCTGTCGGTGCGATAGAGCATGGTGGCGCCGTAGGCCATCAGCTCGGCTTCCGCGTCGTCGCCAATGCGCAGGGCCAGCGCCAGCCGGCGACCGAGCAGTTGGTCCGCCAGCGCGGGCATCGGACCGGCGGCGACCTTGCGCTCCGCCGGTGGCGAGAAGGTGATGGGGATCGTCACGGTGGACGAGGTCGGCTTGCCGCAGCGGAGCTCGGGCGTGAACTCCATCAGGGGGCGAAGACTGACGGCGGCCTCGCCGAAGCCGAATTCGGTCGGCGTTTCGGAGACGACGAAGCATTCGGTCGCCTTGCCCAAGGTGTCGATCGTGCACTGGATCACGGCCTTGCCGCCCTGGCGGGTGGCCACGGCCTGGGGCGGATAGGCCCACATGACGCTTTCGGCCGACAGGGGCGTCTTCCAGTTGGCGCGGACCCGCGGAATGGACGGATCGCCGCCAGCCGGACAGTCCGCGCCAGCGGTCGCCGCCGCCATCATCATCGCCGCGATCAGCAAGTTCATCCACCCGTCCCCCGACGTTCCATGTCGTTGCTAGTGGAGCTTGGCTGCTGGAGCAACCAGGGTGCGAGTTCGCTATCGACTGTTCTTCGGTCGGCAAGGAAACCGGGCGCCGCCCGGGCGGTCCGAACCGTCTCGGGGCTTCGATGACCGCGTCATTGCGACGGTGTCGCCCGGCGGGTAGCGTCGCTGCGTTGCGAATGGGGGTTGCATCATGCGTTTGGGTCTCGCGCCGCTGATGGCGGCGGTTGTCGCCTTTGGCGGCTTGTCCTCGATGGCCGTCGCGGCGGACGCCGGCTACAAATCCGTCAGTGCGGCCACGGCGAGGGCGCTGGGCAAGGCGCGGGCGGCCGCCAAGAAAGGCGACCACGCCACCGCCATCGCCGCCTATGACGAGGCGCTGAAGCTGGAGCCCAATTTCGCGCCGGTGATCACCGAGCGCGCCTTCGTCCGCGAGGCCTCGGGCGATCTGGCCGGCGCGGCGGTCGACTACGCCGAGGCGGTGCGCCTTGCGCCAACCCGGCCGAACGCATGGAGCCACGTGGCCTGGATCGAGGCCTTGCGCGGCGGCGACCTCGACCGCGCCCTCGCCGACAGCGAAAAGGCGGTCAGTCTTGGCGCGACGAGCGATGCAGTGGATACGCGCGGGTTCGTGCGCTTTCGGCGCGGCGAGTACGCCCTGGCCCTGGCTGACTACCAGGCGGTGCTCAACGCCTATCCGCGCGTAGCCTCGCCTCTGTTCATGCGCGGCGTCGTCAAGCGTCGGCTGGGACTGGACGCCGAGGGCGACGCCGACATCGCCCGCGCCTTGAAGATCGACAAGACGGTCGAGGCGCTGTGGGTTCGCCGGGGCGTGACGCGGTAGACGGGTCCAGGCGCAAAGAAAAAGGGCGGAGCCTCGCGGCCCCGCCCTTCTCTTTGGTTCAGCTGGTGCTGACCGGACTTCTTAGAAGTCCATGTCGCCGCTCGGGATCGGCGTGCCGATCCCGATCTCTTTCGAGGATGGGCGACTTTATGGATTTCTCTTAGAAATCCATGTCGCCCATGCCGCCCGGCATGCCGCCGCCGGCCGGAGCGCCGCCGCCCTTCTTGGGGGCTTCGACGATCGCGGCTTCCGTGGTGATCAGCAGGCCGGCCACCGAGGCGGCGTTCTGCAGGGCGGTGCGCACGACCTTGGCCGGGTCGATGACGCCGTCGGTCACCAGGTCGACATACTGCTCGGTCTGGGCGTTGAAGCCGAACGAGGGGCTGTCGTTTTCCAGGATCTTGCCGACCACGATCGAACCTTCGACGCCGGCGTTCTCGGCGATCTGGCGGATCGGCGATTGCAGGGCGCGACGGACGATGGCGATGCCGGCCGTCTGGTCGTCGTTGTCGCCGGTCACGCCGGCCAGGGCCTTGGAGGCCTTCAGCAGGGCGGTGCCGCCGCCGGGGACGATGCCTTCATCGGCGGCCGCGCGGGTCGCGTTGAGGGCGTCGTCGACGCGGTCCTTCTTTTCCTTCACTTCGACTTCGGTCGAGCCGCCGACGCGGATGACCGCGACGCCGCCGGCCAGCTTGGCCAGACGCTCTTGCAGCTTTTCCTTGTCGTAGTCCGAGGTGGTGTCTTCGATCTGGCGCTTGATCTGGGCGATGCGGGCCTCGATCGCGTCCTTCTCACCGACGCCGTCCACGATGGTGGTGTCGTCCTTGGTGATCGAGACCTTCTTGGCGCGGCCGAGCATGTCGAGCGACACGTTCTCGAGCTTGATGCCCAGGTCTTCCGACACCACTTGGGCGCCGGTCAGGATGGCGATGTCTTCCAGCATGGCCTTGCGGCGGTCGCCGAAGCCCGGAGCCTTGACGGCGGCGACGCGCAGGCCGCCACGCAGCTTGTTGACGACCAGCGTGGCCAGGGCCTCGCCTTCGACGTCTTCGGCGATGATCACCAGCGGGCGGCCCGACTGGACGACGGCTTCCAGCACCGGCAGCAGCGGCTGCAGCGACGACAGCTTCTTTTCGAACAGCAGGATGAGCGGCTCTTCGAGCTGAACTTCCATCTTGTCGGCGTTGGTGATGAAGTACGGCGACAGGTAGCCGCGGTCGAACTGCATGCCTTCGACGACGTCGAGTTCGGTTTCGGCGGTCTTGGCTTCTTCGACGGTGATGACGCCTTCGTTGCCGACCTTGTCCATGGCCTTGGCGATCATCTCGCCAACTTCCTTGTCGCCGTTGGCCGAGATGGTGCCGACCTGGGCGATTTCGCCGTTGGTGGTGACCTTCTTGGAGGACTTCTTGATGTCTTCGACGGCGATGGCGACGGCCTTGTCGATGCCGCGCTTCAGGTCCATCGGGTTCATGCCGGCGGCGACCGACTTGAGGCCTTCCTGGACGATGGCTTGAGCCAGCACGGTGGCGGTGGTGGTGCCGTCGCCGGCCTTGTCGTTGGTCTTCGAAGCCACTTCGCGGATCATCTGCGCGCCGAGGTTCTCGAACTTGTCAGACAGTTCGATTTCCTTGGCGACCGAGACGCCGTCCTTGGTGGTGCGCGGGGCGCCGAACGACTTTTCGATGACGACGTTGCGGCCCTTCGGACCGAGCGTCACCTTCACGGCGTTGGCGAGAACGTTGACGCCGCGCAGCATCTTGTCGCGCGCGTCGGAGCCGAAATAAACGTCTTTAGCGGCCATGGTGGGCGCCTTTCTAATCTTGAGAATTTCGTGAGGAAGGAAGCCGTCGGGAAGGGAAGCCGATTAGGCTTCGACCACGCCCAGGACGTCGCTTTCCTTCATGATCAGCAGGTCCTTGCCGTCGACCTTCACTTCGGTGCCCGACCACTTGCCGAACAGGATGCGGTCGCCGGCCTTCAGGTCGAGAGCGACCAGGTCGCCCTTGTCGTTGCGGGCGCCCGGGCCGACGGCGACGACTTCGCCTTCTTGCGGCTTTTCCTTGGCGGTGTCGGGGATGATGATCCCGCCCTTGGTGGTGGTTTCTTCTTCGACGCGCTTCACGAGGACGCGGTCGCCCAGGGGACGAAATTTCATGTGTCTTCTCCGTCGGAACGGTTTCTGTAAAAGGCTTCGTTAGGCCGAGGGAGCGTCGCTGTTAGCAGTCGCTCCCATCGAGTGCCAACGCCAGGCACGAGTTAGGCGCCGGCCCTTGGGGAGTCAAGGACGACGCCGGCGAACTTTTTACGATCGCGGTAAACGGCGCGGCGAAACGGGGACGAAAAGGGAGGGTCTTCGATGTTCGATCATCTGGGGTTCGATGTGGCCGATTTCGAGCGCTCGGCCGCTTTTTACGACGCGGCCCTGGCGCCGCTGGGGATCAAGCGCCTCTACGCCGTGCCCAAGGAGCACACCGGCGGCATCGACGTGGTCGGTTATGGCGCCCAGCGTCCGCAGTTCTGGATCTCGGGCGGCGGCGGGACGAGCGGCAAGCTGCACGTGTGCTTCGCGGCCAAGACCCGGGCCGACGTCGACGCCTTCTACGCGGCGGCGATCAAGGTCGGCGGGACCGACAACGGCGCGCCCGGACTTCGCCCTCATTACCACGAACATTATTACGGCGGCTTCGTTCTGGACCCGGACGGGTTCAATGTCGAAGCCGTCTGCCACGCGCCCGTCTGAGTCCCGCCCGCCCGAGTCCCGCCCGTCTGAGTCCTTTTCGGAGACCGCCCCTGATGTCGAGCTACGCCCTGTCGCTGATCCTAGCCGTGGTCGCTTGCGTGATCGGGGGCGTGCTGGGCGGGCTGGTGCTGGCGCGGCCGGACTCGATGCTGGGCCTGGCGGGCCTGAAGAGCGAGGAAGAGAGCGCCGCCGTCACCGAGGGCCGGGCCTTCGGCGGACTGCTGATCGCCTCGCACGGTGCGGCGGCGTTGTTCCTGGGCTGGCAGTCCAGCGCCGGCGCGGCCATGGCCCTGGTGCTGGCGGTGGCCTGGTTCGGCGCGGCCTTCGGGCGCTTCGTCTCCATGCTGATGCAGAAGGCCGGCGGCCGCTTCAACTACGGCAGCATCGTCCTGGACCTGCTGATGGGGCTCACCCTGGCCCTGCCGTTCTTCAACCAGGGCGCCCTGCCGCTGCATCGCGTCGGCGCCAGCATGCTGGTCTAGGACGGGCGAAAGGCGGACTCGCTTCATCACACCATCAATGGTCGCCTCCCTCGCCCTTGTGGCGAGGGTCCATGCTGGCGACCGCTCAGACCTTGGACATGTTCGAAAGGTCTGAGCGGCTGAACGATGGGTCCTGGGCACAAGGCCCAGGAAGGCGATCAGAGAAAGCCGCAAGCCGGTCAATCGCTGACCGTGTCTCCGCTACCGCGCGCCTTCGTGCGTCAGCAGCCAGGCCTTGCGTTCGACGCCGCCGCCGTAGCCGGTCAGTGACCCGTCCGCCCCGACCAGGCGGTGGCAGGGCACGACGATGCTGAGCGGGTTGGCGCCGTTGGCCGCGCCGACGGCGCGCACGGCCGCCGGGCGTCCGATGCGGGCGGCGAGGCCGGCATAGGTCAGGGTCGTTCCCGCCGTCACCTCGCCCAGGGCTCGCCAGACGCTTTGCTGGAAGGCCGTGCCGCCGGTCGCCCACGGGATGGCCGACAGGGCGGCGAGGTCACCCCCGAAATAGGCCGCCAGCGCCTGGCGGATCGCGGCGGGCGCCGGGCCGCTCGCCAGCGGCGTCTGGCCGTAGTGCAGCCGCAGCAGGCGATGCAGGCGATCCTCGTGATCGTGGAAGTCGGCCGCGCGCAGCCGGCCGTCCTGGTCGGTGACCAGCAGCATCTCGCCGATCGGGCTTGGCGCGCGGTCGAGGATGAGGCGAGGGCTCGGCGTCGGCATGGCGACATTATGGCGGGGCCAGCCTTCGGTGTCCGCCCGCTTCTTGTGATCGCGCGTTTCTCTTGTGGCGGTTGAATGACAGCCTGCATTGCATCGCATTTGGAGAATGTCGGTTCGGCGACATAGGGACTAATGATTTGTCGTGTCTCTGACTTACTGAAAACTTCGCCGTTCAGGTGCGACATTATGCGCACGAAAACTGGTCGAATACATGTCGGTTAAAGGGTGATTCACCACGCCGATTACGATGTCGTCAACCGCGCCGGCCGCCCAATGCCCTCGAAGTCGGGAGGCCTTTGGGCATGGCGTGGAACAAGCATTGGATGGTGGCTGGCGCGGCGGTTGTCGCCCTGGCCGTGGGTGGGCTGGCGACAGCGCGCCAGGAACGTGAAGCGCCGGGCGTCAGCCTGGCCCAGGACGTGGTGGCCGCGGCCAGCGCCTTCGAGACCTATACCCGCGGCGCCGGCGCGATCTCGCCGGCGGCCTTCACCGACGGCGAAGGCGTCGCCGGGGCCCTGAAGGCCGGCGCGGCCTACAAGGCCGAGCAGTTCGAGGCCGGCATGATCGCCTACGGCGCCATCGCCGCCTTGCAGGAGCCGACCTTCCTGGAAGGCGTGCGCCGCGCGGCCCGCGAGACCTCGCGCGAAGCCCTGGTCGAGCGCCTGCTGGCCTCGCCCGAAAGCGTCGTCGAGATCGAGGGCGTCGGCCTGGCCGCCGCCCGGGCCCAGACCGCCCTGCAAGGCCGGGGCGCGCCCCTGGCCGTCGCCGGCCGCTCGGTCAAGCAGTCGGCCTATGACATCCAGCGCCAGACCTGGTCCAAGGGCGCGGTCGCCGACAACGCCGGCCGCCTGGCGCGGGTCAAGCAGCTGTCGGCCACGGTGTTCACGCCTGGCCGGGACGACGCCGGCCGGCTGATCCAGGCCGCGACCGGCGCGGGCGGCGGCGGCTTCGCCGAGGGCGGGCGGGTGTTCACCCCGGTGACGGTGCGCTCGGCGGCCTTGGCTGCCCTGGCCGTGCTCGACGCCGCCGGCGACGCCGACGTGGCCCGTCTGGCCCCGGTGCTCAGCGAGAAGAAGGCCAACTTCTGCATGAAGATCGCCAAGCTGAACCTTTACCAGTGCTTGGCCGTCGCCGGTCCGCACTACGAGGACGTCTTCTGCCTGGGCCAGCACGCGCTGATCGACACGGCCCAGTGCGTCAACGACGCGGCGGGCGCCGGAGCGTTTGCGCCGGCCGCCGCGCCTTCGCCGCCGCCTCGTCCGCAGGGCTTCGTGATCCCGGTCGCCAGCGTCTCGCCGGCGGTGCTGGCCGAAGGCTCGCGCTGAGCCCGGCGTGAAGAAGGCTTGATCGCCGAACGCCGTCATCGTTAACCTTTCTCCGGCGCAGGCCCCAGGGGACGGGGGCGGGGGGCGGGGATGAAGGCTCGGAAGTACGAACTGTTCGCGAGGGCCAGGCGCCCGCGCCCCAGCCGGGCGCGGGAGATCCTGGCCTATCCGGCCGAGGCCCAGTTCGTGTTCGACGCGGGGACGCCGCCGGCGCGTCCGGCTCGGGCCGACGAGGGCGACCTGCTGGACGCCTATTCCAACGCCGTGGTCCGGGCCGTCGAGACGGTCGGCCCCAGCGTGGTGCGCATCCACCCGATGCTCGATGACCCCAACCTGCAGGGCGTGGGTTCGGGTTTCGCCGTGGCCGAGGGCGGGGTGCTGCTGACCAACAGCCACGTGGTGCAGGGCGCGCGCCGCTTCGTGGTCATCACCGCCGACGGCCGCAGCCTGACGGCGCGCTGCATCGGCGATGATCCCGACACCGACCTTGCTTTGCTGAAGATCGACCAGCCTGTCGACCTGCCGCCGGTGCGGCTGGGCGATTCCAAGGCCCTGCGGCGCGGCCAGCTGGTCATCGCCATCGGCGCGCCGCTCGGCTTCGAGGCGACGGTGACCACCGGCGTGGTTTCGGCGCTGGGCCGCAGCCTGCGCGGCGAGCGCGGGCGGCTGATCGAGGACCTGATCCAGACCGACGCCGCCCTCAATCCCGGCAACAGCGGCGGACCGCTGGTGGCCTCCAACGGCGAGGTGATCGGCGTGGCGACCGCCGTCATCGTCGGTTATCCGGGCCTGTGCTTCGCCGTGGCCGCCAACACCGCCCGCTTCGTCATCGGCGAGTTGCTGGCCCACGGCCAGGTGCGACGGGCCTCGATCGGCGTCGTCGCCCAGCAGGCGCCGGTGCCGCCGCTGCTGGCCCGCTCGACCGGGGTCACCCAGGGCTATGCGGTGTTCGTCGCCCAGGCCGACCCGGGCGGCCCCGCCGCCAAGGCCGGGGTGCGGGCCGGCGACCTGCTGATCAAGGCCGGCGAACGACCCCTGACCGGCCTGGACGACATGCTGCGGGTGCTCGACCACGCCTGCATCGACGTGCCGACGCCCTTCGTACTGATCCGCGAGGGCCGGCTGATGACCACGACGATCACGCCTCGGCTGAGGCGCAGGGGCGGCTAAGGGGAGGCGGCTAGTTCGCGCTCTCGGGCGTGGTCACCTTGAAGCCGCGCGCCCGCAGGGTGTCGAGCACGCCGCCCTGCGCCACCAGACTGCGCAGCGAGAAAATCGCCACCGCCTTGCCAGGCGTGTCCATCGCCTGGCTGATCGCGTCGACCTGGGCAGCCGAGGTCTTGCGCAGCCGGTCGGCGACGCCCGGCAGGACCATGGCGCAGCGCTCGCCCTGGCGCGGAACCGCGAGCGCGCCGCGCACGTCGCCCTTCGCCCAGGCGCGGGCGGCGCGGCGTATGGGCTCGGGGCCGGCCTCGACCTCGTCCAGCACGCCTTCCAGGCAGGCCAGGCCCGCGGCCTCGGAATGCTGGGCGACCACGGCTTCGAGCAGCGGCGTGGCTTCATAGATCGCCGCCGGTCGCATCGGAACGCCGTGCTTGCGGGCCAGGCGGTTGATCGTGCGGTCTGGTTGGCTGGTCGTCAGCTTGGCGTCGCGGCGGGCGGCGGCCGACAGCATCAACCCCGCTCCCAACGGCTTCCAGTCACGCCAGTCGCCGCTGGCGTGGGTCCTGTTCCAGGCCCGGTCGAGGCGGGCCGCCAGCTCCGGGACCACCTCGGTCAGGGACGAGCCGTCCTTCAACCGGCGGCGCGTCCTGAGGAAGGTGGGCAGGTCCGCCACTCGGGTGCGGTTCACCGCCGGGGTCAGCAGGACGAAGGCGCCGTCCAGCCGCCGGTCGAGCACCGAGGTGTCCCAGTCCAGGCGTTCGGGCACGCTGCCGGGGATGCCCAGCACGTAGATCGTGGTGTCGCCGTCGCTGACCTTCCACCAGGCCGGACCCGGCAGCCTGGCGTTGACCACCAGTTCCTCGACGACATTGGCTTCGGGGTCATCGATGGCCTGGGCATGCGCGCCGGAAGACGCCGCCAGCGCCATCAGGCCGGTCATGGCCAGGATCAGCTTTCGCAACGCTCCTCCCCCCTCGTCGTGCGCTCTTCGCCCGACGTCACTCGTCCGGCGTGGAGACCTTCAGGCCCTTGGCCCGCAGCTGGTCGAGCACGCCATCCTGGGCCAGAAGCGAACGCAGTTCGATGACGGCGACGGCCTTGCCCGGCTTTTTCAGAGCCGCCTCGATCGCCTTCACGGCGTCGTCGCGGCCGTCGCGCAGTTCGCGGGCGATCGACGGGGTGGAGTCCAGGCAGCGCTGGAAGCCGCGATCGGCCGCGACCACGTCGCGCACCTGCCCCTCGGCCCAGCGCCGGGCGGTGACCTTGATGCCGCCTTCGCCGCTCTCGGCCTGGCGCAGGCCGGCGTCCAGGCACAGCAGCTGGAGGGGCTGCGGCGCGGTCGCCAGGGCCTTGATGGCGTCGGCGAGGCTGTAGTTCGAAAGGTTCTGGATGCGGGGACGCTTGGCGATGTCCTTGCTTCCGGCGATGTCGCGGATGCGGTCGGTGACGCCGCCAACGCTGATCGAGACGCTGCCCTCCTGGTTGTTGGCGACCAGGAAGCCGGCGAAGGCGGGCTTGGTGTCGTCCATCGAGTCCGGCTTCTGCTTCATCGCCTTCAGTCGCGCCTCCAGGCGTTGACGCAGGTCCGGCGGCAGGGTCTGGCGCATCGGCTGGTCGGAGACGAACAGCTTGCGGCCGCCCATCGCCAGGGCGATCAGGCGCACGACGCTGATATCGGCCTCCTGGCCCATGATCAGCACGTTGGCGCCGTCCAGCCGCCGACGCAGCACCGACTCTTCGGCCTTGGTGTCGGTGGGAACCATGGCCGGCACGCCCAGCACGTAGACGGTGGTGTCGCCGTCGCTGACCTTCCACCAGGCCGGACCGGGCAGGCGGGCGTTGACGATCAGTTCCTCGACGAGGTTTTCGTTGGGATCGACCCGTTGCAGCGCGATCGGCCCGGAGGCGTCGACCGCCTGCTGGGCCAGGGCGGGGCCGGCGGCGAGCGCCAGGAGGAAAGCCGCGAGGGCGGGGGCTGCGGCGACGCGCTTGATCACTATCTCTCGTCCTCGGCTTGTTCGGAATCGTTCTAGAATGGCGGTTCCTTGCAAGCTGAACCGTTCTCAACCGGGGCGGTCAAATTAAGTCGCCGCAATGCAGGCCCGTCCTGCGCCGAAAGTCCGTTCCATGCCGATCCGCCGCCTGCCGCCCGAGACCGTCAACCGCATCGCCGCCGGCGAGGTGGTCGAGCGGCCCGCGAGCGCCATCAAGGAGCTGGTCGACAACGCCATCGACGCCGGCGCGACCCGCATCGAGGTGGAAGCCCATGGCGGCGGCTTGACCCGGATCCTGGTCGCCGACGACGGCTGCGGCATGAGCGCCGAGGAACTGCCCGTCGCCATCGAGCGCCACGCCACCTCCAAGCTGGCCCCCGACGACGAGGGGCTGTGGGATCTGCTGCGCATCCACACCATGGGCTTCCGCGGCGAGGCCCTGCCGTCGATCGGCTCGGTGGCGCGGCTGCAGATCAGCTCGCGCGCCAAGGGCCAGCGCGAGGCCTGGTCGATCCTGGTCGAGGGCGGCCGGGTGGACGACGTCGCCCCCGCCGCTTTCGCCGGCGACAACGGCACCCGGATCGAGGTGCGCGACCTGTTCTACGCCACGCCGGCGCGGCTGAAGTTCATGAAGTCCGAGCGGGCCGAGGCCCAGGCGATCACCGAGGAACTCAAGCGCCAGGCCATGGCCCACGAGTCGGTGGGCTTCTCGCTCGACATCGACGGCCGCCGCATCCTGCGCCTGCCGCCCGAGCATCCGGGGCCGCAGGGGCGCCTGGCGCGCCTGGCCGCCGTGCTGGGCCGCGACTTCCAGGACAATGCGCTGGAGATCGACCAGACCCGCGACGGCGTGCGGCTGTCGGGGTTCGCGGGGCTGCCGACCTACAATCGCGGCAACGCCGCCCACCAGTACCTGTTCGTCAACGGCCGGCCGGTGCGCGACCGTCTGCTGCAAGGCGCCCTGCGCGCGGCCTACGCCGACTTTCTCGCGCGGGACCGCCACCCCAGCGCGGCGCTGTACGTGACGCTCGACACCTCTGAGGTGGACGTCAACGTCCACCCGGCCAAGGCCGAGGTGCGCTTCCGCGATCCGGCCCTGGTGCGCGGCCTGATCGTCGGGGCCCTGCGCCACGCCCTGGCCGGCGCCGGCCACCGCGCCTCGACCACCACGGCCGCCCAGGCGCTGGACAGCATCCGCGCGCAGAACGTCTATCCAGGTTACCAGCCGGGCCCGTCGCCGGCCGGCTTCTCGGCCTGGCGCGAGGGCGGCTGGACGCCGCCGACCCAGCGGCCCCTATCCATGCAGGCAATGGACCTGCCGGGTCTGTCGGACGTCTCGGCCCGCCACGAGGCGCGGCCGGAGGAGGCCTACCAGACGCTCGGCGGCGGCTTTGCCGGGGGGGGCGTGGCCGAGGCCGTGCGCGAGGCGGCCTATGGCGGCTACGACGCGCCGCCGTCGGTGGCCTATCCCGCGCAGGACTACGTTCCGAGCCAGCCGTTCGACCCGATCGACTTCCCGCTGGGCGCGGCTCGGGCCCAGGTGCACGAGACCTATATCGTCGCCCAGACCCGCGACGGCGTCGTCATCGTCGACCAGCACGCGGCCCACGAGCGCCTGGTCTACGAGCGGATGAAGCACGAGATGGAGGCCGGCGGCGTCGCTCGCCAGACCCTGCTGCTGCCCGAGGTGGTCGAGCTGGATCCGGCCGAGGCCGAGCGGGTCGTGGCGCGGGCCGAGGAGCTGTCTTCGCTCGGTCTGGTCTTGGAAAGCTTCGGCCCGGGCGCGGTGCTGGTGCGCGAGACGCCGGCCCTGCTGGGCAAGGCCGACGCGGCCGGCCTGGTGCGCGACATCGCCGATGATTTGGCGGAGAACGGCCAGGCCCTGGCCCTGAAGGAGCGGCTGGAGGAGGTCTGCTCGACCATGGCCTGCCACGGCAGCGTCCGCGCCGGCCGCCGCCTCAACGCCGCCGAGATGAACGCCCTGCTGCGCGAGATGGAAGCCACGCCCCACTCGGGCCAGTGCAACCACGGCCGCCCGACCTATGTGGAACTGAAGCTCTCGGACATCGAGAAGCTGTTCGGGCGGCGCTGATTTCCTTCTCCCCTTGCGGGAGAAGGTGGCGCAAAGCGCCGGATGAGGGGTCTCTCAGACATGAGACGCTCCACCCGGCCTGACCGCTTTGCGCGGTTTCGAGTTCTGAGAGACCCCTCACCCGACCTCCTTCGGAGGCCACCCTCTCCCGCAAGGGGAGAGGGATCTAGGCTGCGTGCGGATCCAGCGACTGCACGTCGTGCCAGTCGTGCAGCGGCAGCATCGGCCGGGCGAAGGGGGAGACGGTGGCCGGGGCGTGCAGCAGGTCGGTGACCTCGGGGCCGGTGACGAACGGCACCTCGTGGTCGACGCAGGCCAGCAGTTCGCGCCGGCGGGAGACGCCGGTGACGCCCTGCCAGATGCGCTTGCGGCGATAGGTCGGTCCCTCGCGCATGAAGCGGTCGATGGCCGCCAGCCGTTCGCCCTCCGCCGCGTCGGGCAGGTCGAGGGTGACGCTGCTGGCGAAGTCGGGCGGCAGGTCCTCGACCCGGAAGGCCGGATCGCGCACCCGCAGGTCCAGCCGCGAGACATAGGGCGCCAGGAACGACTTGATCTGCGATAGGGCCGAGAACGACGGCGCGCGCGGGGTGTCGTAGATGCCGGCCGCCAGGCGGCCGCGCGCCGAGGCCGGGAGGGCCGAGAGACCAACGGTCAGAAGGTTGCGGCCGCTCGGCTTGACCAGGCTGGAGAAGCAGATCGGCACGAAGATCACGCCGGCCTCGTCGGCCTTCAGCAGACCGGGCAGGGCCGCCAGGGCCGCGGCGTCGGCGTCCTCGGCCTCGGCGTGGACGTCCTGCTCGAAGGCGTGGCGCTCCACGAGGGCGTGCACGACGACGCTGCCGACGAAGAGTTCGCGTTGCAGGTGATAGACGCCGCGGAAGCCCAGCGGGCCGGTCGGTTCGGGGCGCGAGACGATCTTGGGCAGGGCCTCCATCGGCGGCTCGCCGGCCACCGGTCCGCCGGGCGGGGCCAGGGAGACCACACCGTCGGGCGTGACCTTGCAGACCCGGCCCAGGCCCTCGGGATAGGCTCCATCGATCATCAGCGCCCGCACGGCCGCCAGCGACATGCCGCCAAAGCGCATGACCTCGGCCTGGTCGCCCTCGACCAGCAGCAGGCTGACCTCGCCGTCGCCCTCGACGCCGAACAGCTTGCGCTGCATGTCGCGGGCCATGGCCTGCAGTTCGCGGGCGTCGAGCCGCGTGGCGCGGGGGTCGGCCAGGACGAAGGTGAACGG
Organism: Caulobacter sp. SRI_008; assembly: GCF_057586355.1. Taxonomy (NCBI): domain Bacteria; kingdom Pseudomonadati; phylum Pseudomonadota; class Alphaproteobacteria; order Caulobacterales; family Caulobacteraceae; genus Caulobacter; species Caulobacter sp. SRI_008. The sequence goes on from NZ_JBYCZS010000002.1 coordinate 248,458, forward strand.
CGCCACCAGGCCATAGCGGCGTGGATGCAGCCAGGTGGTTTCCAGATAGGCCCCGGCCACCTTGGCCACGAGGGCGGCCATGGCGTCGTTGTCCGCGAACCGGAGTTCGTCGCCGACGAAGATCTTCAAGCACGCTACGGCGGTCATGGAGGCAACCTTCGCGCGCGGTGGTTACCGACAGGCGCCTTTGCGGTTGCAGCCAGACGTCGCACGAACCTCGGTCTTTCCGATGCGTTGTGGCGGGGGAGGAGATCGTCATGCAGATCCATCGCGGCCGGCTGATCGACCATGTCCACCTGCGCGCCAGGGACCTGGAGGCGACCAAACGTTTCTACCGGGCGGTGCTGGAGGCTCTGGGCGTTCCTTTCGACGACGCCGAGGATCACCTGTCGGCCGACGAGCTGTGGATCGACGCCGGCGAGCCGGCCACCCACGTGCATCTCGCTTTCCAGGCCAGCGACCAGGAGACCGTGCGGCGCTTTCACGCGGCGGGACTGGCGGCCGGCGGACGCGACAACGGCGGGCCGGGCGAGCGGCCTTACCACCCCGGCTACTACGCCGCCTTCCTGTGGGATCCCGACGGCAACAACATCGAGGCGGTGTTCCACGGCCCGGCCCAGCGCTCGGCCGACAGCGTGGTGTTCACGTTCTGAAGGGCGCCGCCCCCAAAATCCGTCCTTCCCCGCGAAGGCGGGGATCCAAGCTGACTCTCGGGGTGAGGCGCGGCCGTGGACTGACTTCGAGCTCGGCTTGGATCCCCGCCTTCGCGGGGATGCTCGGAGAAAAATTAGCCCAGGTCGTGAATGTCGATTGGCCCTAAGCCGCCGCCTCGGCGGTCCAGCCGTAGAGCGGCAGCTGGCCGCGCGGATAGGGCGCGACGGTGGTCGGGGCTTCCAGCAGTTCGGTGACCATGCCGCCGCTGACGAACGAGGCGCCCTGGTCCAGGGCGGCGGCCAGTTCGCGGGGGCCGCGCAGGTCGCTGACGCCCTGCCAGACCTGGCGGCGGCGATAGAGCGGACCGTCCTTGAGGAAGCGGGCGATGGCGGCCAGGCGGTTGGCATCGGTGTCGCCCTCGGGGGTGAAGGTGATGCTGGCGGCCAGGGTCGGGGGCAGGTCCTCGACCTGGAAGGCCGGGTCGCTGACCCGCAGGTCCAGCCGGCTGAAATAGGGATCAAGGAACGCCTTCAACTGGCGCAGGGCGACCAGGGACGGGGCGCGGGGCACGCCGTAGACGCCCGCCGCCAGCCGTCCGCGCAGGTCGCCGGGCAGGGCGCGCAGGCGGCTCTCAAGCTCGGCCCGCAGGCCCGGCTTCAGCACCGACGAAAAGCCGATCGGCACGTAGGCGACGCCGGTGTTGGGGCCGAGCGCGGCGATCGCGCCCTTGAGGATCGCCATGTCGTGCAGGGCGCGCTGGCCGTCGACATAGGTCTCGTAGGCGACGCCGGCGTGGCCCGCCTCGCGCCAGACGGCGACGTTGCCGACGAAGAGCTGGCGGCCGGTGTGATAGACGCCGCGCCAGGCGACCCGGGCCGGCAGCGGGCGCGGGCACAGGCGGGCCAGGGCCTCCATGGTCGGCACGCCGGTGATCGGGCCGCCCACCGGCATGACCGAGCGCACCTCGCGCGGGGTGATGCGGCAGACGCGGCCGGCCAGGGAGGCGTCCTCCTCGCCGGACAGCAGCAGGGTGAGCTGGCGGGCGGGCAGGCCGGCGAAGCGCATGACTTCGTGCTGGTCGCCCTCGAACATCAGCATGACGATCTCGCCGGCGTCGTCGTCGCCGAACAGGCGGTGCTGGAGAGCGCGGGCCAGGGCCTGGAGTTCGCGGGCGTCCAGCCGCGTGGCGCGCGGATCGGCCAGCACGAACGAGAACGGGGCCACCAGCCCATGGCGGCGCGGCGCCGTCCAGGCGGTCTTCAGGTGCTCGGCGGCGACCTTGGCGACGAGGGCGGCGTTACGCTCGGTCTCGGCGGGATCGTCCCCGACGAAGACCTTCAGGCAGGCAATGGCGGTCATGCCGCGCAGGTTGCGCGAACGAGGTTATCACGCGTTATAGGTCAGCTGCGACCCAGCGTCGCGAACGCCGGTTTTTGAGTGCGCCTAGGCCGCCCGGAGCGGCAGTTCCTGGGTCGCGCCCAGGGCCGGCGGCTTGTCGAGCAGGGCGCTGACGGCCGGACCGGCGGCGAAGCGCAGGCCGGCGGCGCGGCAGGCGTCCAGTTCCTTGGCGCTGCGCACGCCCAGCACCGCCTGGCGCACGCCCTTGCCGCGATAGATCGACTGGCGCGAGGCGAAGAGAGCGATGGCCTTGATCCGCTCGGCGTCGGACTCGTCGCCCAGTTCCAGCGAGATGCTGGAGGCGATGTCGCCCGGCAGGGTGTTCACCGGGAAGTTCGGATCGGAGATGCAGAGATCGATGAAGGCGAACGAGCCCTGCAGGAAGCCGCGGATCTGTTGCAGCAGGCCCATCGAGGGCTCGCGCGGGGTGTCGTAGACGCTGGCCCCCAGACGCGGCTGCAGGTCGAGCGGGAAGCGCGACAGCCGGCGCTTGTAGGCCTCCTGCGAGGCCGGGGTGGTCAGGTTCCAGAAGCTGAGCGGCAGGAACAGCGCGCCGTCGCCGTTCTTGACCGTCGGGAAGCCGAACTGGGCGTCGTTGAGACCGGTGAGGTCGCGGGCCAGCAGGTCGGAATCCTCGGTCGGACGCGGCGCGGCGAGATCGGCCTTGTGGCCCAGCAGGGCGCCGACCACGGTCTCGCCGGGCAGGTGATAGATGGCGCTCCAGCCGGTGGTCAGCGGCGCGGCGGGCTTGGCCGGCGCGACGGCGGCGATGGGGCGGACCGGGGCGGGCGGCTTGGCGGCGGCTTTCGCGGGGACGGGCGTCGGCTCGGGCGCGGCGGCCGGAGCGCTGGGCACCGCGCGGATCTCCTCGGCGGTGATCACCTGCACGTGGCCCGGGGCGCCGGAATAGCCGCGGCCGGCCATCAGGCCCGCCAGTTCGCCTTGCGACAGGCTGGCGAACTGCAGCACGGCGTTCTCGTCGCCCTCGAAAGTCATCAGGCAGACCTGGCCGCTCTTGCGGCCGGGGAACAGCGAGGTCTCCAGCTCGATGGCCAGGGCCTGCATCTCGGTGGGATCAAGCTGCTCGGCCTTGGTGTCGGCCAGCACGAAGGCCAGGGGCGCGACGACGCCGTAGCGGCGCGGGGCCTTCCAGCGATGCTTGAGATAAAGGTCGGCCGCGACCTCTACCTGAGCAGGAGGAACGCTGGCGCCCGCCGTCTCCGCGGCGGTGAGCAGGATACGCAGGCAGGCAATGGCCGTCATGATCGACAATCTGACGGCCAATGCTTGGCGAAATCCTTACAAAGCAAGGATAACGTCGGTTTTTCTTATTTCGTCCAGGTATAGCTGCGGCAGGTTGTCGCGATCGCCGGAAGCTCTACCTGACGACGACCCGCCGCGACAGGCTCAGACGAAGTCCTCGCTGAGGCGGAACTCCAGGCGCTGCTTGACGCCCGGCCAGTCGAAATCGGTGATCGAGAACACGGCCGTGTCGCGCACGTGGCCGGTCCAGGTGATCTTGTGGCTGCGCAGCACGCCTTCCTTGCTGGCGCCCAGCTTCTCGACCGCGGCCTGGCTGCGGGCGTTGCGGACGTCGATGTTGAACTCCACGCGGATGACGCCGGAGTCGAAGGCGTGGCCCAGCAGCAGGCGCTTGGACTCCGGGTTCACCGGGCCCGAGCGGGCGCTGGGGTGCAGGAAGGTCGAGCCGATCTCCAGGCCCTTGTGCAGGCGGCGGATGTTCAGATAGCTCGACGTGCCGACGATCTTGCCGTCCGACTTGCGGCGGATGGCGAAGCCGACGCGCTCGCCGCGGTCGCTCTCACCCAGCAGCGCGCCCCACCAGTCCTCGAAGCCTTCGCCGCAGCCGTTGACCGACATGATCTCCCAGCTCTCGGGATCGCAGTCGATGGCGCCGCGCAGCTCGTCGCGCAGTTCCGGAGTGATCGGTTCCAGCCGGACGTAGCGGCCTTCGAGGGGCTTGATGGTCAGGTTCATGCCGGTGTTTTCCGTCAGGAGCGGGCGGCTGACAAGCCGCCAGGCGAGGATCCGGGGCTGAAGCGGCGGGATCGTTCAAAATGGCCCCGCATCGCCCGCTTGCCGCGCCCGTAAACTCGGTGTTACAACATCTTCAAACAAGTGTTTGAACCAGGGATCGGGAACGCCATGGACTTCGACATCTCTCCCCGTCAGCGGGAATTCCTCGACCGGGTGAACGCCTTCATCGAGGACCACGTGCGGCCGGCGATCCCGACCTACGAGGCCGAGATGGACGTTCCGGCCGACCAGCGCTGGAAGGTCGTCCAGGTGCTGGAGGAACTGAAGGGCAAGGCCAAGGCCGCCGGCCTGTGGAACTTCTTCATGCCGCCGCACAGCGGCCAGGTGCATGTCGACGACACCTTCGAGTTCGAGGGCGTGCAGCTGACCAACCTCGAATACAGCCTGATCGCCGAACAGCTGGGCAAGATCGGCTTCGCCTCCGAGGTCTTCAACTGCTCGGCGCCCGACACCGGCAACATGGAAGTGCTGATGCGCTACGGCACGCTGGCGCAGAAGGAGCGCTGGCTGCGGCCGCTGATGAACGGCCAGATCCGCTCGGCCTTCCTGATGACCGAGCCGGAGGTGGCCAGCTCCGACGCCACCAACATCGAGACCCGCATCGAGCGCGACGGCGACGACTACGTGATCAACGGCCGCAAGTGGTGGTCCTCGGGCGTGGGCGATCCGCGCTGCAAGGTCGCCATCGTCATGGGCAAGACCGATCCGACCGCCTCCACCCACCAGCAGCAGAGCCAGATCCTGGTGCCGCTGGACGCGCCGGGCATCGAGGTGGTGCGCATGCTGCCGGTGTTCGGCTTCGACGACGCCCCGCACGGCCATGCCGAGGTGATCCTCAAGGACGTCCGCGTGCCGGTAGAGGACGGGCTGATCCTGGGCGAGGGCCGCGGTTTCGAGATCGCCCAAGGCCGCCTTGGCCCCGGCCGCATCCACCACTGCATGCGCACCATCGGCGCGGCGGAAGTGGCGCTGGAGAAGATGGTCAAGCGCCTGATGACCCGGAAGGCCTTCGGCAAGTACATCTCCGAGCAGTCGGTGTGGGAGCAGCGCATCGCCGAGGCCCGCATCGACATCGAGATGTGCCGCCTGCTGTGTCTGAAGGCCGCCGACATGATGGACAAGGCCGGCAACAAGGCAGCCCGGCTCGAGATCGCCATGATCAAGGTCGCCGCGCCGCGCATCGCCCTGAAGGTGATCGACGACGCCATCCAGGCCCACGGCGGCGGCGGCGTCACCACCGACTTCGGCCTGGCCAAGCTCTATGCCGGCATCCGCACCCTGCGCCTGGCCGATGGCCCCGACGAAGTGCACTGCCGCACGATCGCGCGGATGGAATATTCGAAGTACGGCGACCTGGCCTTCAAGCAGAAGGCCGAGCGCGAAGCGGCTCTGCACGTGCCGGGGATCCGCTAGGGCTTAGGAGCGGCCGCTTTAGCCATCTTGATCCTGGCGACGAGGAGTCGGGCGTCGCCGATGGTTTCGAGCGGCGCCCGCTTCGTGCAGGCGATGGCCCAGATCGCCTCGGTCGGGCCGCCCGCCACGACCGGGGCGGCGGGCTCGGTGACCTTCTGTAGAGCCGGCCCCGGTTCTTCGTCGCTAGCTTCGAACGGCCAGCGCCGCACGGTCTGGATCGCAATCGTCCTTTCGCGGCAGTCGGCCTCGAAATCGCGGAAGGCATAGGCGGGGCGGTCGTCGTGGTTTTCCGGGACTGTTGAGGTCATGGTCCAGATGGACCGTCCTCTCACCTTGTCCTTCTTCTTATCGGCGAAGGTGGCGGCGGGCGATGTCAGCACCATGCGCTGCGGCCCCGACCATATGAGATCGTAGGACGTCCCCGCGCCCTGGGCCCGCACTGGAGTGTCGACGCTCATAGGGGCGGGGCTTATCAGAAGCGGAGCCTTGGGGCGGTGCGTGAAGGCGTCCGCCGCGTCGGCGTAGCCCAGTCGCCGCGCGCCCTCTTCCATCGTCGCGGCGATGTCCATCCCGCCCTGGGGCGCTTCTCCGCGACAGGCCTGACGAGCGATCGTCGCTACGGCGTCGTCGAAAAGGAAGCGCCAAGCGTCCCAGGCGGGAGCTTTGGCGTTGGGGTTGCGATTTCCGGTGGCGGGGAGCCTTTCGATCCAGGCGTTTGACTGCGCGCGCCAGCCGCAATCGAGCCGAACGGCGATGAGGTTGGCGAGCCCATTGTTGGCTTTGGTCTCACCCGGCACGAGGACCAGGGTCTCGAACTCCACCATGTCGCCGTTACGGACGATCGTGGCGGGGTTCCAGTAGGTCAGACTCTTCGATGGCGCAGCCGTCTCTGCCGGAAGCCAGCCGGCCGCAGCCGGGGTGGCGGCCGCGAGCGCCGCGAGCAGGCCGACGATGGAAAATGTCTTCGGCATGCGGCGGCTCTCCATAGTTGAGCTTGGAGATCTAGAGTGCTCGCTGCGTGAGTGGCAAGCGCCGTGCCGTCAGAATGTCGGCGCGACGATCGCCCGGGCCTGGGTTTCGTCGCAGCGGATCTGGTCGATCATCAGTTCGATGCTGTCGAACTTCAGTTCGGGACGCAGGAAGGCGATCAGCTGGGTTTCGATGACCTGGCCGTAGAGGTCTTCGTCGAAGTCGAACAGCCAGGTCTCCAGCCGGGTCTCGACCTCGCCGGTGGTCGGGTTGTTGCCGAGGTTGGCCACGCCCGGGATCACCCGGCCGTCGGGCAGGCGGGTGCGGGTGGCGTAGACGCCGAGCTTGGGCACCACATAGTCGACGATCTCGACATTGGCGGTGGGAAAGCCCAGCTGGCGGCCCAGCTGCTGGCCGCGCCGCACCACGCCCTCGATGGCGAAGGGACGGCCGAGGATCCGGGCGGCTTCTTCCGGCTTGCCGGCCCGCAGGGCCTCGCGGACGCCCGTGGACGAGAACTTCTCGCCGTCGCGATTGGCCACGGGTTCGGCGACCGAAACCGAGAAGCCCAGCTCCTCGCCATAGGCCTTCATCGCCTCGGGGCTGCCGGTGCGGCCCTTGCCGAACGAGATGTCGAAGCCGACGGCCACGTGTCGGATGCCCAGGCCGTCGTGCAGCACGCGCTCGGCGAAGGCCCGGTCGTCCAGCGTGGCCATCTCGAAGTCGAACGGCAGCAGGTAGAGGAAGTCGACGCCCAGATCGCTGAGCAGGCGGGCCTGCTGCTCGACCGTCATCAGCCGGAAGGCCGGCTCGGTGGGGCGGAAGAGGCGGCGGGGGTGCGGGTCGAAGGTGACCACGCCCAGCGGGACCTTCAGTTCGCGCGCGGCCCGGGCGGCCTCGGCGATCACCTGCTGGTGGCCGCGATGGACGCCGTCGAAATTGCCCAGCGCCACGGCCGCGCCCTTCTCCTCGGGGGAGACGTCCTTCCAGCCGTGGACGATCTTCAGGCGCACGCGCGCATCCATGCTCAGGCGCCCTTCTTCGGAACCAGGACCACGGCCTCGCCGTCGACCACGGCCTTCTTGCCGACGATGCAGGTGGTGGAGAGGGTGACGCGGCCCTTGGCCTCGTCGATGGCGGTGACCGCGACCTTGACCACGACGGTGTCGCCGATGCGCACCGGCCGCTTGAAGTTCAGCGATTGCGACAGATAGACCGCGCCCGGACCGGGCAGGCTGGTGCCCAGCGCCGCCGAGATGTAGCCGGCCGACAGCATGCCGTGGGCGATGCGCTCGCCGAAGCTGGTGCTCGCCGCATAGTCGGCGTCGAGGTGGACGGGGTTGGTGTCGCCGGTCACGTCGGCGAAGGCCTGGATGTCGGCCTCGCCCACGGTGCGGCTGAGTTCGGCGCTCTGGCCGACGCTCAAGTCCTCGAGAAAGAGACCCATGCGATCCCCGATCCTGCGTTCTTATTGCTCTTAGACGGGCTTTGTAGCGCGCCGGGTGGGGTTCACCAGACCAGATCGGCGATGGCGTGGGTCGCGCCGACGCTTTCGGCGGCCAGCAGCTTGGCCACGGCCTCGGGCGACAGCAGGCCGTCGGGGCCGAGGGCCTTCTCGCCGTGGATGCCCTTGGCGATGAACAGGCAGGCCAGCTTCTGGTTCTCGGCGCCCAGCACGTCGGTGATGACGCCGTCGCCGATGCACAGCACGCGGGAGCGATCCACCGGGCCGCCCTTCAGGCGCTCGGCCTGCGCCAGGGCCAGGTCGTAGATCGCCGCGAACGGCTTGCCGGCCATCACCACCTTGCCGCCCAGCTCCTCATAGAGGTCGGCCAGGGCGCCGGCGCAGTAGATCAGCTTGTCGCCGCGCTGCACCACCCGGTCGGGATTGGCGCAGATGAACAGCAGGCCGCGGTCGGCGGCGACCTTCAGGCGGTCGCGATAGTCCTCGGGGACTTCGGTCTCGTCGTTATAGAGGCCCGAGCACAGGATGAAGTCGGCGTCCTCGCAGCCGGCCAGCGTCAGGTCGAGGCCCGCCCACAGCGGCGCGTCGCGGTCGGGGCCGACCTTCCAGACCTTCTTGCCGGCCTGGGGCGTCAGCAGCGAGCGGGTGGCGTCGCCGCTGGTGACGAAGGCGCTCCAGGCCTCGCGCTGCACCTTCAGGCCGTCCAGCTGCGACAGCACGTCGGGCGAGGGGCGGGGGGCGTTGGAGATCAGCACCACCGGGCCGTGGTCGCGATTGAAGCGCTCGAGGGCGTCGCAGGCTTCCGGGAAGTTGCGCACGCCGTTGTGGATCACGCCCCACACGTCGCAGAGCACCACGTCGTAGCGGTCGGTCAGGGCGGAAAGGCCGGCGGGAAAGTCGATCATGGCAGGGCGGGTACCGGGCGAGAGTCCGAGCGTCAATGGCGGGCGAGCGGCGAGCCGGAGAGGGGCGCGGCCACGCTTCGCATGTGGTGATCACCCGCTAAGATATCAACAGCTTCTGTTGATAGGTATTTCGCTCAAAATGGGAAGTAACGTTGTTCGTTATTGTAGGTAATTTATCTACGGAATTTAATAATCTGCGATTCACCTTACAATAAGAAATGGCGACTATTTCTCATCAACAGGGGGCGGCGGAAGAATTCCGAGCCTGTTTTGTAAGTGAGTTAGTATCATGCGTAGCGTTGCTAAGAAGTCGGCTCTGTTCTGCTCGGCCGTCGTGGTCTCGTTCTTCGCCGCTCAAGGCGCCTTTGCTCAAACCACGGCCGGCACCGGCGCGACCGCCACCGGTTATGACACCGCCGCCGTCGGCGCGTACGCCACGGCCGGCGGCGATTACGCCAACGCCGTGGGCGCGGGCGCCACGGCTAACGGCAGCCACTCGGTGGCGATTGGCCACTACGCCACGGCCAGCGGCGAATCCTCGATCCAGATCGGCTCGCACGGCACCGCTTCGGGCGCCTACTCGACCGTTATCGGCAACTACTCCTCGGCGAGCGGCGACTACAGCTCGGTGCTGGGCGCCAACGCCTACGCCACGGGGGCCAACAGCGTGGCCATCGGCTACGGCTCGATCGCCGATGAAGACAACACCGTCTCGGTCGGCACCTCGACCTCGACCCGCCGCATCACCAACGTTTCGGACGCCGTCAACGACACCGACGCGGTGAACCTGCGCCAGCTGGAAAGCTACAGCGCCTCGACCCTGTCCAGCGCCAACGAATACACCGATACGGCCGTGGCCGGCGTGGTCAGCACCGCCAACGCCTACACCGACACCGTCGCGTCCCAGACGCTGACGACCGCCAACGCCTACACCGACACGGCCGCCGCGGCCGCGGTGACGACGGCCAACACCTATACGGACACGGCCGCCGCCGCCGCCGTGACCACGGCCAACGCCTTCACCACGGCCACCGCCGCCACGACCCTGTCGTCGGCCAACGCCTATACCGACACCAAGGCCGCCGCGACGCTGACCGCCGCCAACGCCTATACCGACTGGCGCGTCGACACCCTGGCCACCCAGATGGACAACCGCATCAACGAGGTCTCCAGCCGCCTGAACGGCGTGGGCGCCATGAGCTCGGCCATGTCGATGATGGCCGCCAACAACGCCGGCCAGGGCGCGGGCCTGACCAACCGTCTGGCCGTGGCCGTCGGCGGCTATCGCGGCCAGGGCGCCATCGCCGTGGGCTACTCGCACAACAGCCGCGCCGTCAGCTACAACGTCGGCTTCTCGGCCACGGGCCGCGACGTGATGAGCGGCGGCAGCGTCGGCTTCGCCTGGTAATCCAGCCCCGATAATTCGGAGCGCAGAAGCGCGAGCCACGCAGAACGCGTGAAACGACACGGCCCCGGAGCTTGCTCCGGGGCCTTTTCGCATGGGGCTCAGGCCGCGTCGTGGAAGATCACGCCGAGCGTGCGCCTTGTTCCGCCGCGCACCTCGCTGACGCCGTGGCGCAGGATCCGGCGGTGGACGCCGCGCGATCCTTCCGCCGGCCGCTCGCGCACGGCGAAGATCACGCCCTCGCCCTGGGCCAGCGGCACGACCTGGGCGGCCGACTGCTGGCGCGGGCGCTGCTCGACCAGCACGAACTCGCCGCCTTCGAAGTCGCGGCCCGGCTCGTCGAGCAGGAAGGCGGCCTGCAAGGGAAACACGTGCTCGCCGTAGAGGTCCTGGTGCAGGCAGTTGTAGTCGCCCGGGCCGTAGGTCAGCAGCAGGGGCGTCGGCCGCGCCTGGCCCGCGCCGTGACAGCGGTCGAGCATGGCCGCCAGATCCTCCGGAAAGCGTCGCGCCTCGCCCAGCCGCTGCATCCAGCCGTTGGCGATGCGGGCCAGCGGCGGATAGAGGCCGGCCCGCAGCTTCTGCACCGTCTCGGGCAGGGGATAGGCGAAGTACTTGTACTCGCCGCGCCCGAAGCCGTGGCGGGCCATGACCACCCGGCTGCGGAACGGCGCCTCCTCGGCGTAGAGCCCGGCCAGGCGGCCGCAGGTCTCCGGCGTCAGCACCGGGCCCGTGGTCGCCCAGCCGCGGGCGTCGAGTTCGGCGGCGATGCGGGTCCAGTCCAGGTTCAAGCCGCCACCTCCCTGGCGACGCCTTCCCGCGCCAGCAGCGCCTGCTTTCGCTCGACGCCCCAGCGGTAGCCGGACAGTGCGCCGTCCGAACGCACCACCCGGTGGCAGGGCGTCAGCACGGCGACGGGATTGGCCCCGCAGGCCTGGGCCACGGCCCGCACGGCCGAGGGCCGGCCTATGGCGCGCGCCACCTGGGCATAGGAGGCGGTGGTCCCGGCCGGGATGTCGCGCAGGGCCTTCCAGACGGCGCGCTGCAAATCCGTGCCGCGCTCGTCGAGCGCCAGGGGGAGCGCCAGGTCGCCGGGGCGGCCGCTGTCGATGGCGGCGACCAGGGCGGCGAGGGCGGGGCCGGCGGCGGCGTCATCCTCCAGCAACCGGGCGCGGGGGAAGCGGGCGGCCAGGTCCTCGCGCATCTCCGCGCGGTCCCAGCCCATGATCAGCAGGGCCAGACCCGTTTCGGAGGTCGCCGCCAGGGCCAGGCCCAGCGGGGTGTCGCCGAAGCCGTAGCTGAGGGTCTCGATCGGCTCGTCGGGCCGGCAGCGCAGGCAGGGGCGCAGGCCCGCCGCCCGGGCGGCCTCGCGGGTGTCATGGAAGGCGACGTTCTTGCGCAGCGGGCGGCCTGAGCAGCTGGGGCGGCAATAGACGCCGGTGGTGCGCACGCCGCAGAAGAAGGCGCCGTCGGCGGCGCGGTCGCGGCGCTCGATCGCGGCCCAGCGGGCTTCGTCGGTGGGATAGGCGTTGGTCAGATCGGCGGTGGTCATGTCGGGCTCCTTTCGGATCTGAGCCCACCATCGCGCCGTCGCCCGCGCCCGTCATTCCGATGCTTGCGGTCTCAGCGTTCCGCCGCCGTGGCCGTGCGATGGCCGTAGCTGAGCACCCGCGTGGCGATCCAGGTCTCGCCCTGCCGCTTCCAGACGATCACGAACTTGGCGATGCCGGCGCAGCCCTGGTCCTTCTGGCAGAAGCGGTGCTCGCCCTCCTCGACCGCGCCGAAGTCCTTGATCGGATAGATGCGCAGCGTGCCGGGGATCAGCTCGCGCCGCACCTTGCCGCAGATGTACTTGCGGGTGTTGTCGATCACCGACTGGCGCTCCCAGGTGACGCCGCCCTCGTCGTGATAGAACTCGACGTCGGGCGCGAAGGCCGCGCCGAAGGTTTCCAGGTCGCAGGCGTTGTAGGCGTCGAAGACCCTGCGGTCCTGGGCCGTGATCGTCGCGGTCAGCGACGGTTCGGCCGCCCATGCCGCGTTCGCCCCGCCCATCGCCGCCAGCAGAGCCGCCGCCATCATCGCCTTGCGCATGATCCCCTCCTTGTCCGTTGGCGAGGAGCTTGGCCGGACAGGGCGGTGAGAGCCGAGTGAATTCCGGCTCATGACGCAGGCTTAATGCGAAACCGCCGCCCGGTGGCCCGGACGGCGGTCGAAAGGATCAGGTTTCTGGAAGGCCTACCAGTTGGCGGCGCGGCGGCGCAGCGGGGCCTGGACGAAGTCGGCCGGCGGGGCGGTCTCGGCCAGGACGGCGTCGCGGATGGCCCGCGGCTCGCCGAACAGGTGGCCCTGGCCGTAGCCGATGTCGAGATCGAGGATCTCGGCGATCTGGCGCTCGCTCTCGACCTTCTCGGCGATCACCTCGACGCCGTAGCGGCGCATCAGGGCGGCGAAGTCGGCGGCGTTGAGGTCGGGCAGCGAGCTCAGCACCAGCTTGCCGTCCTGCTCTTCCAGCTGCTCGAGGATCATCTCGGCGCCGACCTTGACGAACTTGACGTCGGCGCGGGCCAGGTCCTGGAAGTCGAGGTCCAGGTCGACGATCTTGTCGAGGCTGAACTGGAAGCCCAGGCTGGCCAGGCGGGCCATGTGGCGGGCCTCGACCGGGCCGCGCTGGTTGAAGGCGGTCTGGCCCAGTTCGAAGATCAGCGAGCCGGCCAGGTCCTTGTGGCCCTGCAGGAACTCGAGGAACTGCGGGAAGAAGCTTTCGTCGGCCAGGCTGGCCAGCGAGATGTTGCAGAAGATGCCGACCTTGCGGTCCTGCTTGGCCAGGCGGCGGACGATCTGCACGCAGCGGAACAGCAGCAGGTTGTCGATGGCCGTCATCAGGCCCTCGGACTCGGCGACGGCCAGGTACTCGGCCGGCATCATCACGCGGCCGGTCTCGTCGCGCAGGCGCGAGAAGCTTTCGTAGAAGACGGTGCGGCGCTGGGGCAGGCTGACGACCGGCTGCAGGTAGAGGTCGACGCGGTTCTCGGCCAGGGCGTCCTGGACGATCTCCAGCATGGCGTTGACCGGGGCGGCGACGCGGGCGTTGGCGCTGGCGCTGTGACGGGCGGCCGCGACCTGGTGGGTCAGCTGGCTTTCCAGGCGCTCGCTCATGCGCTGCATCAGGTCTTCGAGCTGGTGGACCTCGCTGGTCAGTTCGGCCGAGCGCTTCTCGGCGTCCTCGGCGACGGTTTCGACCAGGGTGGTCATGCGCGCGTCGATCTTCTCGATCTGCTCGACCAGGATGGAATGGGCTTCGCGCACGGTCTCGATGTCCAGCTTCAGCTGGGCGTTGTCGAAGACGTTGCTGATGATGCCGTGGAACGCGAAGCACAGGCCGAGCGACCCGATGAAGGCCGACAGGCCGACAGCGGGTGTCGCGCCCATGCGCCACAGCAGCAGGGAGACGATCAGAGCCAGGCAGAGGTAGGCGCCGGTCAGAAGAGCCAGCTTGAGCCTTCGCATTTCAGGTCCCTACGAATCGCTTGCAAAAATTAATGCAACCGCTGCGGCCTTGAGTCGAATAGATTAACGCTGCTGGGCCATTACGCCGCGCATCCCCTGTTGATTTTTTTCGAGACCGCCGTTCGCGGCGGCCATCCTTTCGTCGACAGTGGCGGTTAGGGCTGATAATCGTTCGCAACTTTTTGCCGCGAGGCCCCAGATGACCAACGCCGTCCTCACCGCCGACGCCTCCATAGCTTCCGACGCCCCGACCCGCGCCCTGAGCACGGCCGCGCGAGGCGACAAGGGCGTGATCGTGGCGGTGCGCGGCGAGACCGGTTCGCCCGAGGCGGTGGCCGCCGAGGAGCTGGAGCGCCGCCTGCTGGAGATGGGCTTCGTCGAGGGCGCCCGCATCGAGATCCTGCAGGAAGGCCTCTTTGGCCGTGATCCCATCGCCGTGCGGGTGGACGACACCCGCGTGGCCCTGCGCCGCCGCGAGGCGCGCGCCGTGACCGTTCAGTTCGACGGAAAGACGCTTTGACCGACACCGCTATCCGGCCCTCGCGCATCGCGCTGGTCGGCAATCCGAATTCCGGCAAGACCGCGCTGTTCAACGCCCTGACCGGGGCCCGCCAGAAGGTCGCCAACTACGCCGGCGTCACCGTCGAGCGCAAGGAAGGCCAGCTGGTCACGCCGGGCGGCCGCACCGTCAGCGTGCTCGACCTGCCGGGCACCTATTCCCTGCGCGCCCGCAGTCCGGACGAGGTCGTCACCCGCGACGCCGTGCTGGGCCGCCTGGCCGGCGAGACCGCGCCCGACGTGCTGGTCTGCGTGGCCGACGCCACCAACCTGCGCCTCGTTCTGCGCCTGGTGCTCGAGCTGAAGCAGGTCGGCCGGCCGTTCGTCCTGGCCCTCAACATGTTCGACATCGCCCAGCGCCAGGGCCTGCGGATCGACGTCGAGCAGCTGGCCCGCGAGATCGGCGCCCCGATCGTCACTACGGTGGCGACCCGCAAGCGCGGTCTCGACGAACTGCTGACCCAGGTCGATACGCTGACGCTGACCCACTCGGGCGCCGGCGACAACACCTGGCGCGAGCCGAACGCGGGCGAGATCCGCGCCGCCCACGCCGAGGCCCAGCGCATCTTCAAGACCTGCGTGCGCCCGCCCGAGCGTCCCGACACGGTGACCGGCAAGATCGACTCGGTGCTGCTGCATCCGGTGGCGGGCCTGGCGATCCTGTTCACCCTGCTGTTCGTGATGTTCCAGGCGGTGTTCACCTGGGCGACCATCCCGGCCGACGCCATCGACGGCGGCTTCGCCGCGCTCGGCGCCTTCGTCACCGCCCACCTGCCCGAGGGGCTGCTTTCCAGCTTCATCGCCGACGGCCTGATCGCCGGCGTCGGCAGCGTGCTGGTGTTCCTGCCGCCGATCCTGATCCTGTTCTTCTTCATCCTGCTGCTGGAAGACAGCGGCTACATGACCCGCGCGGCCTTCCTGATGGACAAGATCATGGGCGGGGCGGGCCTGCACGGCCGGGCCTTCATCCCGCTGCTGTCGAGCTTCGCCTGCGCGATCCCGGGGATCATGTCCACGCGGGTGATCGACAACAAGCAGGACCGGCTCACCACCATCCTGGTGGCTCCGCTGATGACCTGTTCGGCGCGGATCCCGGTCTACACCCTGATCATCGGCGCCTTCATCCCGCGGACCACGGTCAACGGCCTGTCGCTGCAGGGCCTGGTGATGTTCGGCCTCTACGCCGCCGGCATCGTCTTCGCCCTGCTGGTGTCGTTCGTCATCCGCCGCATCTTCTGGCGGGGCACGGTCGAGCCGTTCATGATGGAGCTGCCGACCTATCGCTGGCCCGAGCCGCGCAACCTGCTGCTGAACCTCTGGACCCGCGCCAAGATCTTCCTGAACCGCGCCGGCCGCATCATCATGCCTCTGATGGTGCTGGTCTGGGTGCTGTCGACCTTCCCCTATCCGCCGGAAGGCGCGACGGGGCCGGCCATCGACTACAGCATCGCCGGGCGCCTGGGCCATTTCCTGGCCCCCGTCATGCAGCCCATTGGTTTTAATTGGCAAATGACCGTGGCCCTGATCCCCGGCATGGCGGCCCGCGAAGTCGCCGTGGCGGCGCTGGGCACGGTCTACGCCGTGGGCGGGGCCGACGGCTCCACCGACGCCCTGTCGGCCACCTTGAACAGCCAGTGGTCGCTGGCCACCGCCCTGGCCTTCCTGGCCTGGTACGTCTTCGCGCCGCAGTGCATGCCCACCCTGGGCGTGGTCAAGCGCGAGACCAACAGCTGGATCTGGCCGACCGTGATGTTCGTCTACATGGTCACCCTGGCCTACCTGGCGGCGTTCGTCGTCTACCACGTGGCCGTGGCGCTCGGGGCGGGGTAGGTCTTGTTCTGCTTGTGTTCTGTGTTAGGCTCGGGGCATGACGATCCGGGTCGACATCGCAAGTGAGATTAGCTTGGCTGAACTCGTCGCGCTCCTCGATAGCCACGACGTCGTGCTGCTCACTGAGAATGGAGAGGTCGTCGCGGAAGCGCGGCGGGTCGAGGCTAAGGCAGGGCGTAAAGAGCGCGTCCCCGGGGCTTTGGCCCACCTCGGCCCGATGGACGATCCCGATCTATTCTTCCGCCAAGACGAGGCGCTGGAAGGCGTCGCTGAGGCCGGTGAAGCTTACGAAGGTCCACCCGGCAAGGAATGATCTTGCTCGACACCCACGCGCTGGTTTGGTGGCTGCTGGCCCCGGAACAGCTTTCGGAGAGGGCGCGCCGCTTCATAGGCGACGGCGACAACAAGCTCTGGGTCAGCGCCGCGAGCGCTTATGAGATTGAATACAAGCGCAATCGCGATACGTCGCTTCAGCGGTTCCCAAAGAACATCTCTGGCACGATCCCGACATTCGGCTTCGAGTGGTTGGAGATCGACGCTTCGGATCTTGTTTGCGCGGCGCGTTTCGATAACGCCCACCGCGACCCCTGGGACAGGATCATCGCCGCGCAGGCGCAGCGGCGAGATCTGTTGCTCATGACGTCCGATCGGGATCTCACTAGGGCCTGCCAGACTTGGCGGGTCCCGATCCTCTGGTAGTCCGATGCGCCTACCGCGTCGGGACCGGAACCTCGCCGCGGTAGTCGTAGAAGCCGCGGCCGGTCTTCTTGCCCAGCCAGCCGGCCTCGACGTACTTCACCAGCAGCGGGCAGGGGCGGTACTTGCTGTCGGCCAGGCCTTCGTAGAGCACGTTCATGATGCTCAGCACGGTGTCCAGGCCGATGAAGTCGCCCAGCTCCAGCGGGCCCATCGGATGGTTGGCGCCCAGCTTCATGGCGGTGTCGATGGCGTCGACCGTGCCGACCCCTTCGTACAGCGTGTAGATCGCCTCGTTGATCATCGGCACCAGCACGCGGTTGACGATGAAGGCGGGGAAGTCTTCGGCGTTGCTGGTGATCTTGCCCAGCGACTTGGCGAAGGCCACGGCCGTCTCGTAGGTCGGCACGTCGGTGGCGATGCCGCGGATGATCTCGACCAGCTTCATCAGCGGGACGGGGTTCATGAAGTGCAGGCCGATGAAGCGCTCGGGGCGATCGGTGGCCGAGGCCAGGCGCGTGATCGAGATCGACGAGGTGTTCGAGGCCAGCAGGGTGTCGGGCTTCAGGTGCGGTTGCAGACCGCGGAAGATGGCCTTCTTGAGCTCTTCGTTCTCGGTGGCGGCCTCGATGGCCAGGTCGGTCTGGCCGATGGCCTGGATGGCCTCGGCGGCCGAGATGCGGGCCAGGGCGGCGTCGGCCGCGTCCTGGTCGATGATGTTGCGGGTGACCTGGCGGGCGAGGTTCTTTTCGATCAGGGCCAGGCCCGCGTCGATGCGCTCGCGCGAGATGTCGTGCAGGCGGACGTCGTAGCCCGCGAGAGCGCAGACATGGGCGATGCCCGAACCCATCTGACCGGCGCCGATTACGCCGACCGTCTTGATATCAACCATGAAAATCCAAGCCTTCGCTCACGATCGCGCAAGCTCCCGGCAGGGCGCGCTGTACCGTCGCCGAAGTTCTAGCACGAGGAACCGCACGCTCGCCAAGGGCTTTGCTGCGCCGCAAACGTCGGGTGAGCGACGTTCCCCGTCCTGTTCCCGGATTATCCGCCTGTCGGAAGGCGTCAGGCGATCAGTTCGGGGTCGTTTCGCCGCAGCCAGGCGGCGGCGTAGGAGCAAAGCGGGGTGATCCGCATGCCCTCGGCGCGGGCCACCTCGGCGACCTTGACCATCAGGCGGCCGGCGGCGCCGGTGCCGCGCAGGGCGGGATCGGCCTCCACATGCGGGATGACCAGACGATGG
Organism: Caulobacter sp. SRI_008; assembly: GCF_057586355.1. Lineage (NCBI taxonomy): Bacteria > Pseudomonadati > Pseudomonadota > Alphaproteobacteria > Caulobacterales > Caulobacteraceae > Caulobacter > Caulobacter sp. SRI_008. The sequence continues at coordinate 266,556 of NZ_JBYCZS010000002.1, forward strand.
CCGCTGCGCTGGTAGTCGGCGAAGGCGATCAGGCCGTCGACGTCCAGCTCGTAGCGGCTCTTGGCGGGGTTGTGGCTGAAGAGGTCGTCGCTCATGGGCCTGAAACGCGAAAGGGGCGAAGGTGGATGCAGCGCAGCATCACCTTCGCCCCTACATGGCGCTCAGACTTGAACGATCAAGCTCAAGCCCGCAGCTTGCCGCCCGCCTTCTCGACCGCGGCGACGACCTTGGCCGACAGGGCCTCGATCTCGGCGTCGGTCAGGGTGGCGTCGCGCGGCTGGACCAGCACCTCGATGGCCACCGACTTGGAGCCCTCCGGCACGCCGGGGCCTTCGTAGACGTCGAAGACGCGGGCCGAGGCGATCAGGGCCTTGTCGGCGCCGGCCGCAGCCTTGACCAGGTCGCCGGCCGCCTTGGCCTTGTCGGCGACGAAGGCGAAGTCGCGGCTCAGCGGCATCAGGGCCGAGGGGCTGAAGGCCGGCTTGGTCTTCACGGCCTTCTTCTTCGGCTCGGGGATCGCCTCCAGGGTGATCTCGAAGCCGTAGACCGGGCCGGCGACGTCCAGGGCCTTCAGCACGGCGGGGTGGATCTCGCCGAACTCGGCGATCACCGCCTTGGGGCCCAGCTGCAGGCGGGCCGAGCGGCCGGGGTGCCACCACGACGAGGCCGAGCCTTGCGCGGTCTGCAGCGAGGCGACCGGCGCGCCGATCTCTTCGAGCAGGTTCAGCAGGTCGGCCTTGATCGTGAACACGTCCTCGGCCGAGCGCTTGTCCCAGGCGCGCGGCGGGCGCGGGGCCAGGATGCCGGCGACGACCGTGCGCTGGTCCTTGGGACCATCGCCCAGGAACACCGGGCCGACCTCGAACAGGGCCGCGTCCGGGAAGCCCTGGCGGGCGTTGCGGCCGGCGGCCTCGATCAGGTTGGGCAGCACCGAGGGGCGCATGCAGTCCAGTTCCGAGGCGATCGGATTGGCCAGCACAAGGGCGTCGGCACCGCCGCCGAACAGCTGGGCGGTGGCGCGGCTGGTGAAGCTCCAGGTCACGGCCTCGGCGTAGCCGGCCGCGGCCAGGGCGCGACGGGCGGCGCGGGCGCGCACCTGGCGTGGGGTCAGCACGCCGCCGACGGCGCGGGCGACCTCGGGCAGGGGCGTCGAGGGCAGGGCGCCGTAGCCGGCGATGCGGGCCACTTCTTCCACCAGGTCGGCCTTGCCGTGGGCGTCGCGGCGGAAGCTCGGCGGGGTCACGCAGACCACGCTCTCGGCGTGGGTGGCGAACTCGGCGACGGGCACATCCTTGGGCGGCTCGACCTTGAAGCCCAGGGCCTGGAGGATATCCAGGCTCTTTTCCGGCGCGATCTCCAGGCCCGACAGGGCCTGCACATAGGCCGGGTCGAACAGGATCGGGCCCGGCGCGGCCGGGGCCTCGCCGGCGACGACGACTTCCGAGGCCTCGCCGCCGCACAGCTCCAGGATCAGCTTGGTGGCCAGGTCCAGGCCCGGAACCACCGAGCCGGTGTCGACCGTGCGGGCGAAGCGGTACTGGGCGTCGCTGTTGATGCCGGTCTCGCGACCGGTCTGTGCGATGCGGATCGGCTCGAACCAGGCGCTTTCGACGAAGACGTCGACAGTGGCTTCCGAGCAGCCGGTGCTCTCGCCGCCCATGACGCCGCCGAGGCCGATCGGGCGCTCGCCGTTCGCATCGGCGATGACGCACATGGCCGGGGTCAGCTCGTAGGTCTTGCCGTCCAGCGCGATCAGGTGCTCGTCGCCATTCAGGCCGTGGCGGCCCAGACGCGTCTCGATCTTGGTCCCCGACAGCAGGGCCGCATCATAGACGTGCAGCGGCCGGGCGCGGTCGTACGAGATGTAGTTGGTGATATCGACCAGGGCCGACTTCGGATTGATGCCGATGGCCTTCAGGCGGTCCTGCAGCCATTGGGGCGAGGGGCCGTTCTTGACGCCCTTGATCAGGCGGCCGGCGAACACCGGGCAGGCCTCGCCGTCGACTTCGATCTTGATCGGGCAGGGGAAGGTTCCGGCGACCGGGGCGATCGACAGGTCCTTCAGCTTGCCCACGCCCGCGGCGGCCAGGTCGCGGGCGATGCCGGCGACGCCCAGCCAGTCGGGACGGTTGGGGGTGACCTCGAAGTCGATGACGGCTTCCAGGCCCAGCGCGACGGCGGCCGGGGTGCCGACGGCCAGGTCGCCGGACAGTTCAAGGATGCCTTCCGAACCGTCGTCGGCTTCAAGCTCCGAACCCGAGCACAGCATGCCGTTGGAGACGACGCCGCGCACCGGCTTCTCGACCAGGGTGACGCCCAGGCCCGGCACATAGGCGCCGATCGGGGCGTAGATGGTGGTCAGGCCGACGCGGGCGTTCGGCGCGCCGCAGACGATTTCCTTGCGGCCGTCGATGGTGTCGACCTGGCAGACCCGCAGGCGGTCGGCGTTCGGATGCTGAACGGCCTCGACGATCTTGGCGACGCTGAAGGCGGCCAGCTTGGATGCCGGGTCGGTGACGTGCTCGACCTCGAGGCCGGCCATGGTCATGGCGGCGACGACCTGGGCGGCGGTCGCTTCGGTGTCGAGGTGGTCCTTGAGCCAGGACAGGGTGAATTTCATCGTTCTGGATCTCCAAGCCCCGCCGCGCGGGAGGGGTTGGGTGGAAAGGCATGTCCGGAGCGGTCGGGCTGCGCCGTCGCTCCGGAGGGGTTCGTCAGCTCAGGCCGCTGGCCGGGTTCGGCGCGGAAAAGCCCGAGAAGCCGTAGTGGGCCAGCCAGCGGCTGTCCGACGACCACATGTCGCGCAGGTCGGGCATGCCGTACTTCAGCATGCCCAGGCGGTCGACGCCGACGCCGAAGGCGAAGCCCTGGTACTCGTCCGGATCGATGCCGCAGGCGCGCAGCACGTTCGGATGGACCATGCCGCAGCCCAGGATCTCGAGCCAGCTCGTGCCCTGGCCGATCTTGATCTCGCCGCCCGAGCGGTCGCACTGCACGTCCATCTCGGCCGAGGGCTCGGTGAACGGGAAGTGGTGCGGGCGGAACTGGGTGGTCACCGCGTCGGTCTCGAAGAACCGCGCCAGGAAGGTCTCCAGGGTCCACTTCAGGTGGCCCATGTGGATGCCCTTGTCGATCACCAGGCCCTCGACCTGGTGGAACACCGGCGTGTGGGTGGCGTCGTTATCCACGCGATAGGTGCGGCCCGGCGCGATGATGCGGATCGGCGGCTTCTCGCTGACCATGGTGCGCACCTGCACGGGGCTGGTGTGCGTGCGAAGAAGCATCCTTTCGCCGTCTTCCTTCCGGTTGAAGAAGAAGGTGTCGTGCATCTCGCGGGCCGGGTGCTTCTCGGGGAAGTTCAGGGCCGTGAAGTTGTGGAAGTCGTCCTCGATGTCCGGACCTTCGGCCACGGCGAAGCCCATCTCGGCGAAGATCGAGACGATCTCGTCCATGGTCTGCATGGTCGGGTGGACGGATCCCTTGCGGCGATAGGGGCCGGGCAGGGTGAGGTCGAGGGTCTCGCGGGCCAGGCGCGCGTCGAGTTCGGCCGCTTCCAGCGCGGCCTTCTTCTCGGTGATCGCCGACTGCACGCGGTCGCGCAGGGCGTTGATCGCCGCGCCGCGTTCCTTGCGCTCGTCGGGGCTCATCGCGCCCAGGGTCTTGAGCAGGCCCGAGATCGAGCCGGTCTTGCCCAAAGCGGCCACGCGGACCGCGTCTAGCGCTTGCAGGTCGGCCGCGCCGGCCACTTGGGCCAGGACGTCGGATTCGAGGGTGTTGAGATCGGTCATGACGGGGTTTCGTCTAGGCGGTTTTGACGTCGGGTGGAACCGGATAACGCGCAGCAAAAAGCCCTCCGGCTCGCGCCGGAGGGCTTTTAAAGGATCGTTCGAGCGGTGAGGCTCGGAAGTTCCTTAGGCCAGGGCCGCGCGAACCTTGTCGGCGATGGCCTTGAACGCGACGGCGTCGTTGCCGGCGATGTCCGCCAGGACCTTACGGTCGATCACGATACCCGCCACGTCCAGGCCGTGGATGAATTGCGAGTAGGTGAAGCCTTCGGTGCGGGCGCCGGCGTTGATGCGCTGGATCCACAGCGAACGGAAGGCGCGCTTGCGCACCTTGCGGTCGCGGTAGGCGTACTGGCCGGCCTTGTCGACCGCGGCCTTGGCCGTACGGATGGTGTTCTTGCGGCGGCCGTAGAAGCCCTTCGCCTGTTCAAGAACCTTCTTGTGCTTGGCGTGGGCGGTGACGCCACGTTTAACGCGAGCCATGTGTCAGCGCTCCTCTTAAAGGCCGTAGGGCAGGTACGAACGGATGGTCTTGGCGTCAGCCTCGCTCATCACCTTCGTTCCGCGGTTTTGGCGGATGTACTTGCCGTTGTGGCCGATCAGGCGGTGGCGCTTGCCGGCGACGCCGGCCTTCAGCTTGCCCGTGGCGGTGATCTTGAAGCGCTTTTTGGCGCCCGACTTCGTCTTCAACTTAGGCATTTCGCGTCAGAGCGTTTAACGGCCCTGTCCTCTGGATAGCGAGACGAACCGCCATGGCATGCCAAATTGGCCAGGCGGTTCCGGAAAGGCGGGGTGAATACGGGAACCCCGGGCGAAAAGCAAGGCCTGGCGGACTCTTATGCCCAACTGCCGCTCCCGGTCAGGGCGCGGCCTTGGCGCGGCGGCCCACCGTCACCGCCAGGGCGACGGCCGGCACGGTCAGCAGCGCCCCGAACCAGTAGGGACCCGCCATGGTCAGGCCAAACAGCGGACCGGCGATCATCGGGCCGCTCATCCGCGCCAGCGAGCCGCCGGCCATGTTGAGGCCCAGCATGGCGCCCTGCTGGTCGGGCGGCGTCGCGCGCGAGATCAGGGCGGCGATGCACGGGAACACCAGCGACTGGCCAAAGGCCGTCAGTCCCACGAACAGCGGCACGAAATGGCCGCTGGGCACGAACGGGGTGATGGCCATCGACAGGCAGATGATGGCCAGGCCGGTGGTCAGCACCTTGGGCTCGCCGTAGCGGCGGGCCAGGCGTCCGGTCAGCACGCCCTGGCCCAGCGAGGCCACCACGCCGATGACGGCGAAGCACAGGCCCACCTGCTGCGGGCCCCAGCCGAAGCGGGCCGAGGTCCACAGGCCGAAGATCGCCTCCATGCCCGAGAAGGCGGCGGTGGAGACGAAGGTGACCATCAGCACCCGCGACAGCACCGGATGGGCGAAGGCGGCCTTCAGGGCCTCGCGCCGGGGCGGCGGGGGCGGGGCGTCCTTGCGGGGCGCGCGGCTCTCGACCACGAACAGGAAGACGCCCAGCGAGGCCGCCGCCGCCAGGCCCGCGGCCACGAACAGCGGGATCTGGAAGCCCAGGCGTCCGGCGTCCGGGTGGGCCAGCAGGCCGCCAAGCGCCGGGCCGACCACGAAGCCGGCCCCGAAGGCGCTGCCCAGCAGGCCCATGCGCCCGGCCCGCTTATCGGGCGGGGTGACGTCGGCCATGTAGCCCTGGATCGTCGAGATGTTGCCGCTGGCCGCGCCGCTGAAGAAGCGGATGACGAAGGCCACCGCGATGGTCGGGGCGAAGGCCAGGGCCACGTAGGACAGGGTGTTGGCCAGGATGGTGACGATCAGCACCGGCCGCCGGCCGATGCGGTCGGACAGACGTCCCCAGAACGGCTCGGCCAGGAACTGGCCCAGCGAATAGGCCGAGAACAGCGCCGTCACCTGCCACGGGCTGGCGTTCAGCGCCTTGGCGTAGAAGGGCAGCAGCGGGATCACCAGCCCGAAGCCCACCAGGTTGATGAACACCACCAGCAGCAGGACGTAGAGGGCGCGGGAACTGTGAACGGGCGCCGGCGCAGTTGCCGGAGCGGAGAGCGTGGACATGACGGGAACCTTCGAGGCGGCTCCTCTACGCCCGATGGCCCGGAAAAGCGACTGAAATGTCAGTTTCCGGATGCGGACGATTCGAAGGGAGGCAGCGCTAGGTCGCTGGCGTCTGGTCCGCCCGCGTCACCAGGATGGACTTGGCCTCGAACCGGGCGTCGCCGAAGGTCGCGGCGAACGGCACGTCGGCGGCGTCGCGGCCAAAGCCGATGGGGACCAGGCCTCCCAGCGGCGCGCGGCGGGTGGCGTCGAAGGTCCGCCAGGCGCCGTCCAGATAGACCTGGAACACCGCGTGGAAGTCGGCCGGCTGAAGGTCGAGCGCGTAGCAGGCGGCGAAGCGGGCCGGCATGTCGAGCGCCCGGCACAGGGCGATGCCGATGTGGGCGAAGTCGCGGCAGACGCCCTTGCGGTCGACCAGTGTGTCGATGGCCGAGGTCGTGTCGCTGCTGGTCCCGGCCTCGTAGGTGATGGTCGCGGCGATCCAGTCGGCGATGGCCTGGACCTGGCCCAGGCCCTGGGGGCGGGAGCCGAAGGTCTGGCGGGCGAAGGCGGTCAGGCGATCGGACGGGCAGTAGCGGCTGGGGTTCAGATAGGGCAGCACCGTCGCCGGCAGATCGTTGACCACGTCGCCGCCGATGAAGCCGCGCTGATCGACCAGCGCCCGGCGTTCGACCTGGGCGATGTAGCCGATATCCAGCGGCCCGGGCTGGGCGAGGAAGCGGATGAAGCGGTTGCCGGCGAAGGCGTCGACGAAGAAGTCGGCGCTCACGCCCGGCGGCAGCAGGATGGTCTCGTCGAGCACCTTCTGGTCAGCGCCGTCGGCGGCCTGGATCGCCAGGATGAAGCTGGTGGGGGTCCGCACCTCGTAGCGCAGGCGGCAGTCGATCGAGAGACGCATCGCGCGGAATTCCAGGCTGGAGCGGAAGGTGGCGTCGCTAAACGCCCGACGTCGTCATTCGGACCCGCGTCGCCGCGCGCGCGTCTTCGGCGTCGGCCAGATCGCTCCAGGTGCGGGCGGCGTGTTCGTGCTTGGCCTGGACGTGGGGTAGGCCGCACTTGCCGGCCGCTTCGAGAGCGGCGGCGGCCAGCGCACGGTACTCCGGCGCACGAAGGGGATGTCTCAAGGGGGAAGCTCCTCGCCGGCGGCGAAGTCCGAGGCGGGCTCCACGCTCCATCATATGGGGCGGAACGTCGCCGAAAGCGAGCCGGCGCGGCGGATGGGGCGAAGACGGTGCGATGGTGTGATGTCCTTTTCTGTCCGCTCTTCGTCCGCCAGCTTCCTTATTCGCCTTGAAGAGCGTGGGTAGCTTGCGGCATCGTCATCGCCACGGAGCTACGCAAATGTCCGCCGCCACCGCCCTGATCGTCGTCGACGCCCAGGACTCCTTTCGCCAGCGCGCCTCGTGGGATCCGGCCGTGGCCGGGGTCTATCTCGAGCGCCAGCAGGCCCTGATCGACGGCGCCAAGGCCAAGGGCCTGCCGGTCGTGCAGATCCTGCACGTCGAGGCCGAGGGGCTGTTCAGCCTGGCCTCGGGCCATGTGCGCACGGTCGAGGGGCTGTCGTTCGAGCCCGACGTCACCTTCCACAAGCCCGCCCACAGCGCCCTGGCCGGCACCGGCCTGCTGGTCTGGCTGATCCGCAACCGCATCGGCAAGGTGATCGTCAGCGGCATCCGCACCGAGCAGTGCTGCGAGACCACCACCCGCCACGCCTCGGACCTGGGCTTCGCCGTCGACTACGTCACCGAGGCCACCCTGACCTTCGACATGACCGACCGCCACGGGCGGGTCTTCACCGTCGACGACATCAAGGCCCGCACCGAGCTCGTTTTGCACGAGCGCTTCGCCCGCATCGCCACCGTGGAAGAGGCCCTCGAAGCCGCATGACGTCCGACTCGCCCGCCGTCATCCCCGTCTTCGTCGTCCTGCCGCCGCGCACCCTGCTGCTCGACGTGGCCGGACCGCTGGAGGTGCTGCGGCGGGCGACGTTCGAGCCCGGATCGCCGGGCTTCGCCGTGACCTATATCGCCGCCCGGCCGAGCGTGGAAAGCTCCATCGGCCTGACGCTGGCCGGGATCCAGCCGCTGCCCGACGCCCTGCCGGACGGGGCGCTGGTCATCGTCTCGGGCAATGTCGATCAGGTGCTGGGCGGGGAGGGGGCCTCGGCGGCGGACGCCGGGGACGAGACGGCCATCGTCGCCTGGCTGGCCCGCGCGGTGCGGCCGGGCGTGACCCTGGCCTGCATCTGCTCGGGCAGCCTGCTGGCGGCGCGGGCCGGGCTGCTGGCCGGCAGGGCCTGCACCACTCACCACGCCTGCACCGAGGAGCTGGCGCGCCTGGCGCCCAGCGCCCGGGTGCTGGAGGACCGCCTGTTCGTCGAGGACGGCGAGCGACTGACCAGCGCCGGCGTCACCTCGGGCGTTGATTTGATGCTGCATCTGGTCGCCCGGCTGCGCGGCCCGGCCCAGGCCGTGTCGATCGCCCGCCAGATGGTGGTCTATCTGCGCCGGGGGCCGTCCGACCCGCAGCTGTCGCCGTGGCTGGAGGGGCGCAACCACGTCCATCCGGCCATCCACCGGGTGCAGGACGCCATCGCCGCCGACCCGGCCCGCGACTGGAGCCTGGAGATCCTGGCCGACCTCGCCGCCGCCAGCCCTCGCCACCTGTCGCGGCTGTTCAACGCCCATGCCGGCATGAACCTGACCGACTACGTCAACCGCCTGCGCCTGGCGCTGGCCAGCGAGATGCTGTCGGCGACGCGCCTCGATATGGAAAGCGTCGCCGAGCGGGCCGGCTTCGCCTCGACCCGCCAGCTGCGCCGCGTCTGGGCCCGCCATCACCCCACGCCGCCCAAGGCGGCGCGGGCTTCTGTCTGATGTGAGGGCGAAGGTCGGATCGGCATTCGACGTCTGAGACGAAAACCTCGTCCCCTCGGGTCGCGCCGCTGGCGCGGCCCGCCCAAGGGCATGCTTCGACGGGCTCAGGATGAGGTTTTTCTACTGCCCGGGCCTGCAAATGGTCCTCATCCTGAGCTTGTCGAAGGACGAGGACCACCCACAGAGCCTGCTGTGCTAGCGCGCGGCCGTCGTCTGGGCCGGGGCGGCCGGGTCGGGCGGATTGTGCTTTTCGAGGAACTGCACGGTGGCGTTCAGCATCTGCTGGCGGCTGGCGCCGCGCGACAGCCAGTGGTCCTCGCTGGCCAGGGTGACCAGCTCAGTCGGCTTGCCGGCCCTGGCCATGGCGTCGGCCATGATCTTGCTCTGCACATAGGGAACGACCGTATCGTCCTTGCCGTGGATCAGCAGGATCGGGATGTCGATCTTGTCGGTCAGCTTGGCCGGCGAGATCGCCGCCAGGTCGGGATCGCGGATGCCGTCGGCGCCCATGAAGCGCAGCCAGTAGCGCAGGGTCGAGTTGTTGCGCGACAGGTGGCGTTCCTGGTCGTCCTGCAGCATGCGCTTGAGGTCGGCCGGGCCGGCCACCGATACGGCGCAGCGATAGACGCCGCGGTCGAGCGCCGCGCCGGCCAGGGCCGCGTAGCCGCCGTAGCTGGCGCCGACGATGCAGACGCGCTTGGGATCGGCGATCCCCTGCTTCTCCAGCCAGCGGACGCCGTCCGACAGGTCGGTCTGCATCTTGCGGCCCCACTCGCCGAAGCCGGCCTTGATGAAGTCCCAGCCGAAGCCTTCGGAGCCGCGGAAGTTGGGCTGCAGCACGGCGTAGCCGCGCGAGGCCAGGCCCTGGGCCCACCAGTCGAAGCCCGGCGTGTCGCGGCCTTCGGGACCGCCGTGCGGCAGCACCACCAGCGGCAGGTTCTTCGGGTCCCGGCCCTTGGGCAGGGTGAGGTAGCCGGTGATCTCCAGGCCGTCGGCGGCCTTGTACTTCACCGGGCGGACCTCGGCGATGTCGGCGGCGGCCAGGTCCTTGTACTCGTCGCCGATCCAGGACGCGGTCTTGGCCGTCATGTCGACCAGGGCGTAGGCCGGGCCGTCGGTCGGCGAGTCGACGCGGACGACCACCTTGGTGCGATCGGCCGACCACGAGGCCAGCGACACCCGCGAGCCGGCGAAGCCCTTCTCGACGGCGTTCCAGCGCGACTGGTCCTTGGGATCGAAGAAGACGTAGCGGGTCTTGTCGCCGACCAGCGACACCCCGCCGATCAGGGCGTCGTTGCCGGGATCGCGCAGCAGGCCGTCGAAGGGGATCTCCATCGGCACGTCGACCTGCGAGCCGTCGGCGGCGTATTCGCGATAGACGGTCTCGTTCTTGTCGTTGACGCGGGCCACCAGCACCGACTTGCCGTCGCGACCCAGGCCCGAGACGCCGTAGGAGCCCATCGGGCTGACCGCCCGGTCGACGATGGTCCAGCCCTTCGGACCCTTGATGCGCAGCACCCAGGTTCCGCGGCTCTGGTCGTACTGCGACTGGGCCAGGGGGACGCCGTCGCCGCCGACCAGCCAGTCGTCGGTGTCTTCCGAGCGCGCCTCGATCATGCGGGTGCGCCCGTTCTTCACATTGACCGCGAACAGGGTGTTGCGGCCGAGGTTGTCGACGAAGTGGATGCCCTGCACGAAGGCCGTGGGCGCGCCGTCGACCGAGCGCAGCGAGGCGGCGCTGAGCACGACGTTCATCGAATCCGGCTGGTTGTCGAGCAGCAGGCGCGCCTTGTCGGTGTCCAGGTCGTATAGCGAGGTCATCCAGTACTCGCGCTTGGGCCCTTCCAGCCCGACGACGCTGGCCGTCGACGAGACGGTGACCAGAAGGTGCGAGGCGTCGGCCCACTGCACCCAGCGCAGCTTGTTGTTGCCCATCCGCAGGGCCTTGATCAGCTTGTTGTCGGCCGCGTTGTGGATGGTCAGAACGCGCTGCTCGCCGTCGGTCAGCGACACCGCCAGGCGCGTGCCGTCCGGCGAGATCTCGACATCCTCGATCGTCGGCAGCTTGCCGTAGGTCGACAGCGGCGCGGCCTTGGCCTGAACGCCCGACAGCAGAGCGGTCGCGCAGATGGCGATCGCAAGATCCTTGATACGCACGAAACTACAGCCCCCAGAAGAGTCCCCGGGGCGAGTATAAGCTCTACCTTGCCGGGAGGTCGAGCGGGGCGCGCGAAATCAGCGTCGCGAGCGGATCCAGCCGGTGAGCGACAGGCGCGGGCCCGCCGCGTGCGGCGTGACGTAGGTCACGGCGTGCTTCTGCGGCACGCGAAAGATGTTGAGGGCGTTGAAGCTGGGCTTGTAGCCCTCGGCCACGTGGCCGTCCCCGTCGAGGAACAGCAGAAGCCCGCCCCAGTCGGCCCGCCAGTTCGGCGTCAGGTTGAGGACGTAGGCGTAGAGCCGGTGCTTGCCGTCGGCGTGGTCGTCGTGCTCGGTCAGGAAGTGGCCGGGGCGATAGCGGGTGGCCTGGCTGTCGCAATAGACGGCCCGGTCGTCGCCCGTCAGCTCGCGCACGAAGTCCAGGAAGGCCTCGCCGTTCAGCAGGTCGTAGGCGGCCTCGACCAGCCGGCCCTCGCGACGGCCGGCCTCGACCTCGTCGCTGACCCGGAAATTGTCGAACCGGAAGCCGAAGCCGTTGCGGGTTTCCTCGGCCACCTGGCGGTCCAGCGCCAGGTCGTCGGCCGGGGACAGGGCGCCGGGACCGTCCAGCGGCAGGTTCCACAGCTTCTTGCCGACCCCGACCACGCCGCTCCAGGGCGTGTCGAGGGTCAGGGCCGCGTGCAGGCGTGCGGCCGAGTCGGCGGTCAGGATCCCCGGCACGTGCAGACGGCCGTTGCGGGCGAAGGCGTCGCGCCAGGCCCCGGGCGTCAGGCCGGGGTCCAGGGACAGGGGAGCTTGCTGGGCGGGCTGGGACATGGACGATACCGGAAACGAAAAACGCCCCGGTGGTGACCGGGGCGTTTTCGAAGATAGAGCCGAAGCTTAGCGGGGCGCCAGGATCATGATCATCTGGCGGCCTTCCATGCGGGGCTCGTACTCGACCTTGGCGATCTCCTCGAAGTCGGCCTTGACCTTGAGGAGCAGCTTCATGCCGAGTTCCGGGTGAGCCATTTCACGACCGCGGAAGCGCAGGGTGACCTTGACCTTGTCGCCTTCCTCGAAGAAGCGGTGCATGGCCTTGGCCTTCACCTCGTAGTCGTGGATGTCGATGTTCGGGCGGAGTTTGATCTCCTTGAGCTCGACCACCTTCTGACGCTTGCGGGCCTCGTTCTTCTTCTTCTGCTCCTGGAACTTGAACTTGCCATAGTCCAGGATCTTGCAGACCGGCGGGTTCGCGTTCGGAACGATTTCGACCAGGTCCAGGCCAGCCTCTTCGGCCGCTTCCATGGCGGAGGCGGTCGGCATCTCGCCCTGCTTCTCGCCGTTCTGGTCGATCAGCAGGACTCGGGGGACGCGGATTTCATCGTTGATACGCGGTCCATCCTTGACGGGCGGCGCTTGCATGGGACGGCGAATAGGGGCGGCTCCGGAATTGTTGTAGAGGATTTCGCGCGGCGCCCATGGGGCGTCGCGTTCAGATGATATATGACGCCAGACACGGGCGCTATCAAGCGCTCGCCGCGACAAGACCGTTCCTCGACCGCGGATAAGTGGCGAAAGGGACGGCGGGACGGGAACGCGATCGGGACGGGACGCCCTTTTCCCTTCCTCCAGACGCGACTCGACCCTGCCTTGACCGCCGCCGCTCCCGACATGCCCGCCACACGCCACACGCTGATCGAAGACGTGCACGCCCTGCTGATCGGCACGAGCTTCATTTCCGTGGGCCTGATCCTGCTGAAGGCCGCCGGCCTGGTGACCGGCGGCATCGCCGGGATCGCCCTGATCGTTTCCTACCTGACCGACTGGCCGGTCGGGATCGTGTTCTTCGTGCTGAACCTGCCGTTCTACATCTTCGCCCAGCGGGCGCTGGGCTGGGTGTTCACGGCCAAGACCCTGGCCACCAACGTGCTGCTGGCGGCGCTCAGCCTGGCCCTGCCGCACTGGCTGAAGCTGCAGGGCGTCAACCCTGTCTTCGCGGCGGTGTTCGGCGGCACGATCATCGGCATGGGCATACTGGCGCTGGCCCGCCACCGCTCGTCGGTCGGCGGCGTCGGGGTGCTGGGCCTGTGGCTGCAGGAAAAGCACGGGATCAGCGCCGGCAAGGTGCAGATGGCCACCGACGTGCTGGTGGTCGGCGCGGCCTTCATGGTGGTCAGCTTCGACAAGCTGCTGCTGTCGATCCTGTCGGCGGTGGCGCTGAGCATCGTGATCATCGCCAACCACAGGCCGGGGCGCTACGCCGGCTACTGACCCCAACGCCTGACGCCACGACTACTGACTACGATGTCGACAGGCCCTCTGTTCGAGAGCGGCCGGAACTGGCATATGACGCACCGTAAAGCTCAAGTTAGCGCTAACATAACAATGGGTTCCCAATGACACGTCCCGTCCTGGCGACCGACCGCGCCCGCGTCGAACTGCTGCCGCAGGTGGGCGGTTCGATCGGCCGTTTCGTGTTCGACGGCCGCGACGTGCTGCGCCCGGCGCCGGAGGGCGCGACCGACGCGCTCGACGTCGGCTGCTTCCCGCTGGTCCCGTTCTGCAATCGCATTCCGAACGGCCGCTTCACGTTCGAGGGGCGCGAGGTGACCCTGGCCCCGAACCTGGCCGGCCATCCGCACCCGCTGCACGGCCAGGGCTGGCGCGCCGCCTGGACGGTCACCGGCCTGTCCGACACCCGCGCCGTCCTGACCTATGACCACGCCCCGTCCGACTGGCCCTGGGCCTATCGCGCCGAGCAGATCCTGGTGCTGTCCGACGAGGGTCTGCGCATCGAGCTGTCGGTGACCAACACCGGAACGGAAACGATGCCGGCGGGTCTTGGCCTGCACCCCTATTTCACGGCTCGCCCGGGCGAGACCCTGCAGGCCGGCGTCGACGGCGTCTGGATGGTCGACGCCGACGTGCTGCCCACCACCCATCACGACGGCGTCTGGAGGCGCGACTGGAACGCCGGCGCGCCGACCGCCACCGACAGCCTGATCGACAACTGCTGGACCGGTTTTTCCGGCAAGGCCGTGCTGTCGGCCCCGGGCGGGACTTCGACGACCATCGAGGCCTCCGGCAACTGCCGCTGGGTGCACGTCTATTCGCCGCCGGGCGCCGACTTCGTCTGCGTCGAGCCCACCGCCAGCCGTCCCGACCCCTTCGGTGAAGGCGAGACCGGGATCGTCGCCCTGGCTCCGGGCGAGACGACCTCGGTCTGGATGACCCTCAAAGTCGCATGATCGCCGACCTGCTGGATTTGCGTCAGATCAAGGCGCGCTGGGCCGACGCTGGCTTGAATGGCGCGATGAGCGCCCCTTCGCCCGCCCGTCCGCTGGTGGTCGTCGTCGAAGCCGACGCGGCCCTGCGCGAGGCCCTGGCCTTCGCCCTGGAGACCGAGGGCTACTGGATCCGCGCCTTCGCCGGCGTGGACGAGGCGTCGCTGTCGGAGATGATCGCCGCCGACTGCCTGGTGCTGGACGTCGATTTCCTGGCCCTGGCGGCCCTGCGCGGCAAGGGCGTGCGCACGCCGGCCGTGCTGCTGGCCGACGGCCCGGTCGACCTCTCGGCCGCCGACGCCCTGTGGGCCGGCGTCGCCCACAAGCCCCTGATCACCGACGCCCTGAGCCTGCAGGTGAAAAAGGCGGTCGGGGCTTAGAAGGTCACCGCCTCCCAAATTATCCCGTCATTCCCGCCCGCTCTCCTCCCGTCATTCCCGCCCTTGTGGCGGGAACCCCTCTGTCAGCCGCAAGGGCGGGAGGGGCGGCGTGCTCAGCACGCCGCTAGCGCTTCACATGCGAGCGGACCCAGGGTTTCCCGCCACAAGGGCGGGAATGACGGGAGTTGGGGGAGGGGTGTGAGTTCGCTCCCTCACCCCCGAAAAGCCGGCCGGATCACCTGGATGAAATTCCGCAGCGCCGGGCTCGGCGTCTTCGTGGCCGCCAAGCTGAGCCGCGCCACGGGGGTCTGGCCGGCGATGTCGCGGTAGGCCACGCCCTCGACGGCCAGCTGGCGCATCGAGACGGGCACGATCGAGACGCCCAGTTCGGCCGCGACCAGCACGATCACCGAGGCCATCTGCGGCGCCGGCTGGCCCATCACCGGCTCGACGCCGGCGGCGCGGAAGGCCTCCACCGCCGCGTCGTGCACCGTGGGGCCCAGGTGGCGCGGCGTCATGATCAGCGGCTCGCCTTTCAGCCGCGACAGGTCCACCGGATCGGAGGCGGCGGCCGGATGGCCCGCCGGCAGCACGGCGATCATCGGCTCGTCGACCAGGTCGTACACGGAAAGGCCCTCAAGGCTCACCGAGCCCGGCCGCAGGAAGGCCGCGTCCAGCGCCCCCTCGGCCAGGTGGTCGGAAAGGTGGGTGCTGTTGCTCTCGGTCAGCGACAGCTCGACCTCCGGATAGAGCCGGCGATAGGCCCGCACGGCCGTGGAGACCACCGGATGCAGGCTGGCCGAGCCGGTGAAGCCCAGCCGCAGCGAGCCGGTCTCGCCGCGCGCGGCCCGCCGGGCCAGCACGGCCGCCGCGCCGGCCTGGTCGGGCAGGGTGCGCACGGCGGCGTGGAAGGCCTTGCCGGCCTCGGTCAGCTCGGCCCCGCTGGGGATGCGGCGGAAAAGCTGCACGCCGAGCTCCGTCTCCAGGTCCTTGATCTGCTGGCTCAGCGGCGGCTGGCCGATGCCGACCTTGGCGGCGGCGCGGGTGAAGTTGCGCTCCTCGGCCACGGCCAGGAAATAGCGGATGTGGCGCAGCTCCATGCCATCTCCAAAAGCGATCAAGAAAGTCTTCGCCATATATTGGACTATGGGGCGGCCGACTTCTAGATCGACGCCATGACCGCCATCGACCCCACGACCGATCTTTCGCCGCCGCGCATCGCCGCCGGCACCGCGCGGTTTCGGCGCATGTCGCTGGCCCTGTTCCTGGGCGGTTTCTCGACCTTCAGCCTGCTCTACTGCGTGCAGCCGCTGCTGCCGACCTTCGCCCGCGATTTCTCCCTGACCCCGGCCCAGAGCTCCCTGGCCCTGTCGCTGACCACCGGGGCGCTGGCGGTGGCGATCCTGCTGGCCGGGGCGGCGTCGCAGAGCCTGGGGCGCAAGGGGCTGATGTTCGCCTCGATGAGTCTGGCCGCCCTGCTGAACCTCGCCGCCGCCTTCGCGCCGTCCTGGCCGATGCTGCTGCTGGCGCGGGCGGCCGAGGGCTTCCTGCTGGGCGGGGTGCCGGCCGTCGCCATGGCCTATGTCGGCGAGGAGATGGAGCCGCGCGACCTGGGCGCGGCCATGGGCCTCTACGTCGCCGGCACGGCCTTTGGCGGCATGGCCGGACGGGTGGGCATGGGCCTGCTGGTCGAGGTCGGCTCGTGGCGCTCGGCCATGGCGACGATCGGGGCGCTGGACTTGCTGGCCGCCGCCGCCTTCTTCCTGCTGCTGCCGCGCTCGCGCCACTTCCAGCCGACCCCGGCCCGCGACCGCGCCGCCCAGGCCGCCGCCTGGGGCCAGGCCCTGGCCGACCGGCGGCTGCTGGCCCTGTTCGCCGTGGGCTTCTGCCTGACCGGCGTCTTCGTGACGATCTTCAACTATGCCGGCTTCCGGCTGGAGGACCCGCCCTACGGCCTCAGCCAGGGCCAGACCAGCCTGATCTTCCTGGTCTACGCCTTCGGGGTGGTCGCTTCGTCGACGGCGGGGAAGCTGGCCGATCGCTGGGGCCGGCGGACCCTGCTGGGCGCGGGGCTGGCCGTCATGCTGGCGGGCGTGGCCCTGACCCTGCCGGCCGGCCTGCCGTGGATCGTGGCGGGCGTGGCCTTGGTCACCATCGGCTTCTTCATCGCCCACGCGGTGGCGAGCGGCTGGGTCGGCGCCCTGGCCGGAAAGGCCAAAGGCCAGGCGGCGGCGTTGTACCTGCTGTTCTACTATGTCGGCTCCAGCCTAGCCGGCTCGGCCGGCGGCGGCTTCTGGCGCGCGGGCGGCTGGCCGGCGGTGGCGGCCTTCACCACCGTGCTGGCCGTGATCGCCGGCGTCCTGGCCCTGCGTTTGAAGGAGACCCGCCATGGCTGATCTTGCCCCGCTCGTTCTCCTGCCCGGTCTGCTGTGCGACGCCCGCCTGTGGCGCGAGCAGGCGCTGGCCCTCCACGACGTCGCCGATATCCAGGTCGCCGACCTGACCCTCGACGACAGCGTTTCGGCCATGGCCGCTCGCGTGCTGGCCGCCGCGCCGCAGCGCTTCGCCCTCGGCGCCCTCTCCATGGGCGGCTACGTCGCCTTCGAGATCCTGCGCCAGGCGCCGGAACGGGTGACGCGCCTGGCCCTGTTCTCGACCAGCGCCGCGCCCGACAGCCCCCAGCGCGCCGAGCAGCGCCGCCGGGCCATGGCGGCCCTGTCGGTCGGGCGGTTCCTGGGCGTCACCCAGCAGATGATGCCGCAGCTCTTGCCCCCGTCGCGGCTGAACGATCCCCTGGCCGGCGAGGTCAAGGCCATGGCCGGCCGGGTCGGCGGCGAGGCCTTCCTGCGCCAGCAGCAGGCGATCCTGGGCCGGCCGGACTCGCGCCCGGACCTGGCCGGCGTCCGCGTGCCGACCCTGGTGGCGGTGGGCGATCTCGACCGCCTGACGCCCCCGGCCGAGGCCCAGGCCATCCACGAGGGCGTCGCCGGCTCGACCCTGCACGTCTTCGCCGACTGCGGCCACCTGCCGGCCATGGAGCGGCCGGACGAGACCACGGCCCTGCTGCGCGCCTGGCTGGCGGAGGCCTGAAGATGATCGCCATCGACCGGCTCCATCACTTCGTGCTCGTCGTCGCCTCGATCGAGGCCAGCGCCGCCTTCTACGAGCGGGTGCTGGGCGCCGAGCGGGTGGTGACGCCCGGCAAGCCGACGGCCGTGCGCTTCGGCCGCTGGAAGATCAACCTGCACACGGCCGACGCCCCCTTCACGCCCAAGGCCGCGGCTCCGGTCGCCGGCGCGGCGGACTTCTGCCTGATCACCCTGCAGCCGATCGAGGCGGTGGTCGCGCATCTGGCCGCCTGCGCCGCGCCCGTGGAACTGGGACCGGTCGAGCGCAACGGCGCGCTGGGGCCGATGACCTCGGTCTATTTCCGCGATCCGGACGGCAATCTGGTCGAGGTAAGCCGCTATCACGACGAGGCCGCTCGCTAGGCGTTCAGGTAACTGGATTACGATTGTAGATTTAAAGGTCGCTTCGTAAGCTCCTCCGAAACGGGAGGAGGCGTGATGCGACAGTCTTGGTTGATCGGCCTGGCGGCGGCCTTGGCGCTGGGGGCGGGCTCGGCGGCGCAGGCGTGC
Organism: Caulobacter sp. SRI_008; assembly: GCF_057586355.1. Lineage (NCBI taxonomy): Bacteria > Pseudomonadati > Pseudomonadota > Alphaproteobacteria > Caulobacterales > Caulobacteraceae > Caulobacter > Caulobacter sp. SRI_008. The sequence goes on from NZ_JBYCZS010000002.1 coordinate 284,738, forward strand.
TCCACGGCCTACGGCTATGTCCGGCCCAGCAATTTCGAGCTCGTGCAGGTCGCCGACGCCATCGTCGTCGCCACGCCCGTCTCCGCGCCGCCGTTGGCGCGGGAGGGCTCGCCCTGGGACGCGCCGATGCGTCTGCGGGTGAGCGAGACCCTGAAGGGCGACCTGGCGGGCGAGATCGAGGTTCGGGGACTGCTGATGGGGCGCACCGTGCGCAGCGACCCCGACGACGTCACCTTCTCGCACCCGGAGGGCCACAACGGACCCTGCAACCGCATGACTCTGGCCAAGGGCGGCAGCTACCTGCTGCTGCTCGGCCATCGAGGCGAGCGCCTGGGCGTGCTGCCCTTCGCGTTCTCGCGCGTGAACGAGGACTATGCGGGACCGGACAGTCCGTGGTCGCGGATGGTGCGGACCTATCTCGACATCCAGCGCGATCCCGACGCCATGGCCCGGCTCGCGCGGCTGGAGGCGCTGAAGGCGCAACTCGACGCCAAGCCGGGCCGCACGCCCTACGAGACGGCGCTAGCCCGCGACATCGGCGGACACCTGGGCTCGATCTCGCCCTGGAAGCCGACGCCGTTCCTGCTGGCCGCCTATGGCGACCTCAAGGCCGGCCGGCCGCCGCGCTACGCGCCCCGCGACCCGGCCTTCGACGCCGAACAGTCTGAAGCAGCGGCTTTCACCGACCTGATCATGGCCGAACTGACCGGCGGCCGGCCGCCGGCCAAGCCGGCGCGCGACCCGCGTGAAACCGCCATACTGGAAGCGCTGATCGAGGAGGGGCACGCCGACGCCGCGCCGGTCTTCGAACCGTTTCTGCGCGACGACGCCTCGCTCGCCGACCTCGACATCGGCCTGCGCTTCCTGGCCGTCAACGGCCAGTACCGACGGGCCTACGACCTGATCGAGGCGCGCGTTCCCGCCCGGCTGGCGGCGGCCGCCTCGGCCGACGAGGCCAAGGCCCTGCTGGCCATGGTGGCGCGGGTGCAGGAGGACCCCTACGGTTCCGAGCCGCCGCGCTGGCGTTCGGATCCGTCGGTCGCCGCCCGCTGGCCGCGCTTCTCCCTGGCGCTGGCGAACGAGGCCAAGGCCCGGTTCGACGTCGAAGCCGATTTCGCCCAGGGACCCAAGGCCTTGCTGACCGCCGACTATCGCGCCGATCCGGCCCTGACCCTGATGCTGTCGGGGCACTACAACGAGATAACCGATTGGGCCAACGCCGAGCTGGTCCGGCCCGAGGTGCTGGCCTCGCCGGCCGTCGGCGGGCCTGGCGATCCCCTGACGCTGCCGCTGGACGTCGCCCTGCGCTGGTACGGTGTCGGTCGAGACGAGGCGGATGAAGCGGCGGCGACGCGGGTGTTCTGCGCCGGTCCAGGCCCGCGCGCGGCGGTGATCCGAGCCTGGGGGCGGTCTGGCGGCTCCTTCAGCATCGGCCTGGCCAAGCGGATGGCGGTCTCGCCCGCGCTCGACGCCGGCGATCGGACCCTGCTGGCGCAAGCCGCCGAGGCGTGGAAGCGCCGCGAGGCCAAGGAGGCGATCGGCGACCTGCCCGACGATCCAGTGCTGAGCAAGCTGCTCGGGGGCGAGGCGCCGAGCCTCAAGGCGATCAAGCCACTGAAGCCGATCCGCTGCCCGGCGGCCTAGGTCGTTTCGACATTCAGCTTTTCGCGCCCTTCAAATCCGTGTCTCCCCGCGAAGGCGGGGATCCAAGCTGGATTTCAGGATGAGGCGCGGCCGTGGATCACCTGCGGCCTCGGCTTGGGTCCCCGCCTTCGCGGGGATGCTCGGTGAAAAATGAGCTCAGGCCGGTAAATGTCGATCCGCCCTAGGTCGAGATCAGCCCCGCACCGACAGGGTCATCCGCACCAGGGCGGCCAGGTTGTCGGCGTGCATCTTGCTCATCAGCTTGGCGCGGTAGATCTCGACGGTGCGGGGGCTGATGCCCAGGTCGCGGGCGATGATCTTGTTGGGCTGGCCGGCCACCACGCCGTCGAGCACCTGGCGCTCGCGCTCCGACAGGGTCTCGATCCGCGCCAGCACCTGGGCCTGGTCGTCGCTGACCGTCGGCTGGGCCGGGGCGGCGCTGGCCAGGGCGCGCTCCAGCGCCGCCAGGATGCGGGCTTCGGAGAACGGCTTTTCGATGAAGTCCACCACGCCGTCGCGCATGGCCTCGACGGCCATGGGGATGTCGCCGTGGCCGGTGATCATCACCACCGGCAGGGCCGAGGCCTCGGCGCGCAGGCGCTTGACCAGTTCCTGGCCCGACATGCCGGGCATGCGCACGTCGGTGATCACGCAGCCGGGCTCGGCCTGGGGCAGGGCGGCCAGGAAGGCCTGGGCGTCGGGATAGGTGCGCACCCGGAAGTCGGCCGTCTCCAGCAGGAAGGCCAGGGAGTCGCGGGCGTCGGCGTCGTCGTCGACCACGTGCACAACGGCGTCGCTCATCGGGTGGTCTCCTGGTCGGTCTTGTCGGCTTGGTGCGGTGCAGGCGGCAGGGTGAAGCGGAACACCGTGCCGCCGCCGGGATTGGCGTCGGCCCAGATGCGGCCGCCGTGGGCCTCGATGATCGAGCGCGAGATCGACAGCCCCACCCCCATGCCCTCGGCCTTGGTGGTCATGAACGGCTCGAACAGCCGGGCCCGGAACGCGTCGTCGACGCCCGAGCCGGTGTCGGCCACGGCCACCTCGACGACCCCGTCGTCCTGCCGGCGGCTGGTCACCGACAGGCGGCGGACCGGCCGGCCGTCCATGGCCTCGACGGCGTTGCGGATCAGGTTGACCAGCACCTGCTGGATCTGCACCCGGTCGGCGAAGACGGCGTCGCAGGCCGGATCCAGGGCGATGCTGACCTCGGCCTGGCCCTCGCGCACGCCGATCAGGGCCAGGGCGCGAGCGTCGTCGACCAGTTCCGACAGGCTCTCGACGTCGCGCTCGGTGGCGCCGCGGCGGACGAACTCGCGCATGCGGTGGATGACGTCGCCGGCCCGCAGCGCCTGGTCCGAAGCGCGGTCGATGGCGTCGCGCACCTTGGCCTGGTCCTCGGGGCGGCCCCGATCCATCAGCCGGCGCGAGCCGGTCAGCAGGTTGGCGATGGCCGACAGCGGCTGGTTCAGCTCGTGGGCCAGGGTGGTGGCCATCTCGCCCATGGCCGTCAGCCGCGAGACGTGGACCAGCTCGCCCTGCAGCTCCTGCAGCCGGCTCTCGGTGGCGTGGCGCTCGGTCAGGTCGCGGATGAAGCCGGTATAGGCGCGGGTGGGACCCTTGGTCTCGCCGACCGCCAGCTCCATCGGAAAGGTCGTGCCGTCGCGGCGCAGGCCGGTGACGATGCGGCCGATGCCGATCACCCGCTTGTCGCCGGTGCGCTCGTAGCGCTCGAGATAGGCGTCGTGGGCGGTCTGGTGCGGCTCGGGCATCAGCATGCTGACGTTCCTGCCGATCACCTCCGGGGCGTTCCAGCCGAACAGGCGCTCGGCGGCGGGGCTGAACGAGGTCATGATCCCGCGCGGATCGATCACCACCACGGCGTCGGGCACGGTGTCGAGCACCGAGCGCAGGTGGTCGGTGATGTCGGCCATCCGCCGGCGGGCGGCGTGGAACCAGCCGCCGCCGATCGACATGCCCACCCCGATCATCAGGAACACCAGGCTGGAGACCGCCGTGGCCTGGTCGGGCTGGGGCGAGAAGGTCAGGAACCAGACCATGGCCGAGGCCAGGATGGTGGCCACCAGGCCGGGGATCAGTCCGCCCAAGGCCGCGCTGATCAGCACCGAGGGCACGAACAGCAGGAAGGTCGCCGGGGCGGCGTAGCGGCTGGGCAGGGCGAAATAGAGCAGGGCGCAGCCGGCCACCAGGCCGGCGGCGGCCATGAAGACGCCGAGGCGAAGCTCGCTGTACAGCGGCGCGGGCGGGCGCTGGGGCGCGGCCATGGTCGTCTAGAGCGTCGCCGTCGTGGTCATGGGCGCGCTTATAGCCGGTCCGGCGGCCGGGGACACCGTCTCGACAGCGACTGTCCGTTCACAGAGCGCCAGCGGCGCCTGGCGATGGCTGACCAGCACCAGACCTTGCCCCGTGACGCGCAGACGGGCGTCGAGGCGGGCGACGACGCGGGCCTCGGTCGCCGCGTCCAGGCCCTCGGTCGGCTCGTCGAGCAGCAGCCAGGGCGCGTCGCGCAGCAGGGCGCGGGCCAGCGACAGGCGCCGGCGCTCGCCGCCCGACAGCCGCTCGCCGGCCTCGCCCAGCCAGGTGTCGAGCCCTTGCGGCAAGGCGCGGACGCGGTCGGCCAGGGCGGCGTCGTCGAGCGCGGCCCACAGGGCCTCGTCGTCGGCCTTGGGCGCGGCGAGCTTGAGGTTCTCCCGCACCGTGCCGGCCAGCAGGGCGGCGTCCTGCGGGGCGTAGGCGAAGGCTTGGCGCAGGTCGGCGGGCGACAGGGTCGCGCCGTCCACGCTATCGAGCGCGAAGGCGCCGGCGGGGGGGGCGCGCAGGCCCAGCAGTTGCTCCAGCCGGGTGGTCTTGCCGCAGCCGGTGGGGCCGACGATCGCCAGCCGCGCGCCGGGCGCGAGGTCCTGGCCCAGCAGGCGCAGGGTCGGTTGGCCGACGTCGATTAGCGCAGCGGTCTCGGTCGTGTGGCGCAGGATGGCGTCCAGCCGCTCCCCGGCGGCCTCGGCGGCGCCGTCCTGCTCGAAGGCGCGCGCGATGGGGCCGACGGCTTCGATGGCCATCACCGCCGCCAGGGCGG